>DAOTVZ010000016.1:0-19260 GCA_034436045.1 Ktedonobacteraceae bacterium | reverse complement strand
CGGTCGCCTTGCTGCTTGTGCAAAATGTTGACGCACACCCTTGAGTAGCTATCTGATTGAATGGCTGTGGTATACTAGGGAACAAATCGCGGATACCCTGTTGCGGTATCTTATTTCGTCGTATCGTCTGCTCCCCTGTAAGGAGAACGTTCTATGGCCGCGTCATCAGCACCGCGCCGGGGGTCTGAACAGCGCCCGGTCGCGTTACGGTTTACGGCGTGGATGCGCAGGCTTGGTTCTGCGCTGGCCCGCCCGCTCTTTGCCTTGCTGCTCGCCATCGTCGCTGGTGGCATCGTTATCATCATCACTACCCCAGGCTCGCCGGGTGATCGCCTCAATGCTGTCTTTGCCGCCTATGCCTCGCTGGTGCAAGGCTCCATTGGTGATCCGCAGAGCCTCTCGTTTACGCTTGTGCGCGTTGGCCCATTGATCCTCACCGGTCTCTCGGTCGCTCTCGCCTTTCGTGCCGGTCTCTTCAACATCGGCGCAGAGGGCCAACTCGCTGTTGGGGCCACCACCGCCGGGATTATTGCCTTTAAGATGCCATTCCTGCCTTCCATTATCCTTATCCCGTTCATGCTCATCGCCAGTATGATAGCGGGCGCAATCTGGGGTGGTATTGTGGGCTTGCTTAAAGCGTGGCGCGGAGCGCACGAGGTCGTTACGACGATTATGCTCAACTGGATCGCTTTCTATTTCACCGATTACCTGATTGACGGCCCATTTAAGGCCCCCAACGAGGCCGACCAGACACCCCCTCTACCGCCGAAAGCCACCATTCCCACACTCGTGCAGTTTTATAACCAGACGTTTGGCGGTTTCCTACCCAAAATCGCCAACCCGCTTTCTTATCCGGCGGACATGACGATCTTCCTGGCGCTGCTGGCCCTCGTCGTCTACTGGTTCATCACCACGCGCACGACGTTAGGATATGAGATTCGCGTCATCGGACAGAACCAGAAGGCGGCTAAGTATGCTGGTATTCCGATAAAACGCAACATAGTTCTGGTGATGGCGATCTCCGGCGCATTCTCCGGCCTGGCCGGTGCCATCCACCTGATGGGTCAGTTCCCCTATCAGTTGATTGCCACTACCTTTAGCATCGATCCTACCGGCTTCGATGCCATTGGGGTGGCGCTCCTGGGACGCACCACCGCCATTGGCGTGTTGATCTCCGCCTTCCTGTTCGGTGGTCTGCGCCAGGGCGGTACTTTCATGCAGATCAACGCCAACATCCCCGGTGATCTGGTGTACATTATTCAGGCGCTTGTCCTGTTCAGCATTGCCGCCGAGTTCCTGCCTTCCATTCAGCGCGCATGGGCGCGCTGGTCGGGGCGTTCGCGCCGTCCCGCACTGGTGCCGGCCATTATGGGCGCAACGGTCGTTCCCTTGCCGGAAAACGGGCTTGCCGATAATGGGCAGAACGGGCAAACTGGCGAAAGTGCAGAGCAGGGCGCTGACGCGACGCTCATCTCAGGTGAAGAGGAGTGAAGCATGTTCTTTCAAACGTTACTACATGTTCTACTGAGCAGCGATTTATGGGCGGCCTCGCTTCAGTTTGGTGCGCTCTTGTTGCTCCCGGCCCTCGGCGGTGTGATCTCCGAGCGCAGTGGCGTGGTGAATATTGCGATGGAAGGCATGATGCTCACCGGAGCCTATGCCGGTGTGGTGATCGCGCTGTCCGCGCATAATGCGCTCATCGGCGTGCTGGGCGCGATGGTGGCCGGTGGCCTGATGGCGCTGATCCACGCTATCGTCTCTATCAACTTCAAGGCCGATCAGATTGTGAGCGGCATCGCCATCAACCTGGCGGCGCTGGGCCTGACGGATTATCTCTCGCTTCAGTCTGGCCAGGGTGTGCCACACTTGAATAATAATCTACGTCTCAACAATGTTTCTTTAGGGCCGATCTCCCATATCCCCTTTCTTGGCCCGGTCCTCTTTCAGCAGAACATTGTTTTTTATGTTGCCATCCTGATTCTGATCGGCATTCAGTTTCTGCTCTTTAACACCAATGTTGGCTTGCGCATTCGCGCCGTGGGCGAGCATCCACAGGCGGCAGACACGGCGGGCGTCAATGTGCGTCTGGTGCGTTACTGCTGCGTGGTTGGGAGCGGCCTGCTCTCCGGTCTGGCGGGGGCCTATCTCTCGCAGGGCATCTCCGGCAACTTCGTCACCAACATGACGGCGGGGGCGGGCTTTATCGCGCTGGCAGCCATGATCTTCGGCAAATATACACCCTGGGGCACCGCCGGAGCCTGTTTAGTCTTTGGTCTGGGCGAGGCGTTAAGTCCGCGTTTGCAAAGCACCGGCGTCTCCCCTAATTTGCTCAGCATCCTGCCCTACCTGCTGACGCTGATCGCCCTCGTCGGCCTCGTCGGTCGCACCATTCCACCGGCTGCCGATGGCATTCCCTATGAGCCGGGCACAGAATAGGAAGGATGAGGCATATGCAAGAACAGATAGCCAGTACGCTGGTTGCCGACATGGATGCGCCGTTAGCCGTTGAGATGCGCGAAATCTATAAAGCGTGGCCAGGCGTGGTTGCCAACGATCATGTCAACCTTGCCGTGCGCAAAGGCGAAATTCATGCGCTGGTGGGCGAGAATGGCGCGGGCAAAACGACGCTAATGAATATTCTCTATGGCCTGGTACGTCCTGATAGTGGCGAAATCTATATTAATGGACAACTGGCGCATATCAATGGGCCGCGTGACGCCATCCGGCTCGGCATCGGCATGGTACATCAACATTTCATGCTCATCCCGCCGCTCACTGTAGCGGAGAATATCGTGCTGGGCCGCGAACCCGGTGGGCTGGCCGCACCCTACAATGTGCGCAAGGCCAGAGCCGATATTCAGGCGCTAAGCCGCCAGTATGGCCTGCCCATCGACCCTGATCTGCGTATCGAGAAGCTCTCTGTCGGCTTGCAACAGCGCGTTGAGATTCTCAAGGTACTCTATCGCGGCGCAGATATCCTGGTCATGGACGAGCCGACCGGCGTTTTGACGCCGCAAGAAACCGATGAACTCTTTGGCGTGCTACGCGGTCTGGTGGCACAAGGCAAGACCATCATCTTTATTACTCACAAGTTGCGCGAGGTGCTGGAGTTGACCGATAGAGTCACGGTGATGCGGCGTGGCAAGAATGTGGGTGGGCTGATTACAAAGGAAACGAATCAGGCCGAGATCGCGCGCATGATGGTGGGCCGCGAGGTGCTGCTGCGCGTGGAGAAGACGCCCGCCCATCCCGGTCCCGTTGTACTCCATGTCGAGCATCTACACGCGCGATCAGATCGTGACCTGGAAGTGTTGCAAGATGTGAGCTTCGATGTGCATGCCGGTGAAATTCTGGGCATCGCGGGCGTCGAGGGCAACGGCCAGAGCGAACTGGTTGAGGTGCTGACCGGCATGCGCCCCGTCACGAGTGGCAAGGTTACATTGACGGTTATGCAGGGTGGCAAAAGTGTGGAGCAGGATATTACCACTCTCGGCGCGCAGGCGGTACGACGGGTTGGCCTGGCGCATATTCCAGAAGACCGGCGTGGCAGTGGCCTGGTGCTAACCGATTCGATTGAGGACAACACCATCCTGGGTCGGCAGCGCTGGCCGCAATTCTCCTGGCGCGGCTTTGTCCTGCTGCTCAAGCAGATTCAAGCCTGGGCCAATCGGTTAATCAAAGATTTCGATGTGCGCACGCCCTCGGCGGCAGTACCGGCGCGTGCGCTCTCCGGCGGCAACCAGCAGAAGGTGGTTGTAGCGCGCGAGCTTGCCAGCAATCCGGTGGCGCTGATCGCCGCGCAACCCACACGCGGCGTCGATATCGGGGCCATTGAGTTCATTCATCGCCGCCTGATCGAGCAACGCGACGCAGGCAAAGCCGTCCTGCTCGTCTCCGCCGAACTGGACGAGATTCGCTCGCTCTCTGACCGTATCGCCGTTATGTATGAAGGCCGCATCGTCGATATCGTCAATCCCGACGCTACCGAGGAGCAGTTGGGCGTGCTGATGACAGGGGGCACACTGCATAAGGTATAAAGGGTCGGCTGTCTTGCCTACGTGCCTGCTTTGTGGTCTTGACAAAGTGCGTCTATCGGCACTATGATCTTAGTACAACTTATCATATGTTGTTTGTCTTCGGGGTAGGGTGAAGAGAGGGTGCTTCGGCACGCTCTCTAAGTCCCAATCGGCGGTATAGCCCGCGAGCCTCTTTAGGGGCATGATCTGGGGAAGTTCCAGGGCCGACGGTATAGTCCGGATGGGAGAAGACAGACATGCCAGTTTTCGCTGTGAATGTGCTGCACAGGTGCTTCTACGTACCTGGTTTGCGATTCACACTATCCGCATGTTGTTCCTCCTATACACATTACCCCGTTTTTTGAGCAGGCATGACCGTTTATAACGTTATACAGGTATAACGTCTTAGCAAAGGCGGGGTTTCTATGCATGATCTTACTGTTATGCACCACGAGCCAACAAGCATCCAGCGCGGCGCTTTATGTTCTCAACCGGCTGTGCGCGTTCTGCGTGTAAGCGCAGGCAAGATACCTGCGCTGCTTTATCAATTACAAACTAATGAGCGGTCATCTGTATGTACTACTCCTGACGACCGGGCCAGGTTGAGTAAATTCATGGAAGGGAGCTACCAGGAATGCAGGTAAGTCAGTCCGCGCGTGAGAGCGAGCAGCGTGTCATTGATGCCATACAGCAGGTGCGCAAGGGACAGATGGTGGTGATTTGCGACGACGAGGAGCGCGAACACGAGGCCGATCTGTGCATTGCTGCACAGCACATTACATCAGCAGCGGTGAACTTTATGGTACATGAGGCCTGCGGGCTAGTCTGCGTCGCGCTTTCTGGTCAGCGCGTTGATGCCTTGCGTTTGCCCTTAGCCGAGCGCATGGGCGAACCGTTACAGGGGACGGCCTTTACCGCTTCGGTCGATGCGCGCTACGGCACCAGTTCGGGTATTTCTGCTGCTGACCGCGCCCGTACCATTCGTGCCTTGATTGACCCGACGACGCGCCCCGACGAACTGGTGCAACCGGGACATGTCTTCCCTCTGCGTGCGCGTCCAGGTGGCACGCTCGAACGGCGCGGGCATACTGAAGCTTCGGTTGACCTTATGCTGCTGGCCGGCCTGGAGCCGGGCGCGGCTATCTGCGAGATTTTAGACCGTGATGGCGAAGCGGCACGAGGGGCGAAATTGCAGGCTTTGCTCCAGGAGTGGCAATTGCCGGTTGTGACGGTGGATGACATCGCGCGCTATCGCCGTGAACATAAGGTGAAAATCGTGGCTGAGACGCATCTACCCACTGCCAGAGCCGTCTTTCGCCTGCTGCACTATCGTGAACTGGCGACCTGGCAGGATATTCACGTCATGGCGCTCGGCAATCTGGCGATACCCGATGGCACACCCCCGCTGATTCGCCTGCATTCCGCCTGCATGACTGGCGACGTATTCGGCTCACAGCGCTGCGACTGCCAGGCCCAGATGCAGCGCGCCTTAGATATGATCGCGCAGGAGGGGCGCGGTGCCTTACTCTATTTACCGCAGGAGGGGCGCGGCATCGGTCTGACGGGTAAACTCCAGGCGTATATGTTGCAAGAGCGCGGCCTGGATACAATAGAGGCCAACGAACGGCTGGGCTATCCGGTCGATGCGCGCAACTATCACGCCGCCATTGCCATCCTGCGCGACCTGGGGGTCACTCATGCGCGCCTGCTTACCAATAATCCTGATAAAGTGTTGGCAGTAACGCAGGGTGGTATTGCTGTCGAGCGTGTTCCCTTGCAAATCGTGCCCACCGCCAGCAGCAGTCGCTACCTGGCAACCAAGCAGGAGCGCATGGGCCACTGGCTGGATATGTCCGAGATAGCTGTGCTGATAGAACCTGCCCAATAAGATTTGAACAGAGTGAGAGTGCTTATGTTACAAAATTACGAACTTGAGCCGGTCACACGGTTGGATGGTGCCGGACTGACTATCGGCATTGTGGTAGCGCGCTATAACTGGCATATCACGGGGGCGATGCTGCGGCTAGCAACTGATGAACTACTGACGCAGGGTGTGGCACAAGATGCTATCCACGTGCTGATGGTGCCGGGGTCTTATGAACTGGCTTTTGGTGCGAAGGTGCTGTTGCAGCATGTGTCGTGTCATGCTGCGATTTGCTTTGGTTGCGTTATGAAAGGTGAGACGCGCCATGATGTTGTGGTAGCGGATGCCGCCGGACAGAGCATCCAGCGGGTCGCGCTGGACACGGGCGTGCCGATTATCTTTGGCGTAGTCTGCGCCGAGACACAGCAGCAGGCGGAGGCGCGCGTCGTGCGTGGACGCGAATGCGCTCAAGCTGCTATTGAGATGGCCTTGCTGCCACAACGATTGAGCAGCGTCCATAGAGGGGAGTAATAGTCATGTTTACAGGGATTGTCGAAGAGGTTGGCACGCTCAAGGCGATAGAGCCGACGGGGCTGGTGATTCAGGCAAGTACAGTGTTGCAAGACCTCGCCGTGAAGGATAGTATCGCGGTCGATGGTACCTGCTTGACGGTCACTGCGCTGGGCAAGGACTGGTTTCGCGTTGATACCATGCCTGAGACGCTGCGTCGCACGCGCCTCGGCGAGCTAAAGAGTGGCTCGCCGGTCAATCTAGAGCGCTCACTGGCAGCCAACGGACGCATTGGAGGACATTTTGTGCAGGGCCATGTTGAGGCCGCGACGCCAATTCTGGCGGTCGAGGAGGATGGCATTGCGCTCGCTGTGCGTGTGGCGTTGCCTGTCGCGCTGCGTCCCTACGTGGTACCCAAAGGCTTTGTGGCTCTCAATGGCGTTAGCCTGACTACCATCGAGTGTATGCCGGACTGGTTCTCTATCGCACTCATCCCCTATACCCGCGAACATACCAACCTGGGCCTGGCTCATCCAGGCATGTTGCTTAACATCGAAAGCGATATCCTGGGCAAATATGTCGCGCAGATGATCAAACACAATTAAATTGATGATTCTGTCATAGTATGACAATACTGTTAAAATTAAAAAGCAGTATTATCATGCTATTACTTATTTGTTGCTTCTTTAGCTTTATTCCACAATTTGTCCCATTCCTCGTCAGTGAACGAGTCTATTGAGCGGCCCATGGCCTGGGCTTGCTGCTCCATGTGCATGAAACGGCGGCGGAATTTGCGGTTGGCCTGGCGGAGCGCAGCTTCAGCATCAATGCCATAGTGGTGGGCCAGTTCGACGGTAACGAGCAGCAGGTCGCCGATTTCCTCAAAGCGATGCTCTTCTGAAGTGGCATCGTGAACCTCTTGCAATTCTTCCTGCACTTTCTTATACAGGTCTTCAATTTTTTTGTAATAGAAACCGACTTTTGTGGCGACCTTATGATATTCGCGTGTGACGGTCAGCGCGGGCGAAGCCAGTGGTACACCGTCCAGCAGGCTTTCCTGCTTGAGTGGCTTACCGGCTTGCAGTTTCTCCTGCTGTTTGATGGCTTCCCAGTTGCGCACTACCTGGGCGGCGCTGTTGACCTCGGCATCGCCAAAGACGTGTGGGTGGCGGCGAATCAACTTGGCGTTGACATGCTCAAAAACGTCGCCGAGCGTAAATTCTCCGGCCTGGCGGGCCACCTCGGCATGCAGGTAGACCTGGAGCAGCAGGTCGCCCAGTTCTTCGGCCAGGTGATCCATGTCACCTTCTTCAATGGCCTCAACCACCTCGTAGCTCTCTTCCAGCACATAGCGCGTCAGTGTCTGATGCGTCTGAGCGCGATCCCAGGGACAGCCATCTGGTTCGCGGCGTAGGCGCATGGTGATGTAGCGCAGCGTCTCCGGTACGCGCAGGGCTGTCAGGGCATCGACCGGCGGCACGTAGAGCGTGCTGAGATGGTTGGCGAAGTGGTTGCGGTCTAACTCATAGAGGGGCATTTCGATCACAGCCTCTTCCTGTGCAGTTTCAAACTGTTCCGCCAGCGCTTGCTGACTCTGCTCATCTTCTCTCTCATTCGGCTCAACGGCTAGCGGTGGAGTTGGTCGGGGCAGGTCGAGGCCGTGTACGCTGGCAGCGCGCACCAGCTTGACGGGCCATTCGTCGGGATAGCATTCGCCGAGGGCCAGCTTCACCGCGCTGGCTACGCGGCGGTTGTAGACCTGCCCGACGAGCAAGGGGATGGTAGGAATAATTTTGCCCGCGACCTCGCTGCTGTCCAGCGCCGCCAGGTCGGTAGCATCGACAATCTGCGTGCCTTGAGCCAGGGGGTCGAGGCCAAGCAGGGTGCATACCGGTTCGAGAAACGACAGACCGGCCACAATGCGTGTTTGTAGATGACGCTCACGAGCCTGTTTGAGTAGAAGTTGTACAGATGATTCGCCGATTAGAGGATGGCCGGGTACGGCGTAGATAATGGGCTGCTGAGCGGCGATGGCGCAGAGTTCGTCGGCGATGCGCTGATACAAGCTGTTCCAATCGGTTGACTCTTCGTAGAGCCAGTCGAAGGAGATGATCTGTAATTGTGGCAGACGTTGCCGCAGGGGTGGAACGGTCGGATGGACAGTGGTACGGAAGTAAACGCTCTGGCCCATCTCGGCAGCCTGGGCTAACACTGTCTGTGCTTGCAAGGTCAGATCGTCGATGTGACCGGGGCCGAGGCCGAGAATGGTAATGGCCGCTGTACTGGTCATGAAAAAAAGTCCTCTCTGCTGCTATAATCTTTGTAGTAGTGTAGCGAGTCATGCTCGGCATGTCAAATGTAGGGGCGTCATTCATGACGCCCTGTGAGCGCATCGACGGGCGACCAGGGCGTCATGAATGACGCCCCTACACCAAAAATTCCCTAAAGGATGGAGACCCGGTGTTATGAATGACGCCCCTACACCAAAAATTCCCTAAAGGATGGAGACCCGGTGTTATGAATGACGCCCTTGCTGCGTCGATAGGGGCAGGCCTATCGATGGGGACGGGGTGCGTCGATGGACACAGGGCGTCATGAATGACGCCCCTACACCAAGATTTCCCTAAAGGATGGAGACCCGGTGTTATGAATGATGCCCTTGCTCCGTCGATAGGGGCAGGCCTATCGATGGGGACGGGGTGTGTCGATGGACACAGGGCGTCATGAATGACGCCCCTACGGCGTCAAATGGAGGCGGGTAGTGGCCGCGCGGTATGCATGGCATTGTCGAAAATTCAATGACGTGTTATGCTAGGATTGGAACTAGCATCACCGCTTCCTGTCTTATGAGCCTGTTTATAAGGTACATTAATGAGTCGTATGAGTTGTCAAGGAGGAGTTTTTCATGTCGTCTGTTGAAAGCCAGAAACCGAGTTGCCCGGTATGTCATCAATCGGATCAGGTGATGACGATGCAGGCAGCCTATGACTCTGGTATAGCTCGTTGCGCCCCACCGGATATGCCCACCAGGACTGTTTCCATGATGCCGTATATTCTGGGTAGCGCTATTTTTGTCGGTATTTGTATCCTTCTGGTTCTTGTGCTGATTGGCTCTGAAAGCAATATTGGAACGGTTGGTATTGCGATCATTGTGGCTCTGACGCTGATCAGCATTGTCACTGCGCTGGCGCTGTCGTATTATGCCTTCCAACAGGTGGTGAAGGGTGATGCTCTTCTCAATGAGCGCATGCCAGCGTGGGACGCGGCGATGGAGGTCTGGCGCAGCCTGTACTATTGCAAGCGCGATGATGTGGTCTTCGATCCCAAGAGCGATACCGTCTTGACGAATGAACAGGTGGCAGCCCTTCGTTCAATGGAGAAAGATGTTGCCGAACTGGTGACGGCGAATATCCAGCAGAAGCAAGCGAAATCGATTTCCAATGCCTGAAAACAGCTAGATATGGTGGTTCATCCACGCAAACACTAACGGCGCACATGAACAAGCGCCGTTAGTGTTTCTTCTTTTGTTTTGTTAGCCACCGGCCATCAGGTTCTCATCACTGGGGCGACGAGGGGGCCAGTCCGGGTGCGTATCGTCGTTGTAGATGCCAGTGGCGGTATAGCGTTGTTCGCAGCGTTCAGCCTGCATGAGCAGATTGCGTATGGCGCGGTCAAGATCGAAGCTGACTAACTGGCTCTTCACAGGGTCTTGCGCGACGGCGGCAAATGTGCTGGCGATGCTGCGGATGGTTTCTGGGTCGGTGATGCGCTCGTCGCGTACCTCTTTATAGGCTCTGGCCAGGAGCTTCTCCAGGTCTTCGTCCTTAACCGTAGGAGGAAGAACGAAGGCACGGGCGCGCGGCGGGGCGGTCTTTGCCGCTACAGGAGGGGGCTGTATCGGGGAGCGCGCAGATGCGACCTGTGGCCCGGCCCCGAAAGCGGCGGACTGCGGTGGAATATTAGCCTGCTGGACTACCGGTTCCGCAGGCATGGCGGCAGTGCTGCCGTTAGATTCGGTGACGAGAGCCTCTTCCAGCACAGGTGCGGCATGTGGCGTCAACACAATGTCGTGAATGCGCACCCAGTTGATCTGAATGCCCCAGTCCGCGACACGATCTTGAATATATTCAAACAGGTAGGTATTGATCTTCTCCCAGCGTGCCTGTCTCTCTGGCGGCACGGCCAGGTCGGCGGCTGGTGCCGGACGCGAATGTAGACCCTGTTGCCAGACAATGAGGTCATCCGGTGAAAAGGTGGTAGCGATAGTCTGGATAGCGGTGAAACAGACGTTGTACAGGCTGGTCTCCCAATCCTTGACCTGAGTAATGGCAAGGTGAGCTTCACCCGGCAGAAGCTGATAGGAGATAGTGCAGCGCAACACCACATCTTCCGTATGCGACATCTGGATGCGCTGTGGCGGGCAGTCCCACGTCGTCTCCGTGATGCTTAACTCGCGGACAATCTTCTCCCAGGGTAGGATGAGGTTGAAACCGGCCTCGAGGGTGCGGCTATATTTGCCAAAAGCAAAGACAATGGCGACGAAGCCTTCCGGTACCGGCACGCTGTAGCGGCGTATGATAACGATAGAGGTAATAAGCAGGACGACAAAAAGAATGATCCCTGGTAGCAGGCCAAAAATGCTGAAGGTGATGACGAGCAAGAAGAGGAAAAAAGCTCCCACATTGCTGAGCATCCATAGGCTGGTATTCTCTCCTGAGTAATACAATGCCAATCCCTGCGCAATGGCAATTGCCAGCACGACCAGGATAATAGGCCAGAAGGCGGCATATGGCAGATGGGCGCGTCCGATGCTGAGCAGCGGCAAAATGATAATGCACGTCACCGCGCCAAAGACAAGTGGAATGAGAATCAATGAGAGAAATTGCGAAAACAGGCGCTGGATGGCCGGTCGGGCCGCTGCTGGCGGTGTTTGTTGAACCGGCGCGGCCTGGAGATCGGTTTCAGCCTGGTTGTCTGCTGGTGCGGTGGTACCGCTCACCCCCTGCGCAGGAGGTGCGTAAGCGTCGGCATCGGCGGGTGATGATGCCTGTTGTTGAGCTGATGGGAAGGGAAGCTGTCCCGGTGGATCCCCGGCGCTGGCCTGAGCGTAAGGTACCTGCTGCTGTTGTTGCTGCGAAGTCTCGGCTTCCTGTCCGTCTGATGGCATTGCCCTGTACCTGCTTTCCTACGTTGTCCTGCAATCACAAAATAACTGGAGCGCGATCACATCAGCGTGTAGGCACGACATATCGCTTCCTACCCTTATTATAAGGGATGGAAAGGCGGTAATAAAGTCTCTAATCCGCTTTTTCTTGCGTGCGCAAATGTTTGTTAGCTTTGCAGGTACCACAGTTGCAACCACTATTCCCGCAGGCTCCGCCGCATCCCCCACGGCCACAGCTACATCCCTGACCGCCTGTTGTGCTACAGCAGGCTCCCCCCCCACAGGATGAGCGCTCCGGCTGGCTATCGACCGGCACCTGGATGGTGACGCCGCTCTCCAACATAACTTCAACGGAGTTGCGCGGCACGTTGATTCCGATGACCTTGCCGTAGCCGCTGGGCGTGTGCAGCATGGTGCCGATCTGCGGCATACGCTGCTTGGCCTGAATATAATTATCGTTTTCGTATGAGAGGCAACACAGCAGACGCCCGCACACCCCTGAAATCTTGGTGGGATTGAGCGGCAGCCCCTGCTCTTTCGCCATTTTAATAGAAACAACGCCAAATTCGCTGATCCACGAGCTACAGCAGAGCGCCTTCCCGCATGGACCGACGCCGCCCTGGAGTTTGGCCTGATCGCGCGCACCGATTTGACGCAACTCGATACGTGTGCGGAAGGTGGCCGCCAGGTCACGTACCAGGGCACGGAAATCAACACGCTCATCGGCGGTGAAGTAAAATGTCAGACGGCTACCATCAAAGGCATATTCAGCCTCTACCAGCTTCATGGGAAGCTGGTGGGCGGCAATGCGTTCGGCACAACGGATTAGCGCATCTTTCTCTTTGCTTTTGAAAGAGAGCATCATGCGTAACTCGTCCTCGGTTGCCAGGCGCAACACAGGTTTGAGCGGCTCACTCAGCTCACTTTCCGCCACCTTCTTATAGCTAATTACTACACGACCCGCCTCGATGCCACGTACCGTCTCAACAATAACATACTGACCATTTTTATAGCTTTGTCCCTGGGGGTCAAAAGAGTAGATACGGCCCGCAGGGCGAAAACGAATACCAACTATAATGACCGTTTTTTCAGGGTTCGCCGTATTGCTCGCCGACTGCATGATAGCTTCTTTCCCAGGTAGAGAAGCGATGGCGCAGCGACGCTGCTGCACCGCTTCAGCTTACATCTCGTTGGTCAGGAGGATTGCTTCGGCCACTTCACGCATGGACTTGCGGTTGTTCATGCTGGCCTTCTGAATTTTGCGGAAGGCTTCCTGCTCGCTCAGCCCCTGCTTCTCCATTAAAAGACCCTTCGCACGTTCCACGATCTTGCGTGTCTCAAGCTGCTCGCTCAATGAGCGGGCTTTCTCTTCCATCGCGCGGAACTCGTTATAGCGGGCCAGTGCGACCTCGATGGCAGGAGCAATCTCGCTCTCGCGCAACGGCTTCACGATGTAGTTGACAACGCCGGCCTCTTTGGCGCGCTCGACCAACTGCTGATCGCCGAACGCTGTGAGCAACAACACAGGGGCGATCTTCTCCTGTGTCAGTATCTCAGCAGCGCTAATGCCGTCCATATCAGGCATTCGAATGTCCATAATTACGAGGTCCGGGCGCAGTTCGCGTGCCAGATTGACGGCGCTCTGCCCATCACCGGCCTCACCAATCACAAGATAGCCCTGCTTCGTCAAGATGTCGTGTAAGTCCATTCGCTGGATGGTTTCGTCATCCGCGATAATTACTCTCGTAGGCATTGTGTTTCACCTCGCAGCCCATATGTTCTGGATGCCCACAAATATCGGACATCCTATGGAATACTATAGCATACTCTCCACGTAGGTTGCAGTATACCATAAGGCATACGTTCAGTCGAGAGTGCGCCTTAAAAAACGCTGCAAGCTGAAATTCTTGTGGAAAGGCGATGGGCAGCCACCAGGAGAGGCGGTGGGCGACCACAACGCCCCTACCATATATGCCCTGCTGATTTTGTTATGCCACTGGCGTGAGCGCCATTTCCTCGTTTAGCAGGCGAGCAAGCTGGCGTGTGGTGCGCACGATACTCTGTAGTTGTTCAGGCGTGATGGACTGGCGGCCATCGCAGAGTGCGCTGTTCGGGTCGAGATGCGTTTCGATGATCAGTCCCTCGGCTCCGGCGGCGATACCGGCCCGTGACATGGGGGGAACGAGTTCGCGGCGTCCCGTCGCATGACTGGGATCAACAATTACAGGCAGGTGGGTGAGTTCGTGCAGCAAGGGCACGCAGGACAGGTCGAAGACGTTGCGCGTCTGCGGGTCATAGCTACGGATGCCGCGCTCGCACAGAATCACGTTGGGGTTGCCCGCCGCAACGATGTACTCTGCTGCCAGCAGCCATTCGTCGATAGTGGAGGAGAAGCCTCGTTTGAGCAAGACGGGCCGCTTCTGAGCGTGGCGACCGGCGGCCAGTAGTAAAGGGAAGTTCTGCATGTTGCGGCTGCCAATTTGCAGAATGTCGGCGTATTGCGCAACTACATCGACCATAGCGGGTTCCATGACCTCGGTGATGATCGGCAGGCCGGTGGCTGCGCGTGCCTCGGCCAGCAGTTGTAAACCTTCAATGCCGAGGCCCTGGAACTGGTATGGTGAGGTGCGCGGCTTGAAGGCCCCCCCGCGTAAAATTTGCGCTCCTGCCTCTTTGACTGCACATGCGGTTGAGAGTAATTGCTCGCGCGACTCAACGGCGCAAGGGCCAGCCATGATGACAGGGGCGGCATGTTCACCACCGATGACGACGGGATCACAATCATGAGCTTCACCGACCACGATGCTGCTCCGGGTGGATTTGAAGACGCGACTGACAAGCTGGTAGGGGGTTTTCACATTGGTAAGAGTGGCGACGGCGGGGTGATCTTTGAGGAGGGTGGCATTGTATTCATCTATGCTTTGCTGATCAATAGCAATTACTTCCTGCCCATCAATCTGGACTGTGGAAACAGGTTTCTGATTACCGGTAAGGCGACATAAGTGTGCCATTACGTCGGCTCGCTCTTCGTTGCTGGCTGTACTATTCAAGCTGATAATCATGATGAGAAGTCCTTTCCTGTTTAAAACTTTTTCGACAAACAAAAAAGCAGAGGTTGTTTCCTCTGCTTCCGGCATGTCTGGTGGTGTTTTTGCTCAGCCTAAATGGCCCACCGCACATGCCGGAGGGCTAAACCAGTAATAAAAGCTATTCAGTTGCTGGTTGACAATCAGGCTAAGCATTGTCTTCACACCACTTCTAAATCTGCGTTCCCTTATCAGGATGTTCCCCGGCAAGCTGCCGTTGAACTACCTTGCACTTTATTCTATGTTGATTATAGAGACTCACGGCCCATATTGTCAAGAGGGAAAAAGAGGCAGGCTCTCTATCCGTCGGTGTAGGGGCGTCATTCATGACGCCCTGACCACCCGTCGATGCGCGCACAGGGCGTCATGAATGACGCCCTGGCCACCCGTCGATGCGCGCACAGGGCGTCATTCATGACATCCTGACCACCCGTCGATGCGCGCACAGGGCGTCATGAATGACACCCCTACACCGACCACCACCATCCCCCTAAAGGATAGAGAGCCAAGAGGCAGGCAGAAATTTTATCCAGAGAGAAAATGTTGTGCAGGGTACAGGAGTGTCAGTGCGCCAGTGCCTTGCACAACATTCTCTATACGCTATTTCCTTTTGCGCTGATTCGCACGATATTGCTGGTACAGGTCATCATCGGCCCCCTGGACGCCCTGGCGCACAGTGGGCAGTTTGCGGCTTTCACTTTTGTTGCTGCTGCTATTACTGCTGCTACTGCGACCGGTCTGGGTGTTGGTCATCGCACCCAGGCTGCGTGGGAGCAGGTCGAAGCGAGCTAGCACGGCCAGGAGTATGATTAAAATGGCCAGGTAGATGAGCGTCGAGGTGCGGATAACTGCCACGCTGCCGAAGAGTGGGAATTGAAGCAGAACACTATCGATCTTGTATGCTGTGAATGTGCTGGTGATGAGCGCACCGATGAGCTGAGCCGCGAGCAGGTAAACGACCATGCCGATGATGTAGCGCGTCTTGAAAGTGGTTGGTCGATTCGTTGGATTGCGGCTCGCCGGTCTGGGCGTGGTCTTCTCGGTCGATTGCGTGGTTGTGGCCCGTTTGTCGCTTTTTTCAGTACTTTCGGATGTTACGGCCTCGACTTTGCCGGTTGTGCTGGTAATACCCTTTGCTCGGATGGCGCGAGCGATGCGTGCCTGCGCGATGCTCGTTTTCTCTTCCTGGGCGTTCTCTTCTTTCTTACCTACGGTGGAGAAGAAACCTGGCAGGCGACGTGTACGCTGACCTGAGGCCGGTGTCGTCGCGGTAGCCGGAGCCGCCTTTGTTTCAGGCTGGCTGTCGGTAGTGAGTGGCGTTTCTGTGGCGATGGCGGCGGATGGCTGCTCCGTCGCTGTGTTGCTATCGGTCCGGGTTGACTCGTTGGTCTCGGTTGAGGTGACGAGGACGGGACGATTACGATTGGCGCGGCTGGCCCGTCGCTGTTTTCTACTGTTGGTGTATTCCTGGCTCATGGAAGCCCCCTAAAGGTCTGTATTGGCGAACTGATTAACGGAATCGTCTCCCGCTGCGTTATTCTCGGATAGCGAGGGGAGATGGTGTGTTGCAGGTGAGCCGGGAAACTCAGGCTGCGGGACTGCTCGATTGGCGGCAGGTGCCGGTGATGGGGGTGGGGCCGCGTAGGATACCGGTGACGCTGGCGGAACTGCCTGGGAAACTGGAAATGCTGGAGCAGCGGGGGCCATTGCTTCGACGACGCTCAAGCCGGCGCGGGCGATCTCATCATCGCGTCCCGGTGCGTTCCCGCCGCTCACGCCAATGCCGCCGATGGTCGCGCCTCCCATGCGAATCGGCCACCCGCCTGCGGCCATGATAAACTGGCCCCCGGTCATCGTTGCCATGCTGGAGGCGAAACCTGGAATGGCCCCTCCCCACTGCGCGACCGCGTCGGTAGATTGGTTGAACATGACAGCGGTAGACGCTTTGGCGATACTGATATTACCGGTGACCCATCCATAGGGGGACATCATGCGTTCAAAGAGGACAAGGTGCCCTCCGGCATCGACAATGGCGATGCTCACGGGACTGCGTAATTCTCTGGCGCGCTGCTTACTGGCCTCCAGTATGCGCCGCGCAAGGTCTATCGACATACTCACGGCCCTGCAACTCCTTCTGGCTTGTTACGATGTGCTATGATAGCAGAAAATGACACGCTCCAAGCGGAGCTAGTATCTCTCGACGGTTATCGCTTCGTGCGCCTATTGTACCGCACCTGGGATATTCGTGCAACGTTATACCTGGGTATTCTGTGTGATGAGCTGCACCTTTTCCGCCTTCCAGGTAAGCTTACTGTATTTCTCCTCTGCCAGTTGCCGGGCCAGTTCCCATTCTGATGCACTGAGTTCTGCTGGTACGAAGTTGTGTTGCAAGAAGGAGTTGAAGCCCTCATGAAAGGCGCGCGCAACATCATCCCAGCTTGCCTGCGGGTTGAAGGTATGCAGGGGCGTCGTTTTGGTGTGATACCGGGCCAGTGCCTGTGCGCGTGTCTCTTCATCAGGGAAACGTAGCAGCGCAAAAAATTCGCTGGCGCGATCTTCCAGGGGGAGCGACCCCTGTTGCAGGAGTCCGTCATCTTTCCAGACCTGTGCACTGCCGATGATCTTATAGCCGCTGGCGGTGAGGTCGGCCTGGGTAGAGGAGGCAAAGCAGGCCGCCGAAGGGTTTTTGCTGACATGCTCCTCACTGAGAACAGATTGCACGCCCAGCCGGTCTAGCGCGGCCATCAAGCCTTGTGCCAGATAGGCATAGGCAGCGACGACACCGCCCGGCACCCCCTCCCGTTTGCCGATGACAAGGCTGTAGGTGAATTCATCGCGGTGGTATACGGCGCGCCCGCCGGTAGGACGGCGCACGAGTTCCACGCTTTGTTGCTGGCAGCGTTCCACCTCGATCTCGCGCTCCACATCCTGAAAGCGACCCAGCGTGATGGCGGTACGCTTCCAGCGAAACACACGCAAGGTCGGCGGTGCCTCGCCGCGTAGATAATGCGTTAAAATGGCCTCGTCAATCGCCATATTCAGGGCCGTGTCCTGGAACCCCGTGTTGAGAAAGCGGTATGCTTTGCTCTGCTGCATATCTCTCCCCTTTGTGCGTCAGATGTTATACCGGTCGCAGCCGGGCCTGTTTCCATTTTTCCCGCTGCTGTTCGCGTACCTGCTCGGAGGCGGGAATATAGCGTGCCAGAAACTTGTCGCGGAAAGTTACATAGGTGCCGTCGATGATCGATTGTCGCAACTGCGCGGCCAGAGTCAACATGAAATGGATGTTGTGGATGCTGCCCAGGCGCAGATACAGGTATTCGTTGGCCTGAATGAGATGGCGCAGGTAGCCCGCACTGTAGTTGCGGCAGGTGTAACAGGTGCAGTCGGCCTCAATCGGCCCCTGCTCGCTGCGGTAGCGCGCACTTTTGATGTTGATGCGTCCATCGTGCGTAAAGAGACCACCGTGACGGGCCACGCGCGTCGGTAAGACGCAATCGAACATGTCCATGCCCAATCCCACGCCGATCACCAGATCCTCCGGCGATCCCACACCGAGCAGATGGCGTGGCTTAGTGCGGGGGAGTTCCGGCGTTACGTAAGCGAGCAGTTCCCACATCAGCGCCTTTGGCTCACCGACGGAGAGGCCGCCGATAGAGAAACCGGCAAAAGGCATGTTGCCAATAACGCGCGCGCTTTCGCGTCGTAGCTCCGGCTCGAATGCGCCCTGCACGATGCCGAACAGTGCCTGCTCCGGGCGATAATGCTCTTTGGCGAACAGGGCGCGCTCCTCCCAGCGATGTGTGCGTTCCATGGAGGCGCGGGCCGTGTCGGGTGTGCCGGGATAGGGCGCGCAGATGTCGAGCGGGAGAATGATGTCGGCCCCCAGTTCGGCCTCAATCTGCATGACGCGCTCGGCGGTCAGCATATGCGTTGAGCCATCCAGGTGCGATTTGAAGGTGACGCCCTCCTCGCTCAACTTGCGCAGGTGGCCCAGGCTCCAGACCTGGAAGCCGCCGCTATCGGTGAGAATGGGGCCATCCCAGTGCATAAAACGGTGCAGGCCTCCAAACTCCTGGATCAGTGCTGAGCCGGGGCGCAGCATCAGGTGATAGGTGTTGGCAAGAATGATCTGCGCGCCCGCCTCGCGTAGTTCCTCCGGCGAGACGCTCTTGACCGTTGCCTGTGTACCCACAGGCATAAAAATAGGCGTGCGAATGCTGCCGTGTGGCGTATTGATGGTGCCTGCGCGCGCCCACGTGTCTGGGCACTCCGCGTCAATAGTAAAAGAAAAAAATGTCATGCTTCCGTCAAATGAGTGCGTAGAAAAATTCTAACATGGGTTTCGCCATAGTCATCTTTCATTGTCGCACAGGCGTCAAGGGAGGGCTAAAAAGTTTAAAAATGGGATTCTGCTCCACCATTGCCCGCAGCATGAGCAATGATGGAGCAGAATTTCATTTTTAAAGTGAAAAACCTGTCCTATCTTGTTTCAGTGTGTCTCATAGCGCAAGGAAATAGTGGAACGCGCGGCGAGAATAATGTGAATAGCATAGATATGGACGTGCATGATACCGGCACAGGTATTACCGGCATCATGCATGTGCCGACTAGACACTA
>DAOTVZ010000015.1:0-11792 GCA_034436045.1 Ktedonobacteraceae bacterium | reverse complement strand
GATATTGCACACACACTGCACAACCTCTTTGACTGTCTGGCAAACAGGGCGTGATCAATCACGCCCTGGAAGCGCATCTACTGGCAAGCAGGCGTCTGGCAAATAGGGCGTGATCAATCACGCCCCTACGATGATATTGTACAAACACTGCACAACCTCTTTGACCGTCTGGCAAACAGGGCGTGATGAATCACGCCCTGGAAGCGCATCTACTGGCAAGCAGGCGTCTGGCAAATAGGGCGTGATCAATCACGCCCCTACGATGATATTGCACACACACTGCACAACCTCTTTGACCGTCTGGCAAACAGGGCGTGATCAATCACGCCCCTACGACGATATTGCACACACACTGCACAACCTCTTTGACCGTCTGGCAAACAGGGCGTGATCAATCACGCCCCTACGGGGTTAGATCTATCTTGTAATAGAGGTAGCATAGAGCAGGTGTGAGATGCAAGGTCACGAGTTCGGTGTGGTCGGCCAGATAATAATCGTGCCATCTTCGCTACATGAAGCGAGACGCGAGATACTGGTGTTGGGAGTCCACACAACACCTGTGACCGGCGCAGTGTGCTGGCTATATATCCTGTGCAAGCCACCGTTCATAGCATCCCAGATCTGTATCGAAAAGTCTGGATCAGCGCCGCCACCAAAGCTTCCACCGCCGCCGGAGGCAATTGTGAGGCCGTCAAAGGTCCAGGCGAGACACCGTACCGGCCCTTTGTGACCGATATATGCAGCCTGAATTTGTTCACTTTTGCTATTCCAGACATAGACAATGCCACTTGCTCCGGCGAAGGCCAGCAGCGAATCATCACGAGGCGAAAAGGCCACCGTGTAGAGTTGATCGGCGTTAGCGTTATACTGCTGGAGCATCTTGCCGGTTCTGGCATCCCAGATATGCACAATACCATCCTGACCGACGGAGGCGACCCGTAATCCATCCGATGTCCAGGAAAGGGCATAGACTGGACCAATATGGCCGTGATAGGCGGTGACAGGAGCCAGTTGTCCATTCACGTTATAGCGCGAAACAACGACTACGCTATCTTCGCCTGCCGAGGCCAGGTGCGTGCCATCGGGCGACCAGCGCGTCGCATGAATTGTGCCCCGATGGATGCCAGTATTGGTATAATGCTGATCGGGCGTGAGGGTGATGATGTTTCCGTCGCTCGTGCCGACTGCGATGATTTCGCTCTGAGGCGACCAGGCAGCCGTTTGCGCGTTCGCATTTGCCAGCAATGTCGAGTTGCTGAAATCACTGCTGTTCTGACCACTATCGCCATTAAAAACTTTGACAACGTCAGGGGTCGCAAAGACCACTTCATCCTGATTCGCCAGCGAGCTTGACCAATCCATCGACCGGACTTTGCCGCCTGCTGGATAGGTATAGGGCTGCTTCAAGCCGATGGGCGAGGTTGATGAAGGAATGCTATTGCTCGGAACTGGCGCAGGGCGTGGCCCGAAGACCAGCAGGTCACCACCGAAGAGGCCAAGCACCAGTGTGACCGAGGCGATACCGGCCACGACCGAGCGGCGCGAAACGCTTTTGCGTTTGGACTTAGACGGTGACGTTATGGGCGTAGGCATGGGTGTTGGCGGTAAGCCCAGTTGGATTTGCGCCTGCTGCAAGGTAGGAGCCTGCACGGCCCACTCGGCAGGCGGCGGTGGGGGTGATGGCATGCTATTCATCGGCGTGGATGTGCTGGTCGAGGCAGACAGCATATGGGGATGCACGTGCCGCTTATTGGCCAGCTTTTCTAGCTGCTCTTTGACGACCTCCATGCTGTGCGGGCGCTGCGTAGCATCCAGCCTCAACATGCTCATCAGCAGATTGCTCAACTCCGGCGCGATGCCAGGGTTGATGTTGCGCGGCGGGACGAAATGAAAAGGCGCATCGGAAGGGTCTCTGCCGGTCAAGAGGTGATATAGCGTGGCCCCCAGGCTGTAGATGTCCGAGCGCGGCGTGGTCTGCGCCTTGCCATACTGTTCCGGTGCCGCATAGCCGGGGGAGCCAAAGGCAATGGTATCGCGCGGGCGTCCGGGCTTGAACAGACGAGCCGCGCCGAAGTCGATGAGATAGACCTGCTTGCGCAGGCTCAACATGATGTTGGCGGGTTTGACATCGCGGAAGATAATCGGCGGATGGCGCGTGTGCAGGTAGTGCAGGACGGCACAGAGTTGAAGGCCGATCTCCAGCACCTCATTCACTGACAACGGGCCGCCGCGCTGGAGCAGCATCTGTTCCAGGGTCTGGCCCTCGATAAAGTCCATGATGAGATACCAGTGAGCAGGATCGGTAAAATGCTCATAGACGCGCGGCAGGTTAGGATGCGTCAGTTGTGTCAGCAGTTCGACCTCGCGGTTGAAGGTATCGGTGGCATCGATCATCTGCTGTGGACTCAGCCCCTTGAGGTTAATCTGTTTAATGGCCACAAAGCGCTCCTGTGTCCATGTGTCAAGCGCCTTGTAGACTGCGCCGAAGCCGCCCGTCCCTACGGGCAGTAGCAGGCGATAGCGCCCACGTAGCAATTTCTGCTCATCGGCATCCTCATCCTTCACTGTACTCAATGGCTGTCGGCAAGCGAAACAGAGTGTAGCACCGGAGGGATTTGCCGCTCCACAGACAGAGCAGTAGATCATGCGTCATGCCTCATATAAAAAATTTATCGCTTTTACCTTTTGCTTGTATTATAGCACGGATGAGAACAAGAGGACCGATAGCAATCTCGATAGGGAGACAAGACGAGCGAGCAAGAGCGGGGTGAGCAGCGAACAAAGATGGCAGCGAGCAGAGCGATTGTCAAGGAATGGGCGCTCCTGGCGGTTGCCCATTCCTTGACAATCGCTCTGCTCGCGGTTGCCTGTTGTCAATCGCGGGCACGAAAGATTTTGACGCGGCGGTTGGGTTCCTTGCCACGACTGCGCGAAAGCAGGTTATAGCGACTGGCCATTTGATGCTGGAGGCGGCGAATGTAGGCATTGGCCGGTGCCAGTTCGGCGGTGGTCAAGCCCTTATTCAAGACCTGGTGAATAGCATCCTCGGTCTCAAGCATGGCTCTCCTGGTCAGATCATCCAGCGTGTGTTCGGCTCCACTGACCGGAGTTTCCAGACCATCGGCGCTGTCCATGCCCTCCTCTTCGTCGGCGCTGTCTAATGTGGGCAGGTTGAAGATGCGTGCCAGGGCATGCTGCATCTGTGCCACCGTATTGTTCTTCAGAATGATGATGAGTTTGCCGTTCTGCTCGGCCTCCTGAAGACGCTCCGGCTGACGACGATAGTAGTTCTTGATGGTCACGACGGCATCGGCCTCGCGCTGATTATTCGTCACAATCACGGGCACGTGCAGATTACGCGCCGCGTCAGACAGGCGATCCCGACTGACGCCGAAGGGGTAGATGCGTAGCGTTTTCATGATCGGCAGTTCGCTCGCCTCCGCCTCATCCGCATCTTCATCTACCGTCCGATAGATGCCCTCCTCAAGCATTGACGGTTCAGCCGTGATGAGAGTGCTGTAGGCGTTTCGGCTCACCTCGGCGGGCGCGGTACCTGTTGGAGCCAGCGTCATCAGAGGGCCGGATTGCTGAATCTGCGCATGTTTGTGACTACCGCCGCGCTGGCCTCCTTGCGTGTTCATTGGACGAAACTGGCTCAGTGCAACGTTGCCGTTGCGTTCCCCACGCTCACCCCGTTCACTGCGTTCAAAAGTGCGTGGGGTGAAG
This sequence comes from Ktedonobacteraceae bacterium, assembly GCA_034436045.1. Classification (GTDB taxonomy): domain Bacteria; phylum Chloroflexota; class Ktedonobacteria; order Ktedonobacterales; family Ktedonobacteraceae; genus H111-94. Next base: position 8,066 of record DAOTVZ010000015.1, on the reverse strand, counting down.
CCCTCGTAGCGTGCTACGCCGGGGCCACCGGCACCCCAGGAAGGCACATCCATGCCGCCGGTGGTGACGCGGCGCATCATGACACGCCCCGTTTCACTATCGCGCGTGCGCTCCTCGGCCACGATGGGCTGACCACGCAGCATATTATCGACCGTATCGGCCACATCGCGGTGGACAATCAGCTCCTCCCAGCTCTGCTGCTCGACGACTACATCGAACGTTGGGGGAGCTTTGCGCTCCAGAATGCTCTTCTGGGTATGGCGACGACGCGCCTCCTCGTCACCGAGCGTGACAGTCTGAATGCCGCCCACCAGGTCTGACAGTGTTGGGTTGACCAGCAAGTTGCCCAGCGAGTTGCCGTGTGCGGTCGCAACCAGTTGCACGCCGCGCTCGGCAATGGTGCGGGCGGCAGCGGCTTCTAACTCGGTGCCGATTTCATCGATCACAATGACCTGGGGCATGTGGTTCTCGACAGCCTCGATCATGACCGCGTGCTGTTCCGCCGTGCGAGCCACCTGCATGCGGCGGGCACGCCCGATGCCAGGGTGTGGAATGTCGCCATCACCGGCGATCTCGTTCGATGTATCCACCACCACCACACGTTTATTGGCTTCATCGGCGAGGACACGCGCGATTTCACGCAACAGCGTGGTTTTTCCTACGCCAGGACGACCGAGGATCAAGATGGATTGTCCCTGCTCCACAATGTCGCGGATCAGGGCAATACTGCCGAGTACTGCTCGACCAATGCGGCAGGTCAAGCCAACAACTTTCCCCTTTCTGTTGCGAAGAGCGCTGATACGATGCAAGGTACGCTCAATACCAGCGCGGTTGTCGTCGCCAAATTCACCGATGCGCTCGACCACATATTGCAGGTCGGCCTCGGTGACAGGTTGGGTACTGAGGATCACCTCCCCATTTGGGAACCGGCCCTCGGCATAGCGTCCGAGGTCCATCACGATCTCCAGCAGTTCGCCTCGGTTCTCAAGCCGATTGACCGCGTCGTGGATGCCAGGTGGCAGAGCAGCTAGCAGAGCCTCAAGATCGTCAGTGATCACATGTTGCATAGGCAGTTTTATCACCTCATAATTTTTTGGCGAGAATTGACCGTCCCCAGGCCCTTCAAGCCATAGACCGCTCGCTGCTCCAGCAGGGGGACAGTGCTTTGCCTCATGGCGAGTAAGGCCATGTGTCGCACCAGCAGGTCTTTAATGCCGACCTGCTCAAAGCCGCTGTTACGGAGAGCGGTAATAACAGAAGAATCGTACTCCCGCACCAGGCAATAGATGCGGTGTACGCCGGCACCCTGAAGCCGACGAATGCCGAAGCGCACCAGCGGCTCGGCCAGCTCGGTATGTTCAGGATGCACCATCAGACAGAGGCGGTGCGGAGCAGAACCATGCCCACGGCGCAGCCGCAGCCATGCTCCGATCCTTACACCTACATCACAGATATAATTCTCATCGCCCCTGGACAGAATGGAAGGGAGTGGATGCAACGTCCCTGTATAGTAACGCGCCAGCGCCTCGCTATTCTCAAACAGTTCCGCCATCTGCACCTTATGGGGCGTCACCGCGTGGTACAGTTGGTAAAGTCCCCACACATAATGGCGACTCCAGCGCCGCAGTGACGGCAGGAGTGGCTCCTCCGGTGGAAGGGGTACTTGCCCTGGCTCATAGACGTAGGTCAATTCGCGGGCATAACGTTGAAAGCCGGAGCGTTGAAACAGGCCGATTTCCGGCTTCTCCTCCTCGACTTTAGCGAAAATGCGCAGGACGCCATGCACCGTCGCCATCTCTAGCAGGTATTCGAGCAGTGCCGTTAAAATCTCATCGCCGGAAACATCCCTATGCACCATTGAAGCCAGAAATGTGATGTCCCACATGGTACGCGACGGGCGTTCGCGTACCTGGGCAAAGCCGAGAATACGCCAGTGATCTTCACAAATCCAGGTGCGCGTGTCAGGGCTAACGGGCAGGATATTCCTCAGAATAGGCGGTGGAGTTGTTGTGTTCTCGGCTGGTTCTTGCCAGCATATAAAATTCGCAAACTCGCGCTGCTTGCTCCGCGCGCGGCGGTCAATTGCGTAGATGATTCCCGGTAAATCCACATAGAGGACCGGTCGTATCATCCAATGCTCCCTCGCCCCATAGCAGGTCGCTGGCGCTTTCCCTGAACACTTGCCAGACTGGCCTCGCTATTTCGTGACGCTTTGTACTATGCGGAGAAAGTAGTGGTGGAAACGAGAATCTCCGGCAACCTCCGGGTGAAACGCCGTGCCTAACAGGGTTCCTTCACGGACAGCAACAATGGTACCATCGTCCAGCGTTGCCAGCACCTCCACGCCTGGGCCGACCGACTCAATAATCGGGCCACGAATAAAGACTGCGTGGAAAGGAGCTTCGCCCAGTACCGGCACATTCAGGTCTGTCTCAAAACTTTCCCGCTGACTCCCAAATGCGTTCCGACAAACACGAATATGCATCGCTGCCAGGAGCGGTTGCCCCGGCAATGCATTATCCGTTTCCATTGATAACAGGATCAAACCCGCGCATGTTCCCCATGTGGGGATACCGGCGGCAATTTTTTGTCGCAAAATCTCATGCAAGCCGTACTCAACCATCAGCTTGCCAATGGTGGTACTCTCGCCACCTGGTATTATTATACCATCAACGCCATCCAAATGCCGAGGGAGTCGAACAGGAATTCCTTCCGCACCCAACCCCTCCAGCATTCTGAGGTGCGCTGCAAAATCACCCTGTAATGCTAATACGCCAATACGTGGCTTCGGGTTAGACATTTTTGCCAATCTCTCTTCATCACATACTACCGTGTGATAAAAACATTATTATGGATTTTAGCAAACGGAATATCTGTAAGGAGAGGATTTATCACGTCCACCGCGCGATTAATCGCACATTGATATTAGCCGTTTATCACCGCAAAAACATACTAAGTCATTGCTCTATGAGGATAGATGGTTCCACATGTAAGGCGATTAATCGCGTGGTGGACGTGATAAATCCTGTCCCTACCACCCACGAGTTGCCATCAGTTCATTCTCCGGCAAGGTGGTGATGTTAATGCCGACCATTGGCTCGCCCAGGTTGCGCGAGACGCGGGCAATGATGTCGGGGTCTTGATAGTGGGTGGTAGCCTCGACGATGGCCTTCGCGCGCCTGTACCATTCCTTGTGACGCGCTTCCGTCGGCAGGTTCGCGCCCGACTTGAAGATACCGGAACCCACGAAGATACCTTCCGCCCCCAGACGCATCATTAGCGCAGCGTCAGCGGGTGTGGCGATACCACCAGCAGAGAAGTTTACTACGGGCAGCTTGCCGGTGCGCGCCACCTCGACAACCAGTTCATAGGGCGCGCCGAGATTCTTGGCCTCGGTCATCAACTCTTCTTCCGGCAGCAGTTGCAAGCGGCGAATACCATCCATAATCGTGCGCATGTGGCGCACAGCTTCAACGACATTGCCGGTGCCAGCCTCGCCCTTCGTGCGCAGCATGGCCGCACCCTCGCCCACACGCCGCAGTGCTTCGCCCAGGTCGCGCGCGCCGCACACAAACGGCACCTTGAACAGATGCTTATTGACGTGATACTGCTCGTCGGCGGGTGTCAACACCTCGGACTCGTCAATGCAGTCCACCCCTATAGCCTGGAGAATTTCGGCCTCGACGAAATGGCCGATGCGGCACTTGGCCATCACCGGAATGGTCACGGCCTGCTTAATCTCGATAATTTTCTCAGGGTCGCTCATACGTGCCACACCGCCCTGAGCGCGAATATCGGCCGGCACGCGCTCCAGCGCCATCACCGCCGCCGCGCCCGCGTCTTCCGCGATACGCGCCTCGTCTGCGTTGGTCACGTCGCAGATCACGCCTCCCTTAAGCATTTCGGGGAAACTTCGCTTCACCGATACAGTACCTACCTGTTTTTCCATGACATCTATGCTCCTGACATTTATCTATGGTGTAAAGCTATCTCATCACTTACTCAGGATTCTAGCACAAGATTGGTGGGACTGCTAGAGCCAATTGGCGTGCTTCAGGCCAGCCAAAGGAGGCCATTGGCTTCCTGGTCAATCGATACGCAGCCGGGTGTGGATGAACATAAGCACACATGTTTCTGTTTGGTAGCCAGCAGGAGTGATAGAGCAGTGATAACAATAGACACCCAATCTCTTAGTATTAGCGCAGTGGCAGTTCTTCGCATCTGGTACATACTCAGCATATTGCAAATATACAGTACAATAGGGCTATCATTGTCGGATGTGGCAGTATGTCAAGTGTTGTGTAAATTCCCAGGTAGTGAGTGTGGCTCAAGGGAATTTCCACAGACATTGAGATACTGCCAAAAATTGACTATATGAGAGAAGCTGTTCTCCTATAGGGGCGTCATAATGCTCTCTAATAGCATAGATTGGATGCTCATTATGACACCCTTCTGGAGCGGGGACTATTGTCTGCCGTTGCTATTCTTCTATTTACTCACCGGGTTTGTGTATCACCTCTTCTCCAGTGCGCTGAGAAGGCATTACCTTGATCTCAATTAACTGCCGAAGCCGCAGGGCAAACAGGGTGAATAGCACGCCGAGGGCAACTGCGAACGAGCCGAACAGCCAGAGTACTGCCAGGGGAGGAGCATTTGGGCGCAGGACGAGAACCAGGCCGAAGATAAGGGAGAGGATGCCGCCGACCATCAGCAGTGATTCATCACTGAATACATTACGTTGCCATAGGGCGGCCCCCAGTTCGAGCAGACCGTTGATGATAGCCCAGATAGCGATCACATACAGCAGTGTGCTAATGGGAATAGATGTCCAGGCGAAGGTGATGATCCCTGCCGCGAGGCCAACGATCCCTTCCAGCGTAGGCAGCCACCAGTATTCCAGAACCCACCAGCGCCTATGCTGTCCGCGCTCCATAAGTGCGATTCCGAGAGCAAACAGGCCATGAATCAAGGTGAAGAAGCCGAAGACTGGCACAAGGACGGTCAGTGCTCCCGCATCGATGCCTCCGGGCCAGAAAAAAGCGGCCAGGCCCAGAAGAATTGCAACAACTCCGCGCGTGACCAACACCCACCAGTTGCGAACCAGGATAACGTTCATCCCTGTACTCCTTTCTGGGGATATCACTCCCCTTCACCTAGAGGGTATTACTTTGTCCACACTCCATCGGGGTCACATTCCCGAATCAAGCGCAGTTCTTCGGCACTGGGCGGGACGGTTTCGGCACAGTCGGGGGCCAGACGCAGGGGCCAGCCGGTCTGCTCCTGCACCTCAGCGATGCTGCTGCCGGGGTGATAGGATTGCAGCAACGCCTCGCCGGTCTCCGGCTCGAAGGTGAAGACGGCCAGCGTGGTGATGAGCGCAGCGGGGCCACCACGCGGTAAGCCAACGCGCCGCCGCCATGCGACTCCGGCGGGACCATGCTCATCGGGATAGCCGTAGCCGGGGCTGGTGACGTAATCGACGCGCTCACGCAAGCGATGCTTCTCGTGCGGCATGATAATCGCCAGCCGTTGTGAGAGCGAGGCGATATCTGCACCGCCGCCACTGCCAGGGAGACGCACTTTGGGCCGCCGCCAGTCGCCGATCAGCGATGTATTCAGGTTGCCATAGCGGTCGATCTCTGCGCCGCCGATGAAGCCCAGTTGAACCTCGCCCGCCGCCATCAGGCCCATCAGATTCGCTGTGCGCGTCGTCCACAACGCGCCGGTGATATTAGGCGCGTCACCCATCGTATACAAAAGCTCTTTAGAGGGCGCGTCACGCATGATGCCCGTCTCGAAGAGGCCGATGCTGTTGGGCGCATGTGTGCGCTTTGCCAGTGCAAAGGCGATAATGGGCAGGCGCATGCCCACAAAGACGCGCTCGCCATCACGTATCTGGCGCGCAGCACAGACCACCATCAATTCGCGCGCGGTATACTCCGGTGTTGCCATACTGATCTCCCTCCTCTAATAGCCGTAATCAACCGGCGCGGCATAGCGATGCTCGCGCAACGCCAATCCCTGCACACGTTGCCGACCCAGTTTTTCGAGATAGGTGGCGCGATCAGGTACTGCCAGTACCCACTCTTGCAGCCACTGCTCGAAGCCTTCAAGTGTGCGCGTCTGTACATGATACTCGTGGAAGAACTGATGGTCGCGGTTATAATAGCCCTGTACGGCAGAGGGATGCGCGCCGTATGGCTCATGCACCACCGCGCGCACCTTAAAGCAGGGGCCGAGTACACGGTTGGGGTCGCTGATAATCACGTCATGCGGCACAATCTCCTCGGCCACGATAATCACATCGCGCGCCGCCAGAAAAGCTTCTTCGCAGATGCCCAGGTTGCCCCAGGCGTGGGCGTTGCCCTCCCCGTCGCTGCGCTGCACATGGACGATAGCCACATCCGGGCGCACCGCCGGAACACGCAGTAGCAGTTGACCATTCTCTTCAATCACTTTGAAGGTCGGGTTCTGGCGGATGATGTCGCTGCCCAGCAGTGAGCGTGTGAGCATATAGGGGACACCATGCGCGGCGGCCAGCAGGGCCAGCGCAATGCTGTAATTACTGTGCTCTTCGACCGTGACAAAGTGCGGAATACCTTTCTCGACGGCGCGACGATAGCAGTGCGCCAGCCCTTCGCTGACGTTGCCCACCCAGGCGGCGGTGATCTTCTCGACGCAGCCCGCGCCAATCAACTGGTCAAAGAGGATATCTGAAATAGGGCCGATCAAGGTCAGGCCGCGCCGACGCTGGCGAATGATCTCGTGCGCGGCTGCATACGGGATCAGTGGTTCCAGCGCCAGGCTCATCGCCACTGATGCGCCATCAGGCACGTAGCGGGCAATCGCCTCAGTCATTGAGGTAAGCTTACTCATGCAGGTGTGTACTCCATGATAGTATTGGCATAGTCATCCGATACAAATATATTACCATGTGTATCGATAAGCAGTCCCTGTGGCTCAATAAAGCCCTGACTCGCCAGCACAGTATGTTGTCCTGTAGCAAGATTGAGGCGAATAAGTGCGTGGACATTAATGGCCAGGTCAATCACCAGCGCGTCGCCGCTTTGATCCAGCATAACATCGTCCGGCATACCGAAGCCGCCGTAGCGTACTTTAGAGCCGTCAGGCGTAATGCGCCAGAGAGCGCCGCCGCACTCGTCGGCCACATAGATATTGCCATGTGCGTCCACTGTTGCGCCGACCGGGCGCACGATGCCGGAAGCCAGCTCGGTCAGTGTTTTGCCGTCCAGGCTCATACGATAGACCACGCCGGTCGGGCTGTCGGGTACAATCAGCGTGTTGCTCGTCGGGTCGAGCGCGATGCCATCAACACCATCCTTGCAGGATGCCCCACTGGGAGTGCCGGGAAGTACACGCAAGACGGTCGGCGTGGTCGAGCCGGGTGCAAACGATAAAATGCGGTTATGTCCCTGTTCGGCCACGATCAGTGTGCCGTTTGGCAGAACCACCAGGCCCTCCGGCGCGTCCAGCCCGCTCAGCAGCGTAGTGAAGTTGCCATCGGCATTGACACGCGCCACGATATTGTTATGGGGGTCGCTAAAGAGGATGCGTCCCTGTGTATCGAAAGCCAGGTCGTCAGGCCGCGCCCCACTGCGCAAAATGACCTTCGCATGATAATGCTGCGGAGGTGGGGGAACAGGTGTGACAGTCGCTGTTGGTGCTAGTGGTGTAGGCGTAGCAACCTTGACTGTCGCCGTTGTCTTTGCGGTAAGGTTCTGTTGTGGGGGGGTGGAATTGCAGGCGGTCAGCAGAAGAAGGCAACAGCAGAGCAGTGTCCATGTGATACTCTGACGGGCGGTGCGCATTAAGTATGCCTTTCTAATCTTTCAAGGACGGCTGAAAGACTCCTCCCTCCAGACGTTCGCATGCTAATTCATAGTATTCAGGGAGTATCTCGGCGCTATAGCATTGGCGCTCAGTATGTAACGCAGCAACAGCAACAGAGCAGAGTCCTCCGAATGGTTCCCAGATTACATCGCCAGGATCACTGGAAGCTTGAATGATGCGTTCGATTAAGCGCAGAGGTTTTTGATTGGCATGAA
>DAOTVZ010000014.1:0-32312 GCA_034436045.1 Ktedonobacteraceae bacterium | reverse complement strand
CCGGGTTGGGGGGTCGCTAATGTGATAATGATTTTAACACCTGAAATCGAATTCCCCATCTCCCGTAGGGACGCGATGGTGAATTTTGACCATCGAAACTGGCAACCTCGTAGGGGCGTGATTGATCCCGCCCTGGTTGCCCATCAAAGCGTTCTCAGGGCGTGAAGAAGAATTTTCACCCCCACATTGGAGATGGAACGGCCCGTAGGGGCGTGATCAATCACGCCCCTACTAGATAAGGAGCAGTAATGTCCACATATAGTGATCGCATCGCGGAAGCGAAGCACAGCATAGAGCGCGTCATCGCCGATGGCCCTTTTGCCGCCAACTGGGAGTCGCTCAAGGCGTACAGCGTGCCGCGCTGGTACGAAGATGCCAAATTTGGCATCTTTATTCACTGGGGCGTTTATTCCGTTCCGGCCTTTGGCAGTGAATGGTATCCGCGCAATATGTATCTGCAAGATTCGCCGGTCTTTGCTCATCATGTAGAGACGTATGGCCCGCAGACACGCTTTGGCTATAAAGATTTTATTCCCCTGTTCACCGCCGAAAAGTTCGATCCCGATGCCTGGGCGGCTCTCTTTAGAAGGGCCGGAGCGCAGTTTGTGATGCCGGTCGCGGAGCATCACGACGGCTTCGCCATGTACGATTGCTCATTTTCGCGGTGGAACGCGGCAAATATGGGGCCGAAACGCGACATCATTGGCGAACTGGCGGCTGCCGTGCGACAACAATGGCTCACCTTTAGCCTCTCCAGCCATCGCGCCGAACACTGGTGGTTCTTCAATGGCGGCATGAAATTTCCGTCTGATGTGCAGGATGCACGTTATGCCGATCTTTATGGCCCGGCTCAGCCGGATACCTTACAGCCGAACGAGGAATTTCTGGATGACTGGCTGGCACGTACCTGTGAACTGGTCGATAAGTATCAGCCGCAGGTGGTCTGGTTCGACTGGTGGATTGAGCAACCCGTTTTTCAGAGCTATCTACAACGCTTCGCGGCCTATTACTACAACCGCGCTGCGCAATGGCAACGCGGTGTAGCGATTAACTACAAATTCAAAGCCTTTCCAGAGGGAACTGCTGTCTTTGACATTGAGCGGGGCCAATCCTCGACCATTCTACCCTATTTCTGGCAGACCGATACCTCTGTCTCGAAGAATTCCTGGGGCTATGTGAGCCAGCAGGATTATAAGTCCGTGACCGAACTGGTCGGTGATCTAGTGGATATTGTGAGCAAGAATGGTGCATTGCTGCTCAATATTGGGCCGCGCCCTGATGGCACCATTCCTGAGCCGGAGCAGGCGATATTGCTGGGCCTCGGCGAGTGGTTGGTCGTCAATGGTGAGGCGATTTATGGGACGCGGCCCTGGAAAATCTTCGGCGAGGGACCGACGCAGGTCATGGGTGGCAGCTTCAATGATACCAAACGCGCGCCCTTTACCGGGCAAGATATTCGCTTCACTACGCGCGGCGATACCCTCTATGCCCTGCTGCTGGCCTGGCCGGAGCAGGGTAGGGCTACGATTAAATCGTTGGGAACGGATCTAATGCTGTACGAAATGCCCATCGAAAAGGTAGAGATGCTCGGTGTCTCTGAGCCGCTGTCCTGGAACCGCACGAGTGATGGCCTTGTCGTAGCTATGCCAGCGCGCAGGCCCTGTGAACATGCTTTCGCCTTGCGTATTACGCCTAAAAAATAGGAAGGAATCATATGGAACCGATTAAGCTTCGTTTTCGTCAGGTTCATCTGGACTTTCACACCTCTGCGTCCTGTGAGCATGTCGGCGCGGATTTTGATGCGCGTGCCTTTGCCGAGACGGTCAAGCTGGGGCATGTCAACTCGATGACGATTTTTGCCAAGTGTCATCACGGCTATTCTTACTATCCCACGCAGGTGGGCACGATGCATCCCCATCTCTCCTTTGACCTGATGGGGCAACAGATTGAGGCTCTGCATTCGATAGGTGTGCGCGCGCCGATCTATGTCTCGCTGATGTGGGATGATCTGGCCGGTGAGCGACACGGCGAGTGGGTCATCGTGGAGAAGAACGGTAATATGTTGATGCGTCCACCTCTGACCAACCATTCACCTGTGTTGGGTGGGTGGGGCTGGACGACGCTCGATCTGACATCGGGCTACGGCGAGTACGTCATCGCGCAGGTCAAAGAGATCAGCCAGCGTTATCCCGTTGATGGCTTTTTCTTCGATATCTGTTTTCCTCTGCCAAACTACTCTCCCTGGGGTCAGGCCAGAATGCGTGCGGCGGGTGTGCGATTGGACGATGACGAGGCTGTTTTTCAGTACACGAAACAGGAGTTCGACGCCTATGTGCAGCGTTTGAGCGACGTTGTGCGCGAATATGCGCCTGGAGCAACCATCTTCTTTAACGGCACCGTCACGCCATTGATGGCAACGAATATCTCTGCGCAGACGCACCTGGAGATTGAGAGCCTGCCTACCGCGTCTCATGCCTGGGGCTACATGCACTATCCGATCATGGCGCGTCAGGCCCGAACTTATGGAATCGATTTCCTGGGCATGACCGGGCGTTTTCACAAATCCTGGGCCGATTTCGGGGGTCTCAAGACGCGCGATCAGCTTGACTATGAGTGCGGTACGATTGTGGGGGCGGGTGGCAAAATCTCCGTCGGCGACCAGTTGCATCCGCGCGGTGTGCTTGATCCGGCGGTCTATCGCCTGCTCGGTCACGCCTTCGGCAGAATTGAGCAGCTTGAACCCTGGCTGGAAGACGCGCAGCCCACCGCTGAGGTGGCGATCCTCAACCAATCCGCTCCCATGATAGGGCCACGCATCCCCGGTCATAGCAACGATGTGGAAGGCGCAGCCCAGCTTTTCCTGGAGTCAGGTATTCAATTTGACATCCTCGATGCCGTCGGCACCGACTTCTCACGCTATAAAGCCCTCGTCGTTCCCGACAATTTCACTATTGATATGCAACTCAAAGCACGCCTGGAAGCATATATGGCCCAGGGCGGCAAGCTGGTTTTGAGCGGTACAGCCGGTTACGATGCTGCACACAATACCTTCGTGCTTAACGATATGCCCGTCAGCTATCAGGGATTAGCTCCTACCGTGCCCAGCTATTTGCGCCTGGACGCCACCCTGGTTGGTGAGAGCGAACTGGCGACCGATTACGACTATGTGTTCTACGATCAGGCGCACATGGTACAGCCGGTGGAGGGGGCCAGCGCATATGGGGAATTGCGGCGCGCGCTTTTCACGCGCACGTGGGAGCATTTCACCAGCCACGCTCAAGCGCCGGTCGGTGATACATTGGGCACGCCGCTGGTGGTCGAGAAAGGGCCGATACTCTACTTTGCCGTACCACTGTTCACGGCCTATCGCAATCACGACTATTGGGCCTATCGGGCTATTGCCCTGAATGCCTTACGCCGCTTCTTGCCGTCTCCGTTGCTGCTGCCCAACGGCCCCGGCTGGGCCGAATGCACGCTGCATCGGCAGCGCTATAACAATGGGCAAGCCATACGCAGCATTGTACATATCGTCACCTATCATCCGCGCCGCACCTTACAGCCAACGCAACACGTCGATCAATCCTGGTCTACCGCTGGCTTGAGCGTGAAGGTACTCTGTGAGGATGGACGAATACCGACACGGGTCTATCGCGCTCCTGATCGCCAGCCGTTGAGTTTTGAGCGTGAAGGCGCGTATGTGCGTATCGACCTGCCGCCCGTTGGCCCGCATACTGTGGTAGTATTGGAGTAGTAGAAGAGACATGGCCACGCAACGCTTTGGACAGGTCATTCGCATCAAGCCAGAATGTATTCATGAATATGAGCGCTTGCACGCGCAGGTGTGGCCAGAGGTGCTGGCTACCATTCATGCCTGCAATATGCGCAATTACTCGATCTTTCGCTACGATACCTGGCTTTTCGCGTACTTTGAATACGTAGGGAACGATTTTGCGACCGATATGAAAAAGATGGCCGCCGACCCCAGGACCCAGGAGTGGTGGTCATACACCGACCCGATGCAGGAACCTCTACCAGAACGCGCTCCCGGCGAGTGGTGGCTGACCATCAAAGAGGTATTTCACACTGACTGAAAGGATCATATATGTCACAAGCTTTCTCCTTGCCGCGCCGCGCACTGGGTAAGACCGGGTTGATGGTCACACCGCTCTGCGTTGGGTGCGCCCCTCTAGGCAATATGCCCGAAACCTTCGCCTATGGCGTTGCCGAGGAGCAGGCGCTGGCCACACTGCGTGCCGTTTTTGCCAGCCCGATCAATTTCATTGACACGGCAGCTTCGTATGGCGACGGCGAGAGCGAGCGGCGTATCGGGATAGTGTTGCGCGAGCTTGGCGGTCTGCCTGCCGGTTTCGTGCTTGCCAGCAAAGCAGACCGCGACCTGCATACTGGCGAGTTCACAGGCTCACAGATGCGGCGCAGTGTTGAACGCAGCCTGCGCCTGCTTGGCCTGGATCGCCTGCAATTGCTCTACTTGCACGACCCGGAGCATATTACCTTCGAGCAGGCGATGGCCCCCAACGGGCCGGTCGAGGCGCTGCTGCGCTGCCAGCAAGAGGGGCTGATTGAGCATCTTGGCGTTGCGGGCGGTCCCATCGATCTTATGACGCGCTTTGTCGAAACCGACCTCTTCTCGGTGGCAATCTCGCATAATCGCTATACGCTGCTCAACACCGAGGCCGATGTGTTCTGGGATGTTTGTCAGCAGCATGGCGTGGCCTGTGTCAATGCCGCGCCCTATGGCAGTGGCATCCTGGCGAAAGGCGCGGCGGCCTATCCGCGCTACATGTATGGCCAGGCTCCGCAGGCGCTGATCGAGCGCGCGCGCCAGCTTGAGGCGCTTTGTCAACGCTATCAGGTGCCACTGGCGGCGCTGGCACTGCAATTTTCGCTGCGTGACCCACGCATCACCTCAACTATCGTGGGCATGACGCGACCGGAGCGCGTGACAGAAACCATCGCGCTTGCGCACCATCCCATCCCGGATGAATTATGGCATGCGCTTTCAGACAATGAACATTAACAGCCAGATGTGACAACATTCCCTGCGAAATAGAGTTCAATCAGGATAGGAAGTGAAAAAATGAAAAAGATAGTTGTGACAGGTGGGAGCGGTAAGGCCGGACGCGCGGTCATCAAAGACCTGCTCGAACACCAGTATGATGTCTTAAATATCGATCTGCTGGCCCCGCGCGAGCGCATCAGCCCCTTTCTGAAGGTGGATCTGACCGACCAGGGGCAGGTGCTTGAGGCGCTACACGGAGCGGACGCTGTTGTTCACCTGGGTGCTATTCCTGCCCCTGGTATTCAGACTGAAGAAGCGACTTTCCGCAATAACACGCTCAGCACGTTCAATGTTTTTAACGCGGCGATGCTCTTAAAGCTGCAACGTGTGGTCTGGGCATCCAGTGAAACCGTCTTAGGGCTACCCTTTGAACGTGAGCAACCGGCCTACGCTCCCATTGACGAGGAGCATCCGTTATATCCTGAATCGAGTTACGCGCTCTCGAAGGTTATCAGCGAGGAGATGGCGCGTCAATTCAATCGCCGTAGCGGTATTCCATTTATTGGACTGCGTTTCTCGAATATTATGGAGCCGCACGACTACGAACGTTTCCCCGCCTTTTCGGAGAACCCGCGCCTGCGTAAGTGGAACCTGTGGGGCTATGTCGATGCACGTGATGTCGCACAAAGTTGCCGTTTGGGATTGGAAGCCAGCATCACGGGGGCCGAGGTGTTTATCATCGCAGCAGCAGATACCGTCATGAAGCAGCCCAGCCGTGAATTGCTGGCAGAGGTCTTCCCCGGCGTGCCATTGAAAGGTGAGATCGAACCGTTTGAAACGCTGCTCTCCATTCGTAAGGCGCGTAAGTTGCTGGGTTATGCGCCACAATATTCGTGGCGCACGCTCTAAACAATGTTTATGTTTTCTACTTCTTAAGTTTAGGAAGGAAAGGGGAAGTGGTAGTGATGAGAGCGATAGTATTGGAGACTCCTGGTCGCTGGCTGTCCACGCAGGTGGATGAACCGCGCGCACCGGGGCCGGGAGAAGCGCTGGTGCGCATTCGCAAGGTGGGCGTGTGCGGAACGGATTTTCATGCCTTTCGCGGCGAACAACCCTTCTTCTCGTATCCGCGTATCCTGGGCCACGAAGTAAGCGTCGAGATCGTCGCAGTGGGTTCGCAGGAGCGTGGCTTGACACCAGGCATGCGTTGCGCCGTCGAGCCATACTTTCATTGTGGCCATTGCCCAACATGCCGTCGTGGCAAGACCAATTGTTGTGTCAATCTTAAAGTTTTTGGCGTACATATCGATGGTGGTATGCGTGAGATGGCCCTGGTGCCGCTTGCCAAATTGCATCCCTCGTCAACATTGAGCTTCGAGCAACTGGCGCTGGTCGAGCCTCTTTCTATCGGAGCGCATGCTGTCTCGCGTGGCGCGCCTTCGCGTGATGAGCATGTGCTGGTTGTTGGTGCTGGCCCCATCGGATTGGCGGTAACGCAGTTCGCCCTGCTAACCGGCGCTGATGTGATAGTGATGGACATTAGCCCGCAGCGCCTCGCCGTTTGTCAGCATTTGTATCCCAATGTGACATGTCTGGATGGACGCGCCGACCCACTGGTAGCTGTGCAAGCTGTGATGGGTGACGACTTGCCGACATTGGTTTTCGACGCCACCGGCAGTCGGCAATCGATGCAGAACGCCTTTCAGTATGTGGCGCATGGTGGACGTCTAGTCTTCGTGGGCCTGTTTCAAGGCGACATCACTTTTCACGACCCGCACTTCCACCAGCGCGAACTGACCATCTACAGCAGCCGCAACGCGACCGCCGCCGATTTTCGCTACGTCATGTCGTCTCTTGAGACTGGTCAGGTCAATGACGCCGCCTGGATTACGCACCGCGCGACCAGCGAGGATATGGTCGAGGCTTTCTCGCACTGGCTTGATCCTGCCAGCGGCGTTATGAAAGCGATGATTGCGTGGTAGAAAGGAAGCGAAAGATGTTTACCGGTCTTCCTCTACACGAGGCGTCGGTGACAGAGCAAAATGGCGTGACCTATGCACTGGTCACAATGGAGCAGGACAGCAAACGGACTATGCTGGCGGTGCAGGGTATGCCAGGAGCAGCGCAGTTGGCGGCCTTCGAGGGTGAGGCCCATGCGACGGGCAAACAGATATTACTGCTTTGCCCGTTGAATGCGCATAACGCCGCCGCTTTGCGCTCACAGCTCGCCTGGCTACGCCCGACCGTGCTGGGCTTACAGACGGGCGCGGGACTTGGTGATCGATTGGGGCTGGCAACACCCGGTCATCTACGCGCTGTGCGTGCGGCGGGCGGGCATATCATCCCTCTGCCCGCGCAGCAGTCGATTCGTGAGATGACACGCACCGGTCGTACCCCACAGCAGGTAATGGATGATGCCATGTGGGGCGTCTTCGCCGAGGGCTGGCGCTCCGGCTTTGGTGCTGATGCCGACCATCTTAAAACGCCACAGGATATAGAATACTGTGTTGCTGCCGGTTATACCTTTTACACCTTTGATCCGGGAGAATATGTCGAGAGCGCGGCGGATAGCATGAGCGCGGATATGTTGCGTACACGCTGGGAGGCACTGCCCTGGCAAGAGCTGGAAGATACGCCCTCTGATATAAAGGCGCGTTATCTCACCCGACCTGTGCAGTGTGAGCAGTACAGTATTGCTTTCGATGATAACACGCTCATGCGTGCCGCCGTCAAGTATGGCCGGGCTATTGCGCATGTCAAGCGCATGTATCGACACCTGGCGTCAGTCAATAGCACAAATGCCTGGGAGGTGGAGGTTTCAGTTGATGAAACGGAGACGCCGACGAGCCACGCGGAACACGTCTATATCGCCAGCGAATTGCGCCGCTTGAATGTGCGTTATGTCAGTCTGGCCCCGCGCTACATCGGACAATTCGAGAAGGGCGTTGACTACATTGGCGACGTGGCGGCTTTTGAGGCGGATATGGCAGTACATGCGGCGATTGCGCGCACTTTGGGGCCATACAAACTCAGCCTGCATTCTGGTTCGGATAAGTTCAGTGTGTACGAGCCAGCCGCACGCCAGACACGTGGCATGGTACACTTGAAAACGGCGGGCACCAGCTACCTGGAGGCCCTGCGCACCATCGCCACTCTCAATCCGCCGCTCCTGCGCGCCATCTACAGCTTTGCGCGCGCTCACTACGAGGCCGACCGCGCCAGCTATCATGTTTCAGCGCGTTTAGAGCGCGCTCCCTTGCCCAACGCGCTGCCGGATAGCGACCTGCCGAAGCTGCTGGAACAATTTGATGCGCGCGAAATTCTGCATGTCACCTTTGGCTCCGTCTTGACCGCTAAGACGCCGGAAGGCAACTGGCAGTTCTATGCGCAAATAATGGATCTGCTGCGAGCAAACCCGGAGGCCTATGCCTCCAATCTGCAAGCGCATTTCTTGCGCCATCTGCGCCCGTTCGTCCCCTGGAGCATGAATGTTGCGTTGCACTAAAGTAAAGGGAAATGACATGGCAACTACGATTACACGGATTGATGCGCGTGATATTCGTTTTCCTACTTCCCGTATGCTCGATGGCTCCGACGCCATGAACCGTGACCCGGACTACTCTGCGGCCTATGTAATCTTGCATACCGATAGTCCGCAAGGCTTGAGCGGGCATGGCCTGACCTTCACTATCGGGCGCGGCAATGAACTATGTGTCGCGGCCATCTACGCGCTGGCCCCGCTGCTACTGGGGAAGACGCTGGAAGAACTGATCGCCAACATGGGTGCGTTCTGGCGCATGATGACCGGCGATAGCCAGTTGCGCTGGGTGGGGCCGGAAAAGGGCGTCATTCATCTGGCCACCGCCGCGCTGGTCAACGCCGTCTGGGACCTCTATGCCAAAAGCGAGGGCAAACCGCTCTGGAAGCTGCTCGTAGATATGACGCCGGAGCAGTTAGTAGCCTGCCTGGACTTCCGCTATGTCAGCGATGTGTTGACGCCGGGTGAGGCGCTGGCGATACTGCGTCGCAACGAGGCGGGCAAGCGGCAGCGCGAGGCCGAGATGCTCCAATATGGCTACCCGGCCTACACAACCTCAGTAGGCTGGCTTGGCTATAGCGATGAGAAAATCCGCCTGCTCTGCCGCGAGGCGGTAAAACAGGGCTGGCAGTATTTCAAGCTCAAAGTGGGTGTCAATCTGGATGAAGACTTGCGTCGCGCTCGTATTTTGCGCGAAGAGATCGGCCCGCAGCGCAAGTTGATGATGGACGCCAACCAGTACTGGGATGTCAACGAAGCCATTCCTTATATTAAGGAGCTGGCAGCGTATGACCCCTGGTGGATTGAGGAGCCGACCAGCCCCGATGATATTCTAGGCCATCTGGCTATCGCGCGCGCCGTCGCGCCCATCAAAATTGCCACGGGCGAGCATGTGCAGAACCGCATTATTTTCAAGCAACTGCTGCAAACAAAGGCCATTGATTTCTGCCAGATCGATGCCTGCCGCCTCGGCGGTGTCAACGAGGTGCTGATTGTGCTACTGATGGCGGCCAAATTCGGCATCCCCGTTTGTCCACATGCGGGCGGCGTCGGGCTATGTGAATATGTGCAGCATCTCTCTATTTTCGACTACATCTGTGTCAGTGCCTCGCTGGAGCAGCGCGTGCTGGAATATGTTGACCACCTGCACGAACACTTTATGCATCCGGTTGTCGTGCGTGACGGGCGCTACATCGCTCCCACCGCTCCAGGTTATAGTATCGAGATGAAGCCAGAATCGCTGAACACCTATCGTTTCCCCGACGGGGAGGCATGGGTCTCAATGCGATAAACCAATCTTTGAAAGGAAAGATAGCATGTTTCGCTTAGATCAAAAAGTGGCTTTGATTACCGGCGCGGGATCGGGCATCGGGCGTGCTATTGCGCTACTTTATGCGCAACAGGGAGCGCGAGTTATCGTGGCCGATATCCGCAAAGAGAGCGCAGCTAACGTGGTAGCCGAGATTACCGCACAAAATGGTATAGCTTATGCGCTGACGCTGGATGTGGCTCAGGAGGAGCAGGTACGTGAGCGCTTCGCGCAGGTGGTACGTGAGCATGGACGGCTCGATATTCTGGTCAATAATGCTGGTGTCAGTCATGTGGGCAATATTTTGGAGACGAGCGCGGAAGAGTGGGATCGCGTGATGGCTGTCAATGCACGTGGCGTCTTTCTCTGTGCGCGTGAAGCCGTGCGCCACATGGTCGCCCAGGAGCCGCGCGGCGGGGTGCTGGTCAATATCGCCTCGGTCGCGGGCCTGATCGCAGTTGACCGGCGTTTCCCTTATGGGGCCAGCAAGGGTGCGGTGCTGAGCATGACGCGCTCGATAGCGATGGATTTTGTCGATCAGGGCATTCGCGTCAATGCTATCTGCCCCGGCACCGTCCATACACCCTTCGTCGAGGGCTATCTGGCGCGCAATTTTGCCGGACACGAGGATGAGGTGCGTCAGCAGCTTCACGCGCGCCAGCCCATCGGACGCATGGGCCGCCCTGACGAGATTGCCAGCGCGGCCCTGTATCTGGCCTCTGACGAGGCCACCTTCGTCACCGGCTCAGCCCTGGTCATCGACGGCGGCTGGACGGCGAAATAGCATCTTTACGGCCAGACGGCAGAGGCTTTGATAAAGCCACTGACCGGCTGCAACTGACCGTGCTGAATCTGGAAGAACATGAAATCGCTCACGCCACCGTGCTGGGTCGGCGTCCACGTGATCGTGGGGCCAAAGCCGGTATCGTAGTTCACGAAATCCGTATTGAGCGCATTGCGTAAACTGTCACGGGTCAGATTCGGTCCTGCCTTGCTGAGCGCGTCGGCGAAGAGTTTGGCATTGATGTAGCCGTAGAACTTGTAGGCGCTAAACACGGGGTCGCTTTTAGTTGCTTGCAGGTATTGCTGCGCGACCGGAGTGTTGATACTGGTATAGCCACTGACATAGATGCCCTCACCGGCGGGGC
Organism: Ktedonobacteraceae bacterium; assembly: GCA_034436045.1. Classification (GTDB taxonomy): domain Bacteria; phylum Chloroflexota; class Ktedonobacteria; order Ktedonobacterales; family Ktedonobacteraceae; genus H111-94. The sequence goes on along the minus strand of DAOTVZ010000014.1, from coordinate 21,297 downwards.
CAAGTACTTTTGCCCACGAGTTGTCGGCCATCGGATAGTTCGCCAGGTAGCCATGAGGCGGGCGATAGCCCTGCTGAGTTGCGGTCGCCACAAATTGCGCGGTGGGGCCGGGCAGTCCGTTCAGCACGATCATGTCGGGGTGCGCGGCTTTCAAGGTCTGCACAGCGGCGGTGAAATCTGTCTGCGTGAAGTTATAGCCTACCGACGCCACCAGCTGACTGCCATATTTTTGCAGTGCCTCGCCGAGCGTCTTTTTCTGTTGCAAGCCAAGCACATCATCCTCATACAACATCCCCACCGTCTTGGCCTTAAGCGTCTGCGCCATGTAATAGCCGATGACGTGCCCCTCGTCGCCGTAATTCGGCTGTGTCATCCACACCCAGGGTAGCGCGTTGCCCTGGGCGTCCGTGAACTGCGCGCCGCCGCCGATGGGATCAACAAAGGGAATGCCTTTAGGATCGGTATAGCTCTCGGCGACATTGGAGTTGCCAGAACCGCACACCTGGAAAATGGCAAAGACATTATCCTGCTCTACCAGTTGGCGCACGGCATCTTTGGTCTTCGTGGGGTCGCCATTATCGCTAACCTGGATCAGTCTGATCTTGCGACCATGAATGCCACCGGCGGCATTAAGCTGGTTAAAATAGAGTTGATCACCGGCCAGAATCGGCGCGCAAATCACCTTGATCGCGCCCGTCGTGTCGAGTACGGATCCAATCGTAATCGTATTGCTGGTCACACCAGGAACGGCACTCGGCGTCCCTGATGTCCCTCCTGTTGACGAACTGCCACACGCCGCCAGCGTGAGCAGAGCCGTGATGATGAGCGCCATCGCCCATCCTCTGTTGCGAAGCCATGTGAAGACTACCATATCGCGTCACTCCTCTCAAGATTGAGAAATACCATGCACACAACCAGTTTTCGCTGGACAAAATACTTGAATATGACACATGAATCATGTATCATATAACAGATAAACGCAACTTTGTCAAGTGGCTGCATGGTGGGTGTCTCAATCCTTTAGGGAGGTCGGTGTAGGGGCGTCATTCATGACGCCCTATGCGCGGATCAACGGGTGACCAGGGCGTCATGAATGGTGCCCTATGCGCGGATCAACAGGTGACCAGGGCGTCATGAATGACGCCCCTACACACGTTTCCCCCGCAAGGATAGAGAGTCCATGGTGGGTACTCACCCGGCTCCCTTGACCAACACATGAATCAGGTGTCATATTGTATTGATGAGGGAACGTTAACGTTTCATTCTGAGCAGGAGACAATTTCTATGCAGGCATTGCTTCAAGTCATACTGGCCGGTCTGGTTACAGGCAGTTTGTATGGGCTGCTCGCGCTCGGCATTACCCTGGTCTACCGGACAACGGGGGTATTAAATTTTGCCTATGGGGCCATCGGGGCCGTCTGCGCGTGTTTCATGTATATCTTGCTCTCCCAGGCCCGGCTCAATTTCTGGCTTGCCCTCCTTATAACGCTGCTGTGCGCGCCGCTGCTAGGCGTTGTCTTAGAGCGAGGCTTTGCGCGACCGGTACTCAATGCGCCGATTTTTACCAAAGCCATTGCAACCCTGGCGCTGGCCCTCGTATTACAGGCGCTGGCGCAACAACTGTGGCCGCAGTTAAACTCGGCCCTGCATTTTCCCACGCCCTTCGAGGGCCATGCTGCGCGCGTGGGCGGCGTCTATATCTCGCTCGTCGATGTGATTATTTTAGTGATCACGCTGCTGATTATGGTTGGTCTGAACCTCTTTCTCACACGCAGTCGGCTGGGTATTGCTATGCGCGCCACGGCAGATGGTTTGAGCGCGGCGCGCATGGTGGGCATTCCCGTTGGCCTGATCTTCCTCTTTGTATGGGCTTTGAGCGCCTTCATTGCCGCGCTGGCCGGTATCCTGCTTGCCAGTCTGCAAAGTCTCATCGACATCCAGTTCATGGACTCCATCCTGCTGTTCGCCTTTGTGGGTGCGGTGCTGGGTGGGCTGGATAGCCTGCCGGGGGCCTTAATCGGTGGTATTCTGATCGGTTTCATCGATAATCTGCTGGCATTTCTGCTCGCCAATCACGCGCTTGGTACGCTGAATATTGGTGATCCAGGCATCCGCGAGGCACTAATCTTTAGTGGTTTCGTCCTGGTCCTCTTTCTAAGACCGCAGGGCCTGTTTGGTAAGACGCTTGCGCGTCGTGTGTAATTAAGGAGATATGCTTATGACAACGCGAAAAGCGGGTGAGCCGCCCGCCGCAAAGGCTTCTCCATCGGCAGCCGCAACGCCGGTAGCGTCGGGCAGGTTGCGCGGGCAACTGGCGAGTGTGCAGGGACGGCGCTTGCGCAACGGCTTGCTGGCTCTCTGCGCGCTGCTGGTACTGGCGCTGCTACCAACCATCTATGATCAAATCTTCGGCTTTAGCGCCGACTTTGAACTCCACCGTGTCACCTTCATCGGGATATTGATTATCGCGGCGCTGGCGCAAAACATTCTTACCGGTTACGCCGCGCAGCCGTCGCTGGGCAATGCCGCCTTCTTTGGTGTCAGCGCCTACATCCTGGCCTGGCTGAATACCGATCTGAACCAGCCTTACTGGCTTGGTATCCTCGTCGCCATGCTGGTTTCCGCACTGCTGGGCTTTGTCGTTGGCGCACCGGCCCTGCGGCTCTCCGGCGTCTATCTGGCTATCGTCACGCTGGGGCTGGTGCTGGTGGCCGGTGCCTTGCTCAATGTATGGGATACGGCGGCTGGCCGACAGAGCTATGAGCTGAACAATCTGCCGGTGGCACTGACCGACGATCACGTGCTGTATTTTATGGTTTTTGCTATTGTTGTCGTGATCATCTTTCTTAGCTATCATCTGCTGCGCTCACGGGTTGGGCGTGCGTGGGTGGCGATACGCGACAACGAGGTAGCGGCAGAAGCCTTTGGCGTGCCTGTTGCACGCTATAAATTGCTCGCCTTTGTCGTGAGCGCGACGCTGACCGGGCTGGCCGGGGCGCTCTATGCCACCTGGGCCACAACGGCGAGTTCCTCAATGTCCAGTGCCGATCAGACCATTGCCTTCCTCGCCATGATCGTCGTAGGTGGACTTGGTTCCATCTCCGGCTCCGTTCTAGGCGCAATCTTTGTGGGTCTGCTCCCGCTCCTGCTGGGCCAGTTGCCCGACCCGTTCAGCATCGGCCCATTCCAACTGCAAATTTCCTCGCTCATCACCCTCATCTATGGCCTGCTGCTGTTGCTGGCGCTCATCTTCTTCCCCACCGGCCTGCGCAGCCTGGGCGACTACGCGAAAACAGCCGTGCAGTCGCTTGCGCAGAGAGGAGATAAACGATGACTGCATCTATTCCCACACCGTTGCTGGAGATACGCGGCTTGACGGTATGCTTTGGCGGCTTGCAGGCGGTAGCAGAGCTGGATCTCAGCATCACAGAGGGGCAGATTTTCGCGCTGGTTGGCCCCAATGGCGCGGGCAAGACGACAGTTCTCAACTGTATCAGTGGCTTTGTCAGACCTGTAGGCGGTACGATCACTTTTGCAGGTGTATCGCTTCTGCCGCTCAGCACTGATCGGCGGGTGGCTCTCGGCATCGCGCGTACTTTTCAGCAGCTTCAGCTTTTCTCGACCATGACTGTGCTGGAAAATCTCTTAGTGGCTCAGCATGCTCAACTGAAAGCCGGATTGCTGCAAGGTATGTTGCCCTTTGGCCAGGCCAGGTTAGAGGACAAACGGGCGCGGATAAAGGCGCAGGCGATGCTGGCGCAGCTTGGCTTAGAAGACTACGCCGGGCGGGTTGTCGCTACGCTGCCCTTTGGCATTCAGAAACTGGTGGGTGTCGCGCGTGCGCTGGTGCTGCGTCCCCGTCTGCTCCTGCTCGATGAACCGGCGGCGGGTGTGCCGCATAGTGAGGTGGAGAAGCTGGCCGAGAACCTGCGGCGCTGGCGCGATGAGATCGGTACCACTCTGCTGCTCATTGAACATAACATGCACTTGATCCAGGCTGTCGCCGATCACGTTTGTGTGCTTAACTATGGGAGTAAGCTGGCGGAAGGCTCTGCCAGAACGGTACTCACCAATCAGGCCGTGCTGGAGGCTTACCTGGGACGCGATACGCAGATCGGAGAGGAGTAGTCACATGCTCACTGTTACGCAATTGCGTGCCGGTTATGGCCCCCTGGAGGTGCTGCACGGCGTCTCGTTTGAAGTTCCGGCAGGTGCCATTGTAGCGATTCTAGGGGCCAACGGCGCGGGCAAAACAACGCTCATGCGCGCGCTGATGGGGCTGATTCGCCCGCGTGGCGGCAGCATCATCTTTGAGGGTCAGCGCCTGGAACACGCCTCAACGGAACAGCGCGTGCGTAGTGGCCTGGCGCTGGTGCCGGAGGGGCGCGAACTGTTCGGCTCTCTGACTGTCAGGGAGAATCTGCTGATGGGCGCGTTTACCCGCCATTCAGCGCGTGAAATCGAAAACACCCTGGCGCATGTGCTGGACTACTTTCCACGCCTGAAAACCATGCTCCAGGTACCCGCCGCCAGCCTGAGCGGCGGCGAGGGGCAGATGCTGGCGATTGGACGCGCCCTGATGTCGCACCCCCGGCTCTTGCTGCTGGACGAGCCATCGCAGGGACTGGCCCCCGTCATTGTGGAAGCCGTCCTCAATGTAGTAGTACACCTGAACCGTGACGACCATCTCACGGTCGTGCTGAGTGAGCAGAATGCGCGTAAGGCGTTGCAAATTGCCGGACAGGCTTATGTTTTACAGAGCGGCACCATCGCTCTGCAAGGACAGGTGCAGGAACTCGCGCAAAACTCCTCAGTGCAGGAGCTTTATCTTGGTAGCTAGCAAGGAGAAATTTTCATGACACAACTAGAAGGCAAAGTAGCCATCGTAACCGGTGCCGCTTCCGGCATTGGCCTGGCGATTGCGCGCGATTTTGCCGCTCATGGCATCCATGTCACCTTAAGCGACATCGATGTTGAAGGCGGACGAGCAGCAGCAGCAAGCTTGCCGCACGCGCGTTTTCAGGCCGCCGATATGACAGATAGTCAGGCCATTCAACAACTGGTGCAAGAGACGCTGAAGGCGGAGGGGCATATCGATATTCTGGTGAATAACGCGGGCATTCAGCATGTCGCACCGATTACAGAGTTTCCAGAGGCCAAATGGCGACAGATCATCGATCTCATGCTGACGGCACCATTTTTGCTGACCAAAGCTGTGCTGCCCGGCATGTACGAGCGCAAGTGGGGGCGCATTATCAACATCGCCTCAGTTCACGCCTTGCGGGCCTCGGCCTTTAAATCGGCCTATGTCTCTGCCAAACATGGTCTGCTAGGGCTGACCAGGGTAACGGCGCTGGAAGCCGCCGAATACGGCGTGACCTGTAATGCTATTTGTCCATCGTATGTCAGAACGCCGCTGGTCGAGAAGCAGATTGCCGATCAGGCGCGTATCCATAATATTCCTGAATCAGAGGTGGTAGAAAAAATCATGGTGGCCGAGGGAGCCATCCACCGCTTGCTTGAACCTGATGAGGTCGCGCAGCTCGCTACCTATCTCTGCACAGACGCCGCCAGCGCTATCACCGGCAGTGCCCAGGTCATCGACTGCGGCTGGACGGCACACTAAGAAGGAGACCTTGCATGAGTACACCGACCGAAGCTCCTCTCACGGGAGCGGACTTCATTCGACAATTTCTACCGACCTCACCATTTGTTGAGCATCTCGGCATCCAGCTCACCGCCCTTGAGCCAGATATGGCAACGTTGACACTGCCCTTCAGCGATGCGATGGTGACTGTCGGCACCATCGTTCACGGCGGCGCAATTGCAACGCTGATTGACACTGCTGCCGCCGCTGCCGCCTGGTCTCATCCATCGGTACCCGCCAATACGCGCGGCACAACCGTCAGTCTCACGGTGACGTATCTCACGGCAGCAGCGCAGGAAGATATCCAGGCGGTCGCGCGTGTTCTGCATCGTGGCCGCCGCCTCGTCTATCTCGATGTCGAGGTCAGCACTCTTGCAGGCAAGGCCGTTGCCAAAGGACTCGTGACCTATAAGCTTGGCTGAGCCAGAGCGCTCGCTGTAGGGACAGGTACACCTGCCCCTACACCTGAACCTGATTATCATGCTTCTATGGTGCCTTGCCAACTGCCTGCATGAGCAACGCCGGTAGTTCATCCAATTCGCTGCTGAAGCGACGTGCGGCAATGTGGCGGTCGGGCCGCATTACATAAAGCGTGCATGAACCGGCGTTGTAGGTCTTTGTTGCGGTTAGCTCTGGATCGAGCAGAACATGAAGAGAAGCCGGAACGGCCTGTGTGGGAGCTTGCGGCGTGATTAAGTAGAGTGCGATGGGGAGTTCCGGTAGGCGCTGCTGTATGGCGTCCAGGGCTGTCAGGCCCCTGTCGGCGTGACGGCAGAAATAGAAGACGACAAAACCGTTGCCGAAGCAGTCGAGTAGCGGGACACGCGCGCCGGTCGTGGCATCGGTCAGGATGCTGAGCGGGGCCAGCGACCCGGCGGGTGGGCCAATACGGTATTGCTTAAAAATGGCGCGTTCGGACTCAGGCCCCTGGTACTGAGTGGAGAGCAGGGGGTCTTCTGAAATAATAGGAGAATGGCGATAGGTTGAGGGATTGGACATGTGCCCGGCGTTGACATACTTGCGCATGAACTTGAAGGGCAGGCTCAGGCGCAGGATCATATCGCGTTTCCAGCGCGCGAAGCCTGGGGCGGGCACCAGGAAGTTCATGGTGTCGGCGGTCAGGTACAGGTTCTCAAGCGCTGCGGCGTGCCGTTCATCGTGATAGCTATTCAGCAGGGTGTCGTCGGCGAGTCCGGCGCGTACCAGCAGCAGTTTCCAGACCAGATTGGCGGCATCCTGCACGCCGCTATTCAGGCCGCGCCCACCAAAGGGTGACATCAGGTGCGCCGCGTCACCCATAAAGAAGATGCGCCCGTGTCGAAATTGCTCCAGTGCGCGCTGCTGATAGGTGTAGATGCTGTGCCAGACGATCTCGTAGGGGCGTTCGCCCACCGTTGCCACGATGCGTTGATGCAGCGCCTCCGGCGTTTTGACCGCTTCTAAATCTGTGTCGGGGGGAAGCTGGTAGTCCAGGCGATAAATGCTATCCGGTTGGGGATGCAGCAAGGCCGTGCGACCGGGATTGAAGGGCGGGTCGAACCAGAACCAGCGTTCGCGCGGCGTCTCCAGCTTCATGCGCACGTCGAGAATGAGAAAATGATGATCGCGCGACTCGCCTGGAAAGGGCAGGTTGAGCAGGCGGCGCATGGTGCTTTTGGGGCCATCTGCCGCCAGCACGTACTGCGCCTTGACGTACTCTGTCCCCTGAGGCGTCTGCACTTCTAAATGTATGCTCGCCTCATCCTGTGTCAACCCAACCACTTTATGCCGCCAGCGTATCTCGCAACATGACCGCTGCTGGAGCGCCGCGTATTGCAGGTGTTCAAGCAGGTTTTGTGGCATGTTCACGAAGCGCGGATAGGGCGTATTGGGGTCGGGCGGCGCAGAAAAGGTTTTATAGAGTTCTGTCTTGCGGAAGAAGACGCGCCCGCTGGTCAGCGTCATACCCTGCTCGGCCATCTGTTTGCCGACGGGACTCCACGTACCAAGGATCTCCAGCGTGTGGCGTTCCATGAAGATCGCGCGTGAGCCTTCCACCGCCGGGCCGTTGCCATCGTCGAGAACGAGGCAAGGCACGCCGTAGTGAGTTAATCCCAGCGCGGCGCTCATGCCGACTGGCCCGGCCCCCACGATTACAATGGGGTCTTGCCAGTCGGTACGCGGCTTAAGTTGGGCCAATGTCTGTTCAATCATGGCCGTTACCTCTGTAGGGATAGCTTCAGCACGTTTGTTTAGTGCTTAGACGACCAGAGATTGCCAGAGAGCGGCGTCGCGGCTCTCCGTCCAGATGCGTGGGCGTGTGCCGCTGATCTCGTCGTACATGCGTTGCACGTTGAAGGGCAGGCAATGTTTGAAGATGGCCCAGGTGCCAAAGCGCGGTGTCAACGCCGTTTCTGCGGCGCGGTACGCCTCGGCTACGCTGGCCTCGGCCAGAACGGCGCTACGCACGGTATCGCGCAAGATCGTCAGGTAAGCCTCGGTTTCATCAATGGCCTTGCCAACAGCTTCGTTGCGTACCACGTCGCCGCGACCAGGGACGACCACGTGCGCACCGAGCGCGCGTACGTTTGCCAGCGTGGTGGGCCAGTCCAGGATGTAGGCATCGCCGCAGTAGGGAGCGGCGCTGGCCTCGACGAGATCACCGGCGAACAGCACGCGCTCCTGTGGCAACCAGACTGCCGTATCGCCCTCTGTGTGGGCGCGGCCCAGCCAGAGCAACTGCACCTCGCGGTTTCCAAGATCAAGGATCATGGTGTCGTCGAAACAAATATCGGGATGCGTCAGGCCCGGCACGGATGAGATGTCGTGGAAGAGGCGCGGGAAGCGGCGGGCCTCCGACTCAAAGTCCTGCTGACCACGCTCGCGGATCAGGTCGCGTGTATTGCGGTGCGCGATGATATGCTCGGCCCCCAGACCAGATGCGCCGAGGACGCGCACAGCATGATAGTGGGTCAGGACGAGATAGCGGATGGGTTTATCGGTAAGCTGGCGAATAATGGAGAGGGTTTCGCGCGCCAGGGCCGGTGTCGCGCGCGCATCGATGACCACCACGCCGCGCTCTCCGATGATAAAGCCGGTATTGGGGTCGCCGCCGGTCACGAGCGCGTAGACGCCTTCGGCCAGTCGTTCCGTTCTGGCGGGTTCAGGAGCAGAAACGGGTGCATTAGGATTTTCCAGTGCGGAATCAGCCATTAGAATATCTTCCTCGCTAGACTATTCTCCGTCGAATAATGATGCTATCTGCTCTTAAGTATATCATGATTATACCTGTTCGTGATGGGGAACTTCGCCTTGCGCTCGCCATGCAAAAACTGACGGGCATCCTCAGCCTTGTCCAAATTGATTGTCATGTTTTCGGCATTTTTTGTGTCTTTAAGAATAGAGAGTTCCTGTGAAACTACTACCCAGAGCAGAGCATGGCATATTGTCGCTATGGTAGCGGCCTGTGATATTTTGTCTTCTTTGTCCGTAGTAGCCGTGACAGAAGTTTACCGTTCAATGATGAAAAAAGAGGGAAGAAACTCTGATAGGGAGTCTGGCCATGTCTTACTGGACAGAAGATACCTCTTCCTCCGGTGTAGAGGATTTTCCTGACGAATGCCAACTGGTGAGGCGTGCCTATGATGGAGACCAGCGAGCATTTGAACTACTTTATGAGCGCTATACCAGCCGTATAAGTCGCTATTTGAGCCGTATGACGGGGAATGATGGCGTTGGCTGCGAACTAACACAGGAGACATTTATGAAAGCGTGGGAGTCATTACCGTCTCTGCGTGAGCCGACACATTTTGCAGGCTGGCTCTACCGTATTGCTACCAACTGTGCCTATAACTACCAGCATCGAGCGCAACACTTGCATCTTGTTCCATGGGATTCCTATAGAGAAAAGGACGCGGAATTAAGTATTGCAGGGCCGGAGGAACAGGTAGAAGAGACAGAACTGCTAAAGCTAGCTCTGGCGCGTGTCTCTCCCACCTATCGCCCATGTCTTATTTTATATGTGATAGAAGAGCTGCCACAGCGAAAGATTGCTGAAATTCTAAAAATGAAGGAGTCGTCTGTGAGCAAGTATGTCAGCCGAGGAAAAGAGGAGCTACGTCAAATCTATCATCGGCTTATAAAGGAACAAAGTGTTGTGACGAAGGAGGGAAGATAAGACCTATGGGTAATCAACCTCCTTGCACAGCCTGGGCCGAAAAACTTGCCCTCAGGCATGAAGACCTTTCACCGGCTGATCGGGCGGCACTCGAAGCGCATATAAGAATTTGCCCGGCATGTGCGGCAGCACAGGCCGACTATCGTTATCTTGACGCTCGTCTCAAAGCGTTGCCTCCTCCGATTATGCAGCCGTTACCACGGCTTACTTCGCAACTGACTGTCAGGGATGAAAGGGAGAAGGAAGGAGGTATGGCGAAAGCCGTTGGCTTCGCACAATCCTCTCCCCGTGTCTCAAACATGCGACGTCCGGCGAGACCGGGCGGCTCGTTTGCAACCTCTATCAGTAAATCACTGGCAGTCGTCGTAGTGGCGGCTCTCGTTATCGGCCTGTTATTGCTTTTCGGCTCGCGTACTATCAATACCACTATTGAACGTCCGGCAGGAACAACACTCTACACTTACCGGGGGCATAGTGATTTTGTGGATGCGGTGGCCTGGTCACCCAATGGCCAGTACATCGCCTCCGGCAGTTGGGATCATACTGTGCGCGTATGGAATGCAAAGACACGGGCCTTGATCCTGACCTACGCGATGGGCGATATCGTCGATGCGGTAGCCTGGTCGCCGGATAGCCGCTATATCGCCTCCGGCAGTTGGGATCATACTGTGCAGGTGTGGAATGTGGATACGGGAACCCTTGTCCAGACTTATCGGGGGCATACGCAAGAGGTGAGTTCGGTGGCCTGGTCGCCGAATGGCCAGTATATCGCCTCCGGCAGTTGGGACCACACAATGCAGGTGTGGGATGTGCGCACGGGTACCCAGCTCTTTAGTTTCACGTATGCAGATTTTGTCGATGCTGTTGCGTGGTCGCCCAATGGGCGCTACATCGCCGTTGGAGTGAGGGATTCTTCGACGTATGTGGTGGATGCACAAACAGAAGTCCCTCTTCCATACGCCTATACCAATCCCGATGATGCCGATATTGTGAACACAGTGGCCTGGTCGCCGGATAGCCGCTATATCGCTGTTGGAGGCAGAGATGGTAGTGTGCAAATATGGGATGTGATGACGGGAATGCTTGTCTCGAACTACAAAGAACATACCAACGAGGTGAGATCAGTGGCCTGGTCGCCGGATGGGCGTTACATCGCCTCGGCCAGTTGGGATCATACCGTGCGTGTATGGAACGTAAAGACAGGTTTCCCCTTCGTCATCTATCGGGGACATAGCGATAACGTAGATGCCGTCGCGTGGTCGCCGGATGGGCGTTATATCGCCTCGGCCAGTTGGGATGATACTGTGCAGGTCTGGCAAGTTTCTTTGCCTGGCTAACCTGAGATGGTTTTGTTCTTGTTAGTTTCCTAATACCCACAAAGGAGAGAACCATGCCCGTATTTAATCGTCATCAACAGCGTAACACCGTGGAGCAGTTAGTCGAAGAATATACGCACTTCAGGATAACCCGCCGACAGTTCGTGCAGCGTGCTATGGCCGTCGGCCTGTCCGCCGGTGCAGCCGTCTCGCTGCTGGAGGCTTGTGGTAGCACTGGCAGCAACGTGAACAGCAGTAGCACACCGGCTACGGTCAAATCCATTGACGCTCTGGTGGTCATCAGCGGGACAGAGCTGGATAACTACAACGCCGTCAACGCGGCTTTTACGGCCAAGACCGGCATCAAGGTCAACGTCGAGTCTACGCGCGACCTGCCGACTGTTCTGAATACACGTGTCAGGGGTAACAATCCCCCCGACATCGCCGCCCCGCCTCCGTCTTTGCTCAAAACTTATGCCAGTGAGGGGAAATTGCTGCGCCTGGATACCTTCTTAGATATGAAGCAGATCCGGCAGAATTACGCACAGACCTGGATCGATGTAGTCTCGGTCAACGGTGGCATGTATGGCGTGCCCTTCCTGGCTAACACCAAAGGTACGATCTGGTATAGCCCCAAGCAGTTCGCGGCCAATGGCTGGAGCGTTCCCACGACCTGGCAGGATATGATCACGCTGTCGAACCAGATCGCTGCCAAAGGCTTGTATCCCTGGTCAATGGGTGTTGAAAGTGGAGCGGCCAGTGGTTGGCCTGCCGCCGACTGGATCGACCAGATCTACCTCACTCTGAACGGCCCGGAGATGTCTGACAAGTGGGTCGCGCACCAGATTCCCTGGACGGATCCCAGCGTCAAGAATGCCTTCCAGTACTTCGGCCAGATTGTGCAAGGGCATCACTATATCAACGGCGCGCCGCAGTCCATTCTGGCGACCAACTTCCAGCCCGCCTCCTACTTGCCCTTTGACACGCCTCCAAAGGCTTACATGTACTACCTGGGCGATTTCACGGAAGCGTTTATTACCGCCCAATTCCCAGGCATTGTACCCGGCACGGACTTTGACTTCTTCCCCTGGCCCACGCTCAACCCGGCCTATGCGGGAGCAGTCACCGGTACGGCGGACATCTATGTGGCGATGAAAGACAACAATGGCACGCGCGCGTACATGGAATTTCTCACCACAGCGGAAGCGCAGGAAATCTGGGTAAAGAGGGGTGGAAAAACCTCCGTCAACAAAGCGGTGCCTTTGAGCGCCTATCCAGACGTCGTGTCTGCCAATACTGCTAAACAGTTGATCAACGCTACCTCGTTCCGTTTCAGCCAGGATGACTCGATGCCTTCCGCGATGGAGAACGCTTACTGGAAAGCGACCCTCAATTACATCCAGAATCCATCATCGCTGGACAGCATCCTCGCCTCGCTAGAAAGCACCGCTTCGTCGGTCTACGGTTCCTGATCCATTCGGAGAGGGGGAAGATGTCGTGGCTACACGGTTCCCCGGTCCGTGTCCCTTGCGGGTATTACGACATCTTCTACCCATGTGCTTCGGAAAGGCAGGGATGTACCCGTAATGGGGAGAATCATTCGGACTATGCCCCTTTCTCTCCGCGATGGGGGCATAGTCTTTGGGATATTCTGAGTGCGCATACACCACTGATACGCATAAAGGAGGCATAGTATGGCGCAGGTCGCTAGAGAACATATTGTGGCGACACCACCTCCCGTGAAAGAGGAGCGCGGTTTTTCCTGGCTGGCCCTGTTCTGGATTGCACCCGCTGTAATACTCATTCTGCTTTTCTTCATCTACCCTTTGATACAAACCATCATCTACAGCTTTGAAAATGCTGATTCCACAGCGTTTGTCGGGTTGAAGAACTATAAGTTTATCTTCACCGACCCATCGATGCTTGTTGCGCTGAGGAATAACTTGCTCTGGCTGGTGCTGGGGACGATGCTGACAGTTGGGCTGGGCCTGATCGTCGCGGTGCTGGTAGATCGTGTGAAGATTGAGTCCATCATCAAATCCGCCCTCTTCATCCCGATGGCGATTTCGTTTGTGGGTGCCAGCGTCATCTGGAAATTCGTCTATGACTACGAGCCACCCGGCTCACCCCAGATTGGTCTGCTCAATGCCTTTATCGGCCTATTCGGCATCCGTCCCCAGGCCTGGCTCACCAATCCTGCTTTCAATAACTTTGCCTTGATTGTGATCTACACCTGGATGTGGACCGGCTTTAGCATGGTCATTATCTCTGCGGCCCTCAAAGGCATTCCCGACGATGTGATCGAGGCGGCGAAGATGGATGGGGCCGGTCGCTTCACCATGTTCTGGCGCATCATGGTGCCCATGATCAGCCCAACGCTGGGTGTGGTCACAACCACGATGGTCATCAATATCCTCAAAATCTTTGATGTCATTTATGTTGAGACGGGCGGCAACTACGGCACCAATGTAATCGCAATGGCGTTTTACAACCAACTGTTCCAGTTCAATAACTACGGCACGGGGAGCGCGCTGGCCGTCTTGCTGACTGTGGTGGTGCTGCCGGTGATGATTATTAATGTGCGCAGAATGCGCAGAGAGGAACAAGGACGATGAGTACTACCGAGCAACGCACTGTCTCAGCAGCGCGCGCGAAAGTTCTGGCCCAGCCACGTGAGGGCGGCTATTTTCTGCGCTCCTTCAACAATAGCCTGGTCACTGTTCTCGTTGTGGCCATTGCCGTCCTCTGGTCGATCCCCACCTTTGGCCTGTTTATCAGTTCATTTCGCCCGCCCCAGGAAATCGCTACCACCGGTTGGTGGCAGGGATTGCTCCCACCGTGGCAGTTTACCCTTCAGAACTATATGAATGTCATCAAGGCCAATGGGCTGGGGCAGGCTTTCATCAATAGTCTGATCATCTCTATTCCGGCAACGATTTTACCGATGTTGTTCGGCGCGTTCGCGGCCTTCGCCTTCGCCTGGATGAAATTCCCTTTCCGCAATGCGCTCTTCTTTGGCATCGTCGCCATGCTGGTCATTCCCAACCAGATTGCTCTGGCACCGATTCTCTACTGGTTCACCCAGTTGGGCCTGACCGGCACCTATGCCTCGCTGTGGATTGCGCACACCGCCTTCGGTCTGCCGTTCGCAGTCTTTCTGTTACGCAACTTTTTTGCCGCGCTGCCCAAAGACCTGATCGAATCGGCCTATATCGATGGGGCCTCGAACTTTCGCACCTTCTGGACAATCATTATTCCGTTGTCGGTGCCTGCCCTGGCCTCGCTGGCAATTTTCCAGTTCATGTGGGTCTGGAACGACCTGCTGATCGCCTTGATCTTTGTGGGTGGCAACCAGTCGGTCGCGCCGATGACCGTGGTCGTGGCCGACCTGGTTGGCTCCTATGGCGAAAACTGGCAGTTGCTCACCGCCGCGTCGTTCCTCTCGATGGTGCTGCCGCTGATTGTATTCTTCTCCATGCAGCGCTACTTCATACGCGGCATCCTGGCCGGCTCTGTCAAAGGCTAGCTGATGTGGTTTAAAAATTATCTGCCACTTCACCATCGTTTGTGGGTCGAACGATGGTGTCATAACGATGGTGTCATATTGAGGGAAGTTCATTTAGAGGCCACCACGCCGAAAGCCTGCGGGTGTTTGGTAATGCGGGTAAAACCGGCCTCCTGTAGACGACGCAGGACGCCGCGCGTCACGGTGCTGCCAGACTTGCTATTGAGATCGCCGATATAGTGGAAGAGACGACCGCCGCGCTGTAGCACGCGATAGAGTTCGCGGTAGAACTGGCCGGAGTAGAGTTCACCGGCCAGGCTGAAGACGGGGGGATCATGGATGATGCGGGCGAAGGAATCGCTGGCAAAGGTTGGCACCACCTCGAAGGCATCGCCCATGATCTGCTTGATGCGGGGATGGCTAAAGAGATCACGTGACCAGGGGTTCTGACGCGCGATCTCCTGCGCGCCGGGGTCAAGCTCGATGGTGATGACCTCATCGGCGCTCTGCGCGGCCTCGATAGCGGTATAGCCCAGGCCCGTTGCGGTATCCAGCACGCGGCCCGTGACGGGCTTGATAGTGGCAATTTTCCTGCGTGTGTCCTCTAGCGGGTCGATGGCGACGATGCGGTGCATGGTGAAACCGGCGATCAGCATGGTTGGTGCGCGCTGTGTCGGGTACAGGCTACACATGCGATTGGTGGCCTCTGAGAAGACCTGGATCGGTTCTGCCACGCCATCGCGTATTACAAAGCAATGCATCTCGTCGCGCGCGATACGCTCAATCTCTGCCCAACCGACAAGCTCACCGGAAGGGAATGTTACCCCGGCCTCGCTCAATACCACCGTTACGGTGGAAAGGGCGAGATCGGGTGAGGCTTCAGATTGAGTATGACCCGCCTGGCGGGCCGCCAGGAGTGGTCTGGCTTGCACGTGAGAGAGAACAACAGGGTATGGCATGAAACAGGCTCCTGCTACGGTCTTTCTTATTCCACGGGCTTCTGGCCGTAGGCGGAGAGCAGATACCAGAGCGCGACAAAATCATCGGCGAGCCACTCAGCCTGCATCTGTTGATAGAGCTGATCGAACTCTTCCTTTGTTGTGGTGCCGAATTTGAAGAAGAAGGGGCTGAGCAGTTGCACGAAGACACCCCAGAGCTGGCGAAAGGTTTCGTGAAACTCGGTACCGACCGAGTAGTCTACGGCGAAGGCGAAGTGGCGCACATGCTGAAGGCCCGCGTTGCGCAACAGGCGGTGCAGCATGGGTGTCATGCACATATTCATGCCGTCGGGCGAGAAGCTGTAGCCGGCGCGTTTGAGCGCCTGCGTGCCGATCAGATTGATCTTCTCGGTGGCGGGACTGTTGGTGATGCCGCTCAAGCCAAACTCGCTTTCCGTTAAACGGATGTAGCCGCCGGGACGCAGGATGCGCATACATTCTTGCAGCAGAACGGGCCAGTGCGTGGTGGGCATAAAACCGGCCAGCAGGCGCGCGTTGATAAAATCGAAGGAGTGCGCGGGGAAGTCAAGCGGCTTGAAGACATCCATCAAGCGGAATGTTACCCCTTCCAGATGTTCCGTTTTAGCCAGCATGGCTGCGTAACTGATGGAGCGATTGCTGATGTCGATACCGGTAACGCGCATGACTGGATGTGCCCGTGCCACATCCATTGCCCAGCCACCGGGGCCGCACGCCAGGTCCAGTACGTCATGTATATTGCTCAGGTCAATATCGTCAGGAAATACCCCCCCCTGGTTGCGGGTCAGGACGCGATCCTGTTCTAGCAGGCGCGTCATCTCGGCAAGGCTCTCTGCATCGATAAAATAGCTACCTTCGTTCTCCGGTATCTGTGCTGCCATCGGCCAACCACTCCTTTACGTAACAACTGTCGGTTTTATCCACCTGGTCGTAATTATATCTGAGTTTGCCAGAAGCCGACAAGCATGTGGCAGGCATGATAGCCGGTTAAGACGTGATAGTGAATTGCAGGCGTGTACCGAGCAGTTTGGTGGGGTCGGCGCAGGTTGATTGCGGAGAGGCGAGCCAGTAAATCTCTACTGAGCCATCGCCCGCGCTGTCTATTGTGAAATAAGAATAGGCAGAGGTGCTGCTGTTGACCGAAAAGTTGTACGCGGAAGTCGGGATCAGTTTGTCATTGAGATACCAGAGCAGGCAAACGCCGCCGGGGCCATCATTGGGCGTATGCACGTTGAAGGTGACATAGATACGTTGCCCCGCCTTAAAGGTTGTTGCCAGCATGATGGGCTGGGCCGTTGTGGTATTCACCTGGCTGGCCATTTGCGCGTTACTGATATATTGCTGGCCCGGAAAGGTAGGGGTGGGTGAAGCTGCGACTGTTGGTGAAGGGGACACGGTAGGAACGCTGATCGGGTTATTCGTGGTAGACGATTGGTTGTTGGCGGTGTCCAGGCCAGGGGCCAGAAAATACACGAAGACCAGAATGAGCGCACCGCAGATAAGGCAGAGGCCAGCGATAGTGAAGCCGAAACGCGATGAACGCGGTCGGCGCATGCCAGAGGTAGTGACAGGTGGTGTCTGTGGCAAGGCGTTATAGGTTCCAAGTGACGGTTCCACCGGACCGGATGGGGTGAGATAGAGCGGGTGTTGCCCCTGCTCTCCGCCTTGTCCATAGGCTCCGGTCGGGCCATAGTGGTTGTGCTGAGGAGTACTATTGCCCATGCCAGCGCCTGTAGGGGCTTCCTGAGGGGGCATAGGGGTCATGGCTGCCTGCCAGGAAGGGGATGGCGTATTCCAGTTGGCCTGTGACATCGCGCTGTCTACGTAGGAGCCACCCGCGCGAGCGTCTTGCCCTGGATTGGCGAATGATGACTGGAACGGGGTAAAAGCCTGCGGTGGTGAAGTATCAGGGATAGCATAGCCCCCCGCCGGAACTGCCCTTGCCCCACAGCGCGGGCAAACAGTATGCGATGATGTGAGCGGAAACCCGCATATTGCACAATTCATAAGCCAGGAATACTCCGTAATATCAACCTTTAACTGAATGATGCTGTCGCAACACCACTTTTTATAACGACTGATCACGGAATGACGTAAAGACAAAACCGCTCACTAGGACATTTGGCATACAGCATCGGGTCGCCTGCGAGCAAGGTGGGCCGCCTGCCTGATTATACTTGACAGCAATCTCTGGTACAACTACAATACACGCAAAGGATGATACTGTCATTGATATATGCATATCAATAAACATCTTTTTTTATGTACTATCATCGATTAGGCCATCATCTCTGTTTTTGGATGATGGTTGGTGGATAGAAGCAAGGGAACAACGTGACACAAAGCAGTGGCATTGACTCTATACTGATACAGCACCTGCCACGGTTAAAAATAAGCCTGCAACACGTGTCAGAAGATGGCTACGGGCCAGAAGAGGGAAGCGATGCATCCTTGCTTCTCGACATGCTGATCAATAAACGCGACCAGCATGATGAGTTTCTGACGCGGTTTGAGCAATCCGGTCGCTGGTTGGCCGAACAGGGTGGCAAGCTTGATGCCCGCTTGCAAGGGTTGCAACGCTATACCGATGCCCTGGTTGCTGAGTGCAAAAGCATTTTTCGCTATCAAACTTCCATGCTCACTGAGGTACTGCAATACGTCTATAGCGTGCATACCGAATGTGTGCTGGCGCTCACGCGCGGCTATCAGGCTATCAGCGACCAGGTATTATCGCAACGCGCTCACTTTTCGCAGCAGGTGGAGCGGCGCTTACTGAGTTTGCAGCAGATCAACGGCTTGAACAACTCTTCAATGGATCTGGATCAGACGTTGGAAGCCACCGCCCAGATCATTGCCGAAGAACTGGATGTCGAACTCTGCTCCATCTTCTTCTATGACGAATTACAGCGCGTTTTGACTCTGCGTGCCACCAATGGCCCGCGCCCACTCGGCGGCATGCACTTCACTCTGCGCATGGGCGAGGGCTATAGCGGCTGGGTCGCCGATAAGGGGCGTCCTCTGCTGGTTCACAATGCCCTGAATGATAGCAACTTCGCTACTGAGGTACATGCCTATGTTACCGATTATCATGGCTTGATGGCGATCCCTATCATCTTCTTCGGCAATACGGAGCGCCTGATCGGCGTGATTAGCGTGCAGTCGGTGGAACCGCGCGACTTTACGCGCGAGGAAATGAGTTTTGTCGAGGTGGTCGCGGGCATTATTGCGATCAACGTGGAAAATGCGCGCCTGTATGAGCAGACGGACGAACAGTTGCGACGCAAGGTGTATGAGTTAGGCACCATGCATCGCGTCTCGTCAATCATCGCTTCAACGCTCAACCTGGACGAAGTGCTGCAAATCATCACCACGCAGGCCGTGCATCTCTCCGGGGCCGAGCGCTCGTGCATCTTTGAACTGGATCCGGAAACGCAGCGCCTGCACGTCATCGCTCATTATGGCCTGGATAGCGTGGTAGCCAATCGTGTCCAGTTGAGCCTGGGCCAGTGTTGCGCCGGACGCGCCGTACAGACGGGACGCCCTAAAGTCGGCTTCGATTGTTTCCACGCCGACAAACATTGCATCATTCACAGCGATCCCTTTATCTCGTCGGAAATTCACTCGGTACTGTGTGTGCCATTGGAAGTCAAAAAGAAGATTCTGGGCTGCATCTGCATTTACAGCAGTCACCGTCACCCGATCAGCCAGGAGCAGATGCAACTGGTCATCACGTTTGCCAATGAGGCGGCTATTGCCATTGATAATGCGCGCCTCTACGAAGAGACGCGGCGCGGCCTGGAACTGAAATCCGTGCTGTTGCGTGAACTGCACCATCGGGTCAAAAATAATCTGGCGACGGTGGCCGGGATTCTCTCGCTACAGATGCGGCGCACGAAATCGCCGGAGGTGCGGCGCACGTTGGCCGAAAGCGTGAACCGCGTGCAGGGCCTGGCGGCAACTCATGACCTGCTGGCTCACGAGGATGTCAGCGAGGCTCGCGTCGATGATATTGCGCGCAAGATCGTTGGCGTAGCTAATGCCAACCTCAAGCCGCCCGATAAGCACATTGTTTTCGATGTGAAGCCCTGTCCTATCGTCATCCCGTCCCGTGCTGTCTCCATTCTAGCGCTTATCCTGAACGAGATGGTTTCCAACGCCATCAAGCACGGCATGGCGCACCAATCTGAAGGCGAGATAATCATTCGCGGCTGGGAAGATGATGGTCAGGTGGTTGTCCAGGTCGTTGACAATGGGAGCGGCCCTCCCTTTACCGTTTCGGCGGAAGGCGGGGGCGAGGGCAGCGAGGGTCTGGGGCTATCGCTGATCAAAAACCTGGCTATCGATCTGGGGGGCCATTTCTCGCTGCGTCGTGAGATTGTTGAGCCGCTAGCAGTAGCGGTCAATAGGAATGAAGAAGGGCAAGAGCAACAAGAGCAAGAAATAGCGTTACCGGCTGTTATGGCCCCGGCTGTTCAGTACACAATAGCGGAGATTCGCTTCCCCCTGGCGCGCAACCGGCGGGCGTAATATGGTACCTGGCCGAACGCCGTTGGTGGTTTTAGGAGAGGTGAAGCTTATGCAAGAGAAAACAAAGAAACAAAAGATAATGGTGGTGGAAGACGAGGTAGACATTCGCCATGTTCTCTGCTTTTTCCTCCAACAGGCGGGCTTTGATACGCTGGGCGTCTGCAATGGGCAGGAGGCCATCGATCACATCCCATGCTATCAGCCCGATCTGGTGATTCTAGACCTTATGATGTACCCGGTTTCTGGCTGGGATGTACTGCACTGGTTGCGTGACAATCATTTTATTCCCGCCTTGCCCATTATTGTGATGACCGCGCTGGTGCATCTCACGGAGCAGATTCAGGGCTTTGAAGAGGGGGCTGTCGAATACTTAACCAAGCCGAGTCAACCGAGCGTGATCGTGGAGCGGGTGCGAACCCTGCTCTCGCTGAGTCAGGAACAGCGCCTGCTCCTGCAACGCAAACGTATGGAAGAGCAGCGCAACACATTACGACGCCTCAACGCGGCTCAGCCAGAAGAATTTGTATGGTAGTCTCAACCGATATAGCCATTCATGAGTGTTTGACCGCAGCGGGTACAGAAGCGGTCACGAGCCATGTTCTGCTTGCCGCAGGCAGGGCACGGATTCAGGACGTGACCGCAGCGGGTGCAGAAGCGCGTCTGCGCGCGGTTATAAGCATGGCAATTCGGGCAGAGATGCATCGCCTCTGCGGGCGATAACAGGCTACTTTGCGCGTTCAGTCCGGCATCCTCTCTGGCCGGTAGACGCGAGAGAGGGAGTGCTGATTCACGTAGCACTGATCTGCCTGTTGCTGGTGATGGCCCGCTGACACGCCCTTGCAGCGTCTGCTGGTATGCCGCCTCCAACGCCAGCGCCATTTCACGGGTTGATTGATAACGATGCTGCGGCTCTTTCATCAGCGCTTTCAAAATCACCTGTTCGAAATAGGGGTTGACCGCGGAATTAAGCACGCTGGGGCGCGGCGGTGGCTCATAGATATGGCTGTGGGCCAGGGCGGGATAGGTATCGCCTTGAAAGGGCGGACGCCCGGTCATGGCCTCAAAGAGCAGGACGCCTAAAGCATAGATATCGGCACGATGATCTACCGGGCCACCACGACACTGCTCCGGCGACATGTATTCTGGTGTGCCGACTCCTGCGCCCGGAC
>DAOTVZ010000013.1:0-3813 GCA_034436045.1 Ktedonobacteraceae bacterium | reverse complement strand
ACACGGTGCATAGGGAGAGGGAGCATGGTCACGTGGTGCATAGAGACACGGTGCATAGGGAGAGGGGGCATGGTCACGTGGTGCATAGAGACATGGTGCATAGGGAGAGGGAGCATGGTCACGTGGTGCATAGAGACACGGTGCATAGGGAGAGGGAGCATGGTCACGTGGTGCATAGAGACATGGTACATGGAGAGAGGGAGCATGGAGTCATAGTACGGCACGAGGGGCATGGGAATAGTTCCTGGATACATGGTGCACGAAAGTATGACGCATGGTGACATGGTACCAAGAGGGCAGCAAGATTCGCAGACAGAGCGTGATTCATCACGCTCCAACCACAATAAATGAAAGGACAGTGAAATAGCACATGAGAGCAAGAATATTGCTGGTCGAGGATGATGAAGTCCTGGCCAATCTCATACAACGTAACTTGAGTGTGCGTATGCACGACGTATCACTTGCAAATAATGCACATGAGGCGCTCCAGGCCCTTCACTCTAGCACCTTTGACCTGATCCTGCTGGACATTAATTTGCCTGATCTGACAGGGTGGGAAATGCTCCGTATTGCACAACAAGAAGGTCTGCTACGTCCACTGCCTACATGCGACGACCGTTATACTCTACCGGTCGTAGTACTCTCTGCCATCCGTATCAGCCCACGCCACCTTGCCGAATTTCATGTGCTTGCCTACTTGCCTAAACCCTTCCCGATGGATTCGCTCCTGCGCCTGGCCGCCGAGGCCGCCGCACGCAGCAAACAGGGTACCCGGCACGCACCTTTGGCCATACTACATAGCACAAATACCCCTTTAGAGGAGGATTGGTATGCTTGACCTTATCGTCGTTGTTGTTACCATCACCTCATTCATCACATTCATTGCCTTTACTATCGGCTGTGAACACCTGTAAGACAGTGCTCCAGAAAGGAGAAAATCGCGTGAATACACCCCTTGAGTATATTCTTGTTGGTATCGTCGCTCTCGCTGTGACAGTGTATCTTGTGATTGCACTGCTCGCTCCTGAGAAATTTTAGCGTTTGCGTCAGTGAGGTGATTTCTCATGCCTGTAACGCTCAATAGTGTCCTACAGGTTTTTCTTTTTTTACTTCTTGTCCTGCTCATCACCAAACCGATGGGTCTGTACTTGAATAAGGTCTTCGCGGGCGAACGCACGTGGCTTTCCCCCGTTCTTGTGCCAGTCGAACGCTTCTTCTACCGCCTCGCCGGTATTAACCCCGAAGAAGAGCAGAAATGGACCAGCTACGTAATTGCTATGCTGTTGTTTAGCCTCACGAGTATGCTCTTGACCTATCTCATCTTGCGTACACAACAATGGTTACCGCTTAATCCCGAAAGGTTCGGGCCGGTAGAACAGCGTCTAGCTTTTAATACCGCCGCCAGTTTCACCACCAATACCAACTGGCAGAGCTACGCAGGAGAGCAGACCATGAGCTATCTCAGCCAGATGCTCGGCCTCGCTTTTCATAATTTCGTCTCTGCCGCCACCGGTATGGCGCTGGCAGTCGCGCTTATGCGAGGATTGACACGCCACAGCGCCCAGCACCTGGGTAACTTCTGGGTAGACCTGACACGTGGCACGCTGTATATTCTGCTACCCATTTCCATCGTCGGCGCGCTGGTGCTGGTTTCCCAGGGCGTGGTTCAGAACTTCAATCCTTATACCGTCGTGCATACCCTGCAAGGAACGACGCAGGTCATTGCGCAAGGGCCGGTGGCTTCTCAAGAAATCATTAAAGAACTGGGTACCAACGGCGGGGGCTTCTTTAACGCCAACTCGGCCCATCCTTACGAGAATCCTGACGCTCTCACCAATCTGATTGAGATGCTGGCAGTCATTGTGATTCCCGCCGGCATGTTCTACATGTTCGGCAAGATGGTCGGCGACACGCGCCAGGGTTGGGTTCTCTGGATTGCTTCCGCCATTCTGCTGGTTATCGGCATGGCAGTACTCATTTCCGCCGAGCAGAGCGGCAACCCGCTCTTCAACCAGTTTGGCATTGACCAGCACGCCTCTGCTATCCAGTCCGGCGGCAACATGGAGGGCAAAGAAGTACGTTTCGGCATCACTGACTCTGGTATCTTTAATACCGTCTCGACAGCCACTTCCTGTGGCTGCGTCAACAGTTCCATTGACAGCTATACACCCATCGGTGGTCTGATCCCGCTGACCAATATTGGGTTAGGGGAAGTCATCTTTGGCGGTGATGGTGTCGGCTTCCTCGGCATGATGATGTTCGCCATCCTCTCCGTCTTTATCGCCGGTCTGATGGTGGGACGCACGCCGGAATACCTGGGCAAGAAGATTGAACGCAAGGAAATTATGATGGCGGCCCTGGCCTTGCTGATCCTGCCTGCCTCTATCCTGGGTTTCACCGCAGTTGCCAGCGTCATCCCCCAGGGCGTGAGCGCCATTCTCAATCCGGGTCCACACGGACTTTCCGAGATTCTCTACGCCTACACCTCAGCCAACGGCAACAACGGCTCGGCAATGGCAGGCTTGAGTGCCAATACGCCCTACTATAACTGGACGCTGGGATTCGCCATGCTCATCGGGCGCTTTGCCTTCCTTATCCCTATCATGGCCATCGGCGGCTCTCTAGTACAGAAACGCGCCGTTCCAGCTGGATTGGGGACCTTCCCCACCAATGGAGTGATGTTCGTGGCATTGTTGATAGGCGTCATTCTTATCGTCGGCGCGCTCACCTACTTTCCAGCTTACTCGCTTGGCCCGATAGTTGAGCATTTGTTGATGTTGCAAGGAAAGACCTTCTAAGATGACCACACACCTGCAAAACCAAAAGACGAAGCAGACTGAAAGGCCTGATCGCTCACGGCCATCACGCCGCAAAGGCAACCTCTCAATCTTTGATGCCAGGATCATGAGACAGGCCACACTCGACTCGTTCAAGAAGTTAGACCCTCGCGTGCAGCTTAGAAACCCGGTCATGTTCGTCGTCGAGGTAGGGAGCGCGATTACAACTATCGAGTTTATTCGCCTGCTCTTCACCGCCCCAATGAAGGCTTTCCCACAGCAAGCTCTGTTTACGCAGACCATCTTCGTATTAGCGGTCACAGTCTGGCTCTGGTTCACCGTCCTGTTCGCCAATTTCGCCGAGGCGATGGCCGAGGGACGTGGCAAAGCTCAGGCCGATACCCTGCGCAAAGCCCGCACCACCACTATTGCTAAACGCCTTTCGCGCCTGGATCGCTCCGCTCCCTATAGCGAGGTAGCCGCCCCTGATCTACGCAAAGGCGATCTGGTGCTGGTCGAGGCCGGTGATGTCATCCCCGGCGATGGCGAGGTCGTCGAAGGGGTGGCTTCCGTCGATGAATCAGCGATTACCGGTGAATCTGCGCCAGTCATACGGGAAAGCGGTGGCGACAGATCCGCCGTCACCGGTGGCACGCGCGTCCTCTCTGATTGGATCATCGTGCAAATCACCGCCAACCCCGGCGAAACCTTCCTGGACCGGATGATCTCGATGATCGAGGGGGCCAAGCGCCGCAAGACCCCCAACGAGGTCGCCCTGGAAGTGCTCCTGATCGCGCTCACCCTGGTGTTCCTTTTGGTCTGCGCCAACATCAGCCCGCTTTCGGTCTACAGCGTGAAGGCCGCCGGCCACGGCACTCCGGTCTCGCTCACCGTACTGGTAGCCCTGTTCGTCTGCCTGGCGCCCACCACCATCGCGGCGCTGCTCCCCGCCATCGGCATCGCCGGCATGGACCGGCTGTTCCAGAAAAACGTGATCGCCCTCTCCGGACGCGCCATCGAGGCGGCCGGCGACGTC
>DAOTVZ010000012.1:0-11552 GCA_034436045.1 Ktedonobacteraceae bacterium | reverse complement strand
TCTTACGTTTATCGTCCAGGTAGGGGCGATGCCTGCGCTCGCCCCGGCTCGTTCCTATTGGATAGATAGCACATCTATGAGCTATAATGAGTCTATAAACAAAATCTATGAACCGCATGCTCGTTGTCTTTTCCCCATACTATGGTAATGCCCTGATGGGTTGTGTAAGGATGACGATGGAAAGAAACGGGATGCGGCGCTATCATATCGGCTCCCCTGGTTTGCATATGAGGCACAAAGGGGCGCTTCTGAACTACTGTTGATACGAAGGGGAGTTCTTTCATGAGCTATGTACCCAATACTCCAGAGGAGCAGCAGGCCATGCTGGAACAGATGGGCCTGACTTCGATGGAGGAGTTGTTGACGCCCGTACCAGAGCAGGTACGACTCCGGCGTCCGCTCAACCTGCCGCCTGCGCTCTCTGAACCCGACTTGAAACGTGTGCTGACGCGCATGGCGGCCAAAAACAAGAACCTGGATACGACCATCTCGTTTCTGGGCGCGGGCACCTATGACCATACCATTCCCAGTGTGGTGCCACATCTGCAACGCCGCTCCGAGTTCGTGACCTCTTACACGCCCTACCAGCCGGAGGTGAGCCAGGGCATGTTGCAGGCCATCTACGAGTTTCAGACGATGGTCTGCCAGATCACCGGCCTGGAGGTTGCCAACGCCTCGCTATATGATGGTTCAACGGCGCTGGCCGAGGCCGTGCTGCTGGCAGTTGGCCCCGGCGGGCGCGGTGAGGTGGTTATCTCCGAGGGCATTGATCCGCAATACCGGCGCGTCCTGCACACCTACGCCTTCGCGCGCGGCTTCCAGGTCAAAGAGGTACCGACACGCAACGGCGTTACCGATCTGGAGGCGCTGGATGCCGCCGTCAACCCTACGACTGCCGCCGTCGCCATTCAGCAGCCCAACTTCTTCGGTTGCCTGGAGGATGCGCGCGCCATTGAGCGCATCGCCCACAAGGGCAAGGGACTGTTTATCACTACCATTACCGAACCGGCCTCGCTGGGCATCCTGGCCGCACCGGGAGAATATGGCGCGGACCTGGCCGTCGGTGAGCTGATGAGCTTTGGCAACACAATGAGCTATGGCGCGCCTGCGTTGGGTTTCATGGCCTCTAAACAGAAATTTGTACGTCAGTTGCCGGGCCGTCTGGTGGGCCAGACGGTTGAAGAGGGCGGCAAGCACCAGACCGGCTATGTGCTGACGCTGCAAACACGCGAGCAGCATATTCGCCGCGAACGCGCCACCTCTAACATCTGCACTAATCAATCCTTGCTGGCGGTCGGCGCGACCATCTACCTGGCGGCGCTGGGCAAACAGGGCTTCCGCGAACTGGCCGAACTGTGCCTACAAAAGGCCCATTACGCCTTCCGACAGATTACTGCCATCCCTGGCTACGAGGCGGCTTTCAGCAGTCCCTTCTTCGATGAGTTCGTCGTCAAGTTGCCCATGCCAGCGGCGCGCCTGAACCATCATCTGGAGCAGAACGATATCATCGGTGGCTACGATCTGAGCAAGAGCTATGCCGGGCTGGATAATCATATGCTGTTCTGCGTGACCGATACACGCAGCAAAGAGGACATCGATCATCTGGTAGCGGTGCTACGCGCGACACAGGGGGTGCAGGCATGAGTGTTGAGAGTCTCATTTTTGAAAAAGGCGCACCCGGTCGCCGTGCTGCTTCGTTGCCCGCAATGGATGTGCCGACTGAGGCGCTGGATAGCATGATTCCCGCCGATCTGCTGCGCGCGACGCCCGCGCCACTGCCGGAGGTGAGCGAGATTGAGGTAGTGCGCCACTATACACACCTGTCACAGCGCAATTTTGGCGTCGATACGGGCTTCTACCCGCTCGGCTCCTGCACGATGAAATATAATCCCAAGCTCAACGAAGATATGGCGGCGTTGCCGGGCTTTGCGCGTATTCATCCGCTCCAGTCCGACAGCAGCGTCCAGGGGGCTATTCAGTTAATCTACGAGCTGGAGCAGTACCTGGCTGAGATCGCCGGTATGGCGCGTGTCACCTTGCAGCCCTCGGCCGGCGCGCACGGCGAACTGACCGGCCTCATGCTGATCAAAGCCTATCATCAGAGCCGGGGCGAGAGCCATCGCAACCTGGTGCTGATTCCCGATAACGCACACGGCACCAACCCCGCCAGCGCCACTCTAGCCGACTATCGCGCCGTCGAGGTCAAGACCGACCGCAAAACGGGCGGTATCGACATGGCCCATCTCAAGGCGCTGCTAGAGGCCAATGGTGCGAATGTGGCGGCCATTATGTTGACCAATCCTAACACGCTCGGCATCTTCGAGGCCAACGTCGTAGAGATCGCACGCATGATACACGAGGTCGGCGGTCAGCTTTATTACGATGGCGCAAACGCCAACGCCGTGCTCGGCATCACGCGCCCCGGCGACATGGGCTTCGACGTAGTACATTTCAACTTGCACAAGACATGCAGCACGCCTCACGGCGGCGGCGGCCCCGGCGCTGGCCCCATCGGTGTCAAAGAACACCTGATACCCTTCCTGCCCGGCCCACTACCGGCGAAGGATGAGCGTGGCTACTACTGGCAAGATGCCGGGCCGCAGTCTATCGGCAAAGTACGCGCCAATATGGGCAACTTCGGTGTACTGGTACGCGCTTATACCTACATTCGCAGCAACGGGCCGGATGGTCTCAGGCATGTTGCCGAAAGCGCCATCCTCAACGCCAACTACCTGCGCCACGAACTCTCAAAGGACTACGAAATCGCCTATCCGCTCATCTGCCAGCACGAGTTCGTAGCGACGGCCCAGCGCTACAAGGACGAATACGGCGTCACCGCGACGGACATCGCCAAACGCCTGCTCGATTTCGGCATGTATGCGCCAACGATCTACTTCCCGCTGATTGTCCACGAGGCCATGATGATCGAGCCGACCGAGACGGAGACGCG
The DNA here is from genome assembly GCA_034436045.1 of Ktedonobacteraceae bacterium. GTDB lineage: Bacteria > Chloroflexota > Ktedonobacteria > Ktedonobacterales > Ktedonobacteraceae > H111-94. The sequence continues at coordinate 8,602 of DAOTVZ010000012.1, read as the reverse complement.
CGAGACGCTGGATTACTTTGTGAGTGTCATGCACCAGATCGCCGAGGAGGCACGTACCAATCCCGAAATTGTGCGCACTGCCCCTCACACCACCGTGATTGGTCGTCTGGATCAGGCCCTGGCCGCCCGCAAACCCAACCTGCGCTGGCAACCCGGCCAGGAAAAAACGCATTCGTAAGCTATTGCCTAAACTTTAGTAGGGGTGTGATTCATCACGCCCTGCTCGCCCGTCGAGCCACTCTCAGGACGTGATGAATCACACCCCTACGGGATTTTCGTTTTGGTTGGAAAAGTTCGTTGTTTCACGGGCGGCGTGGGATACGTGTACCAACCCAGACCAGGAAGAGTAGCGCGCTAACCACACCGATCTGTCGCGCGTGCTTTTTCCAGCGTGCCGTCTGTTCTACATCTATGTCATCCAGATGAAGCAGATGAGCCACCTTTTGCGTCAGCGTCTGTGCAAGACCCTCTTTTAGCGGAGTGACCAGCATAGGCGCTGAGGGCAAAACGACGAGCGCGCCACCAGGAAGGCGCAGTCTTCTGACGCTGGTTTCTACTACTGTCTCCTTAGCTTCAGGCACTGCATCGCTCTCGCTACTGCGGGTCTGCAACTGGCAGGTCAACGTGGTCAGCAAACGCTGGATGAGCAACCTGGTTGCGCCACGTGCCACAGCCTGCGCCAGCCGTGTCTCGGTTTTACCAATCTGCACCTGACCCCGATAGGTGATAACGGTGGTATCATTGTGCCGGTGCAGTTCGAGCACGCCTCTCCCACTGAAAGGATTGCCTTGTCCGCTACCTTCAATGACAAAGCGGCAGTAATGCGGTTTTTGCCGCTCTTGCAAGGTAATGATGCCACTATAGACACCGCGCAGCAATGAGTGCCGCAGATGCAGTATGATGACGATACGCTGATCGTCGATAGGCGTCAGTCGTTCGATCTCCGGTAAGGCCCGCAACAAGAGTTGCAGATCTCCCAGGTTCTGCCACACTCCCTCCGGGGAAGCCTGTAACGTATAGGTACCTTCAATGTCCATCGTTTCTCCACAGCAGTCACGGCATCGTCACGCTCTAGTTAATCCAGGGCCTGTGCCTCTTCGACCAGGTAGCCGGCGGCGCGCAGGCGACGCAGCAGTTCTTCGCACTGGGCGCGGTCGCGCGTCTCCATCGTGATTGTTTCTTCGCGCTGCATGATGGGCAGACGGTTGGAGATACGCTGGTAGCGCACGTCGATGACGTTGATGCGCATTTCGGCAATGATGCCCAACATACGCATTAGCTCACCGGGGCGGTCGGTCAGGCGCGTGTGGATAACGAAATAGCGCCCGGCGGCGGCCAGAGCGTGTTCGATGAAGCGACCGACCAGGTTGATGTCAATATTGCCCCCCGTCAGTGGCACCAGTACCTTCTTGCCTTTGAGGTTGACCACGCCACTGAGCAGGGCCGCCAGACCGGCCGCGCCCGCCCCCTCGACCAGCATCTTGCAGCGCTCCATTAAGAGCAGAACGGCGTTGATAATAGCTTCGTCATCGACTGCCACGACTTCATCGACCAGCCGTTCGATAATCGAGAAGGTCAATGTGCCGGGGCGCTTGACAGCGATGCCGTCGGCGATAGTGGTAATGGAGGGCAGGGTCTGGATGCTGCCAGCTTCCAGCGAAGCGCGGATATTGGCCGCGCCCTCGGCCTGTACACCGATAATCGTAATGTCCGGTTTAAGCGCTCGTGCCGCGATGGCGATGCCGGAGATGAGGCCACCGCCGCCGACCGGCACCACGATGGCGTCGGCGTCGGGCAGATCGTTGAGCATTTCCAGGCCGAGGGTGCCCTGTCCAGCGATCACGTCGGGGTCGTCGAAGGCGTGAATAAAGGTCGCGCCCGACTGTTCTTGCAGGGCGAGACAATGCTGGTAGGCGTCGTCGTAGGTTGCGCCATAGAGGACGACGTGCGCACCATAATCCTGCGTGGCGGTAACTTTTGCCAGCGGCGCGTTTTCGGGCATTACGATGGTGCAGGGCATATGGTTCTGCGCGGCGGCAATCGCCACCCCCTGGGCGTGGTTGCCTGCCGAGGCGGCAATGACGCCCGCCGCGCGGCTCTCAACGGGCAGGCGCGAAATCTTATAGCTCGCGCCACGTACCTTAAAGGAGCCTGATCTCTGTGTATGTTCCTCTTTTAGATAAATTTCCGCTCCCGTCATTTCATGCAGCGTGCGTGAGGGTGACAGAGGGGTATGATGAATCAGTGGTTTAAGAAATTTGTACGCCTGCCAGATATCAGCGATAGTCACAGGCGGGGCGGAGAGCAGCCCATCCTGAGTTTCATAGGCATGGTTTGTTAAAGCATGTTGTAGTAAACGCATAACGCTGTACGATTCCTTTCAGTCCGGCAGCGGACGCGCACCCGTGATCGTAAGGGTACATCAGCTTCTGTCGTCATTGACCAGAAATAATTATGCAAAGGATTATAACGCACCGGGTAGGGTGAGCGCAAGGCATCGCTCTCTCGCTGAGTACGTGCATGGTTGAATATAGCAGAGTCGTGTGATATGCTACAAAGGATTTTTACGACCAATTGTTTTTGCCTCCTGAGGGAGATGTCTATCGTTGACGTAGGAACAAGTTTACCTGGAACGCGCAGGAAATGAAGCCATCAAAGCATGCCTGGCGTATGCATAATTGGAACGCTGCTCACATCGTTTCCGAGGTGTGGGTGACGGGGCATCTTCCAACTGTGTATCCTGGACAGTGGAGCTAGAGACGCAAGGAGAAGGCCATGTCAACCTCTACCAGGGGGGGGCCGGAGCCATTGGATGGAGCAATTTACCCGCCGACATTGCTCAAACAACTGTTGAAACAGATCATGATTCAGTTTGCCGCACGGGGGGGCTGTATTGCTCTCTTCGATGAGAAAAACGGGCATATGTGTGTGCATATGCATTTGCGTATGCGTGGTAGTGGGAACAGCAGGTCTCCTGTGCGTCCGCCGGGTAGGCAATGGCAACAACAGGAGAGCATCATCAGTGTGCCTGCGCACAACAGTTTTGGGCGCATGCACCATCTCATCCCCGCCGTTCCAGAACCGACTGTTGATGACGAGGTAGAGGAAGTGTCGGCACAATCGGGCCAACTGTTCGCGCCCGGCACCTGCTATGCGCCCGGCAACGATTTGATCGGTTATGCCTGGAGTATCAACGACATCTGCACCATCAGTTATGATGAATACCTGCAACGTTTCCACCAGGATCAGGCATCACCGACCTTTCAGGATATCAGGCCAAGTCATTTGATGGCTATTCCTATCCGCGAGACAACACTCAAGTTGGAGGCGTGTAGCGAAAAAACGGCGACCGACCTGCTTGGCGTAGTTGTCCTCTACCGAACAAATACCTTTGGCACGGGTTTCTACAATCGCCCGCGCTCAGATGTGCTGCTGGCTGCTGAGCGTATCGCCCTCTACCTGCAAAACGAGCAATTGTGCCAGGCGCAGGCGCGTAATCGTACCTATTTGCAACGGCTGAAAGAAATTAGTGCCGCCTTTCCCTCGACTGTGAGGCTGGCCGAACTGGTGCATACCGTTTATGAATTTACGAAAAACGTCGTTGATAGTTCTTCCATGCTGTTTACAATCTATGACCGCGATAAAAAAATGATCTACGATGTCTTCGCGGTGAATAACGGTAAAGAGATTGTCGGGTTGATGGAAAAGCCGCGCGCCGCCTCTAAAGAGGAGCGTCCGGTGTGGTGGAACATCACGCAGCAGATGGCAGCGGGCAAGCTGCAAATGCTGCTCTTCTCACCGAAAGAGGATGTACAGCAGAGCAACGCATGCCAGGAATTACTGTCCGGCTCCTGGGGCGATCAAAGTCAGGCGGGAACCTTTCTCTTCTTGCCTCTGCGCATGTTCAATCGCGTCATTGGCTCACTGAGCATCACCAGTATGAAGCGTGACGCATATCATGAGCAGGAGATACAGGTACTGGAAACAATGGTGCAGATTGTCACCGTCAGCATCGAGAATGCCAATCTCTATCAGCGTGATCGAGAGGTGTTGCAGAAGACGAAAGTGCGCGAGGAGCAACTGGCCGCCCTCAACAACCTGTGGCAGATTGCCAGTTCCACGCTTGACCTCAAAGAATTGCTAACCAGCCTGGTCAAGTGGGTGGCACTCATCGGCAATGCCGACCTGTGCGTCTTCTTTCAACTCGCGCCGTCGGGCGATGAGCTGGTAGCAAAGGCGATGTATATGCGTGGTGGTCAGTCCAGCCTGAATATCTACGAGGAGGACGATAGCGGCAGACCGGCCATGCTGGAGCAGGAGGACAAACACGATGACCTGATTGAGCAGGTTCGCCTTCCGTTTAAGGGTACGGCCCTGCAAAACCATTGGGAGGCGGACAACTTTTTCTATCTCGATCAGGCCCAGTTAGAGGAACTGGCCCGGCATAGCGTGGAGGCCACCAGTATCTTTCTTGCCGAGACGCAAGTGCAGCAACTGTTGATGATACCCGTCTCGTACAATCACGAATTACAGGGCATGCTGGCCCTGTCTACCCCGAAAGGGGGGGCCGCGTTCCAGTCGCTCGTCATCGGCACATTGCAGGCCGCCAGTTCGCAGGCTGCCAGTGCCATCCACCGGGTTCAGCTCTTCGAGCAGCGCGCGCTGGCCTATGCCGAATTGGAGCGCCTGAGCAAGCTCAAAGATGAGTTTCTGGTCACGGCCTCTCATGAGCTACGCACACCGCTCACGGCCATCACGGGCTATACCAGCCAGTTGAAACGACAGCTTACGCGCATGAATCCCCAGCAGATCAGTCGCACGGTTGAGCGCATTGCGGGCGCAGCGCAGCAACTCTCCGATATGGTGGCGAATATTACGGAAGCCGCCAAAATGGGTGCGCTTGATGAGAAGCTCGATCTGCAGATGGGGCCGGTTTTGCTGTCAGCCGCCGTTGAAATGGCGATTAACCTGCTCAGCGTGAATGTCGATCAGCGCATTCTGCACGAGGTACCCGCCGACATCTGGGTCCACGGCGACGCACTGCGTATTCGCCAGGTGATCTCCAATCTGCTGGATAATGCCGCCAAATACTCGCCGCCTGGCAGTACGATCTATCTCTACGCAGAACTCATGACCCTGCAAGAGGTGCGCGAACTGATCCCGGATCATCATCCCGATATCGGGCAACTGCAAACACGCGCTCATGAGCAGGTAGTTGTTGTGCGCGTGCGGGACCAGGGCGAGGGCGTTCAACCAGAGGATGCACAGCGCATCTTCGAGAAATTCGTGCGCGCCACGCGCTCGCTGACCACGCCGGTACGCGGCTCCGGCCTGGGACTGTTTATCTGTCGCCGCTACATCAGTGCCATGAATGGCTGGCTCTGGCTTGAAGCTAGCGTGCCAGGGAAAGGATCAACATTTAGTTTTTATCTACCCACGATTGAACCGCCGCAAGAAGTGGGTCGAGAAAGGCAGGATGCGCAGGCATGATCACAATGAGAAAAGTGGAGCATATTCTGGTGGTTGATGATGATCCGGTGATACGCGACATGATGGTTGATATCCTCGATCTGGAAGGGTATGTTGTCGAGATCGCACGCAACGGACAGGAGGCTCTAACCCTGCTACGTCATGGCCCGGCGGAGGCCCGCTACCTGATCTTTCTCGATCTGATGATGCCGGTGATGGACGGTTACGCCTTCTGTCAGGCGCTGGCGAATGACCCGGCGCAGCGAGAACGACACGTGATTATTCTCATGTCGGCTATTGATAACCTGGCCAGAGCCGCTGCTCTCGGTATCAACGCCACCATGCCTAAACCTTTCGTCATTGAAGATGTCCTGCGTGCTATTGAACCTTACATGGCCGTCCCCTGATAAATTCTGTTCCCACAGAGCGTGTTCGAGGCTATCACATGGCGGCGTGAGCAGGCCATTGACACCCGACGTTATGCCCGGCTCCAACTAGCTCTGCCTGCGCATGGCGCTCCCGGATGAGTTTCTTTTTTGGCTATTGCCTGTGCGTGATTTTACGTGTCATGCGAAATATGGTATAATATATCAGTGAAATGATGGTAGATTTGCCGGATTTCTCACGCTCTATCGGAATATCTTTCATAGGTGTAGCATAATCCTCCGTCCGCACACACCTCCTTGCGCTGTAGCAGTGCCACACATACTCGTGGCTTTCAACTCTGTGTGTGTAGACGGCAGCATGTGGTATGTAGGGTATGTGTACTATGCTGTGGATGGTGCTGCCAGTTTATGATACGCTCTTCATTCGCAATGGTTATAAAAGGATAGTGCAGGCTTTATGGCGAGAACGAGAGAATCTCTTATGACAGAGCAGATAGATCAGCAGGATGCTCTACTTGATACGGCGGTTCAGAACGACGGAATCGGTAACAGGAATGGCAATATCAAAAAGGCAGTTAATGGCGATGGGGATAGCTATGGGGGACAGAGTATTCAGATTCTCGAAGGTCTGGAAGCGGTTCGCGTGCGCCCAGGCATGTATATCGGTGCGACCGATCAGCGTGGCCTGCATCATCTAATTTACGAGGTAGTAGATAACAGTATTGATGAGGTGATGGCCGGTTGCGCTGATACGGTGCGCGTGACTATCCATGCCGATGGGTCCGTGACCATCGAGGACAATGGACGCGGCATCCCGGTTGAGGAGCATCATCAGCGACCGGGCCTATCAACGTTGGAAGTGGTAATGACCGTGCTACATGCCGGTGGCAAGTTTGGCGGCGGCGGCTACCAGATCAGTAGTGGTCTACACGGCGTCGGTGTCTCGGTCGTCAACGCGCTCTCCGAGTGGTGCGAAGTCGAGGTCAAACGTGATGGCTACATCTGGAAGCAACGCTACGAGAAAGGCGTTCCAACGACGCCTCTACTAACATTGGGTCAGACGGATGAACGCGGCACGAAAACAACTTTTTTGCCCGACCTGACCGTGATGGAGACACGCGACTATAGCTTTGAGACGCTGGCCCAGCGGTTCCGCGAGATGGCCTATCTCAATCGCGGCATGACCATTAGCCTGACCGACGAGCGCAGCGACCGCGAACTGACCTTCTACTTTGAGGGCGGCCTCGTGTCATTTGTGCGCCATCTTAACAAGAATCGCAATACTATTCAGGCGCGACCGATCAGCACGATTCGTGAAATTGATAACATCAAAGTTGAGATCGCGTTGCAGTATAACGATAGCTGGTCATCAACGGAGTTCTCGTTTGCCAACGGCATCAACACGGTGGATGGCGGCATGCACATCACCGGTTTCCGCAGCGCGCTAACCCGCACGTTGAACGACTACGCGCGTAAATACAATATTCTCAAAGAGAAGGACGGCAACCTGACCGGCGATGACGTGCGTCAGGGCCTGACTGCCGTGGTGAGCGTCAAGATTCCCAATCCGCAGTTTGAGGCGCAGACCAAGTCGAAGCTGAACAATGCCGAGGTGCGGCCCATCGTGGAAGCCGTCACCGCCGACATGCTCAGTCGCTATCTGGAGGAGACGCCGGGTGAGGCGAAGGCAATTATCGAGAAATGTCTACTCTCGGCGCGTGCCCGCGAAGCTGCACGTGCCGCACGTGAACTGGTACAGCGCAAGAATGCTCTGGATACCACGCTCCCTGGCAAGCTGGCCGATTGTAGCGAACGCCGTCCCGACCGCTGCGAACTCTACCTCGTGGAAGGTGACTCGGCAGGTGGGAGCGCAAAGCAGGGACGCGACCGGCATTTCCAGGCAATTCTCCCTTTGCGTGGTAAAATCCTGAACGTCGAACGCGCCCGTATCGATAAGATGCTCGAAAACGCCGAGATTAAGAACATCATTACGGCCATTGGCACCGGCATCGGTGAGCAGTTCAACATAGCCCGCCTGCGCTACGGACGCATCGTGATTATGTGCGATGCCGACGTTGATGGTGCCCACATCCGCACCTTGCTGCTGACTTTTTTCTTCCGCCACATGCCTCTGTTGATCGAGCAGGGTCATCTCTATATCGCGCAGCCGCCGCTCTACCACGTTAAGATGGGCAACAAGCAAACACGCTTCGTCTACACAGAAGAGGAGCGCGACGCGCTGATCCAGGAATATAAAGAGAAGCACAATGGCAAGGAACCAGAGGTCGGTCGCTACAAAGGCCTGGGTGAAATGAACCCCGAAACACTCTGGGAGACCACGATGGACCCGGCCCAGCGCACTATCCTGCAAGTAACGGTCGAAGAAGCCCTGGAGGCTGACAAAATCTTCAACATGCTGATGGGTGACGAAGTAGGCCCGCGCCGCCGCTTCATCGAAAGCCACGCCAGGAGCGCCAATTTGGATGTGTAGTTGTAATTGCTTATTATAGCATGGCCCACTCTCATGTTATCATAAAGATGGCGAAAAAGATCGAAGATTTCTAAAAAGAGCGAGGCAATGCTGGCGATGGCAAAAAGGCACAAAACAGATGAACGCATAACGATTGCGCAAATCGCGCAGATCGCCGGTGTCTCTGTACCCACTGTCTCGAAGGTTTTAAATGGCCGTGCGGATGTCGCTTTGCCCACTCGTTCGCGTGTGGAGCAGGTGATTAAAGAATATGGCT
>DAOTVZ010000011.1:0-15706 GCA_034436045.1 Ktedonobacteraceae bacterium | reverse complement strand
AGTGGACTGGCCGTGCAGCTTGCGCAACAACATGGTATACCCTTTGCAGATGTTTTGGCCGAGTTGGCAGCTCATCTTGTCGCTGGCGCTCAGCAGACTCCTTCGGGTAGTTCACTGATTGCTGTTGCACAATACTTTGGCTTTACGTATGCCAAACAGTGATATTGTCTATAAAGGGCGTTGCCTTGCGCTCGCCTGTTTGTCCGTAATCATTGTAGGGGTGTCCCTCGTAAATACCTTGCGTTACGACCAGACCCCCTGCTCGCCTGGGTTATAATAAATGTACACCATGAAAAATAGATGAATGATCCTTCCTGCGCTGGAAAGTAGCGTTCAGGAGGAAGGAGAAGACATCGATGACTCGTTTCCCTTTGACCACTCAACCCCAACAAAAGGGTGTGAGCCACTCCGTCGAAATTGTGACAGCAGAACCAACAGAAGAGTCGGCGCTGCGTATAAGTAATTTGTTTAACCGACCAATAGCAACACGGTCGAATCGTTGTCCCGTCTGTGGAGCGGTTTTCATCATCCCTGAGGGGAATCTCAAAGAGCTTATCAGGGCGCATCTACCAGAATTGGTAGCTTCAGATGCCTACATTACACTGAGTTTCCATCATGGAGGACACAGACCCTCTACCTCTCCGTCTGGTACCACAAAAGTTTCTGTAGACGACTATCAACGGCTCAAAGAGAGCGGGAAACTGCGACTTAACTCAGAGACAAATCCTGCTCCATAATGAAAGGCATTAGTATTACGCTATACAGCGCATTGTAGCATGACACCCACAAGAGATGTCATTATATGTATTGTTCACATCATAACAGCATTCAGCACGGCACCCACACATGACACCCACGAGGAACACGGTCAGGGAAACCGTGTGGTCGCTAGATGTATTGCACGTTAGTGAGCATCATATTTACAAGACTGTATATAATCGTGGGTAGCAAAAATACGAGGAAACGAGGAATCTGTATGTCATCTCTACCCACTGCCCCTATTCGCACACTCACGCTGGGCGTCGCTGAGCCGCACCCGCTCACGCCGGAGGTCATTCGACGGGCCAGTGCGATCCTGTCTGTGGCTCAACAGCGTTTGCGCGCACGAGGCTACGAGGTGCAGACGCTGCGCCTCTCGACGCGCCCTGTGTTCGATGATCTGGCAGACTGGTCAGATAAGGCCATCCTCGATTACGCACAAAATTTACAGAAGATGCTGGATGAGGTAGCGCTGAACTTCTGCTCGCTTGGTCCGGCGCAACTGGCGAGACCGAATTTCCCACTGGAGCGTCTCGCGTTGATTCCCGACTTACTGGCCTCGACCAGCGCGCTCAACGTAACGGCGCAGATGGCGACAATTGAAGAGGGGGTGCGTGTGGAGGCGGCATTGCCTATTGCGCAGGTGATCTTGCGGCTGGCGCGGGAGACAGAGGAGGGCTTCGGCAATTTTCGCTTTGCCATGCTGGCCTGTGTAGACCCTGGTTGTCCTTTCTATCCCGCCGCTTATCATCGCGGCCCGACTACGCTCTCTGTGGGTTTTCAAGGTGCGAGCATCGTAGGTGAGACATTACGCGCACTGGCAACGGAGCGCAATCGTACAGCAGGAGGGAGTATCCCGTCACCCGCGCTGATTACAGAGCGGATACGGGTGGCGTTAATGTCCTACGCCTCACCGGTCAATGCTCTGGTGCAAGATGTGGCGGAAGAGCAGGGCATCCTGTTTGGGGGCTACGACCCCTCACCGGCTCCGATGGGCGAGGATAGCATCGTCACAGCGATGGAACAGGCAGGTTATGGCCCCTTTGGCTCTGTCGGTACGCTGACGCTGGCCGCAGCGCTGACGGCGGGTCTGCAATCCATCCCTATAGCCGCTCGTGGCTATAGAGGGCTGATGTTGCCCGTGCTGGAGGATGCCGCCCTCGGTCGATGCTGGGCCGAGGGGCGCGTGGATGTGCAGACGCTGCTACTCTACTCGGCGGTCTGTGGCACGGGCCTGGACACCATCCCGCTCTCCGGCGACGTTCCGGCAGAGGTGATCGCGCGTCTGTTGCTGGACGTGGCGACACTGGCCCGTCGCGCGCTCAAGCCACTTTCGGCGCGTCTCTTCCCCGTTCCAGGCAAGCACGTTGGCGAAATGACCGCCTTTACTTCACCGTATCTGACCAATACGCTGTTGCGGCTATAATAGATGTGGCATAGTTAAGTAGGACTGGCAAGGAGAGATGGTTGAAAGGGGCGTTATGGACAAAGCTAAAATGGTCAGGTGCATTTTGTTGTTCATAAGTGTGGTTGGAACAGCTATATTACTGATCCTGCTTGGCGTAGCGATGATGCTTTATGTTGAAGACCACGAGAACTACGAGACGCAGGTAGCGCCAGTTCTCCTGATTCCCTTTGATGTGGTGCTGCTGATTACCCTCGCCGCAAGCACTATCCTGTTCGAGATGCGCAGAGAGTAGGGGCGTCATTTATGACGCCCTGGATGCCAGCCGCTCAGCACTGAGGGGGGTATGATGAATGTTACCTATCGACATCGGCGATCTCGTGGGGGCGTCATGAATGACGCCCTGGATGCCAGCCGCTCAGCACTGAGGGGGGGATGATGAATGTTACCTATCGACATCGGCGATCTTGTGGGGGCGTCATTTATGACGCCCCTACGAGATGGGTGCGATTAACGATTTTGTGCGTTAATGTTCATCATGAAGATTATGTCCCGCGCTGGATGGTTTCGAGAACGGCGGCAATTTCACGGCGTATGCGCTCATTGTTAGTGACTTCGGCGTGAACCTTTTCCCAGCCATGCATGATGGTAGTATGGTCGCGCCCGCCCAGTTCGCTGCCGATCTGGAGCAGGGAGGCACTGGTCTCTTCGCGCATCAGGTACATCGCTACCTGACGGGGCCAGACGATCTCACGGTCGCGTTGTTTGCCACGCACCTGAGCGATATCGACATTATAGTAGCGGCACACACCCTCTAAAATCTGCCGGACGGTCAGCGCACTGTGCGTTGGTTTGGCATCGCTATAGATGTGTTCGAGGGCTTGCGCGGCCAGTTGGGGCGTCAGTGGCGCGCCGTGCAGGGTAGCATAGGCGATGACGCGGTTGAGCGCGCCTTCCAGTTCGCGCACGCTGCTACATTCCGGGCGTGCGATGTACTCGATGACGGTGTTGGGGATAGGGAAGTGCAGCGAATCGGCCTTTGAGCGCAGGATCGCCAGGCGATGCTCGTATTCCGGCGGCTGAATATCGGCCAGCAGGCCCCACTCGAAGCGCGAGCGCAGGCGATCTTGCAGGCTATGAATAGCCTTTGGTGGGCGGTCGCTGGTGACGACGATCTGTTTATTGGCGTTATGGAGCGCATTAAAGGTATGAAAAAATTCCTCCTCGGTCGATTCTTTACCCGCGATAAACTGAATATCGTCTACGAGCAGAATATCGATCTGGCGATATTTAGCGCGAAATTCCTCCGTTTTCTGGAAACGAATGGCATTGATGATTTCGTTCGTGAACTTTTCAGAGGTAACATATAACACATTAAGGCCGCTTTCTTCTCCCACATGGCCGATAGCGTGCAGCAGGTGAGTTTTGCCCAATCCCACGCCACCATAGAAAAAGAGTGGATTATAGACGCGACCGGGATTTTCCGCCACCGCCAGAGCGGCGACATGAGCTAGTTGATTGGATTTGCCCGCGATGAATGACTTGAAGGTGTAGCGTGGGTTCAGGAGTCCCTCGGTAGCCGGAGTTATGGGTGAGGTGAACGACCATGCGCTTTCCTTCGCCGAAGGTTGTGGTGTACCAGTAGCGGGCCGCATGGAGGGGGTCAACAGCGGTGTGTCCTCCTGCAGTGCGGCAGTGCTATGAGCCTCCTGTGGTTGTTCCTGCTCTTCGGTCATCTTGAGGATGGAAGCAGGCTCATCTTTTGTACTATCAGGGAGTGAGCCACGCCGCGTGCCGGACGTGGGGAGGAATGGAGTGGTTGATTGCGTGGCGGAGCCTGCGGCATGGTGGGCGATGCGCTGCTCGCGTTGCTCTGTGGGGGGGCGACTCCGTCCCAGGCGCAGCCCGCGTCGTCCATTGGTGCCGCTCAGGCCGGGAAAAAGCGCGCTGTGCGTGTGATTGGCAGTGCTGGTGTCGTTGCTGACCGGTGGTGTCTCCACGACCTCTTTCGCCACCACGAATTGCATTTCTATCGGTTGATTGATAATATCGGATAGAATAGAGCGAATCAGGTTAACATAACGACTTTCAAGATGCGCCTGCGCAAAGGAGGATGGCACACCGACTGTGAAAACCCCGTCTTTAAAGGAAATGGCCGTTGTACCCTGAAACCAGGTTGTAAATGCAGCCGGTTCCACCTTTGTTTGTAGCCGTTCAATCGCTGTTTGCCATATTTGTTTCGCGTTCACATGCACCTACCTCATCAGGGCCGGTATTGGTGGCACCGCGACCTGTACCATGACCAAGAAAGGAAAAATAGCATAAGGACAAAAAGTTAGCAATGGTCTGTAATAGTAACACCGAATCAAACTGCTGTCTAGTCCACTTTTGGTACCAGTATGCGGTGCACTTCACAGACTTTTGCTCGGTTCTATCGTATGATAGCTTGTAGTTGTTATACGCATAGCTATCAAGCCGTTTATACGAGTGTATCAAACCATACCAAATAGTACTGGTAAGAAGAGAAGAGCGTCTCAAACGTTTATACAAGTGACTGTCCTCGAAAGGACTGGTGTTGCTAAGGAGTAGTTCATGTGGGCATCTGATGGGTTGTCAGGTTTCACGATGCTGAGGCGAGGAACATCCGGCTGGCTGGGCCTCTTGCTGGCAAGTGTGCTTTTTATCTCCTGTTCAGGTCTGGGGATTGGCTCTGGGCCTTCAACATCGGCCACGCCGACGCAGATATCCTTAGCGCGTTTGCACTGGTGTGGTAAAGTGTTGATGATCTTTCGTGATGAGGGTTCGACGGCTGGGGCATCCACAGCGGTGGGGACGCCGACGGCGGCGGCAGGAGGCACACCGACTGCGACGGCAACGGCAGCGACCCCAACCACGCTGACTAACTGGCAACAGGTGAAAGACGAACTGGGATTTACAGTGTATTTGCCGACCACATTACCGGTCGGTACATGCCTGGTCAGTGCCTATGGGATGGTGCATGACCCGATTCTAGGCGGAAGTTTTACTATCGGTTACTTGCTACCCGATCACAGCGCGGTGACATTCTCGGAAGCCCCTTTGAGTGCGCAGAATAAGGATGCACAATTTCAGTGTAACGTGACAACTGCTGCGGATACAGCGGCTATGAATGCAGGTGCGCAGCAAAAAGGCACTCCTGTGACAAAAACGGGCAAAGCGGCGTTGCCCTTGCAGGTCTGCACGGGGGTACACGCGACTACCAGCATTGTGTTCTCTGCGCGGGGAACGACCGCAGCGTTACAACAGTTTTTTAATGCATTGCAGCCAGATGTCAACTGGGTACCAGCCGCTTCGTAATCATGTGTCGCTCGTTTGTGGAGTGAGCGACCCGCGCTGGAACCACAACAAGTTTGCTCTTGCACGTGTATCGTGCGCATGTGCTTGAATTGGGAGGAACAATCATCATGGAAAAATGCCCTTATTGTCTGTCTGAAACACGACCAGGCGATAACTTCTGTCTGAATTGCGGCAATCGCCTGATCCCGGCGACGCCTCAACCTGTCTCGCAGACAGTGTCTGGCGGCGCGGATGCGACGGTGGCCGCCCCCGACAATTGGGCTGCTGGTATCCCAGGTATCCCCGGTGTGCCCGGCACACCCGCTGTATCCGTCTCTTCACCCTGGTCGCCAGAGGCTGCGACCTTCATGGCAAGCCAGAGTCCAATAAGCCAGGAGGGGCCTACCATTCGTGCGGATAGCTCCCCCATGTATGCCATGCAACCGGAGCAGATTGAGCAGCCCGGTCGCCTGATCCTGCGTGGTGAGCGCGGTGAGGTCTTGCAGGAGTTCGTGCTGGATAAGCCGGAAATGACAATTGGCCGTGCCCCCACCAGTGATATTCTGTTAGCAAAAGATAAGCTGACTTCGCGCCGTCATGCAACCATTCATCACGATGCGGATGGCTATACGTTACGCGATGAGAATAGCGCCAATGGCACCTTTGTCAACGGGCAGCAGCTTGAAACAATGGCTCCTTATCGTCTCAAAGACGGTGATCTCATTGGTATTGGCGAATATGAACTGCTGTATCGTGCCTCGTTGACCGGCGGGGTGGATATTGAAGATATGCCAACCGTTAATGTGCCATTCGATGTGGTCGAGTTGACGGCACGCACACAAAATGATGAGGCGGCGACTGTGGCTACTAGTGATCCTTATCGCACACGCACGCCCGAAGAAGATGTGTTACCAATCCAGCATGGCAACAATGGTGTCTCTTCCCTCCCAGGGGTGCCGAACACACCCGGTTCACCTGGCATTCCGGCCCCAACGTCGTATCCGGCTCCGACACCCTCTGTAGCCCCCACAATGGTGCCTGACTCCGCCCCTGTCAGTGCGCCTTCGCTCAGTGCCCCTGCTCCCGTTCCAGCACCTGAAACGAAACCTGTATCCTCTCCTTCCTACAGCTATAGTGAGAGCAAGCCGGCGGTGAGTAGTGTGCCAGCTTCACCCGCGCCACGTGCGGAGAGGGAGAGCGGCGAGGGGGTGACATTCGGACGCCTGACCAGCATCGGGCAGCCATCATTGCCCGATATGAGCGCGCTGGTAGCGGCGCTGTCCGCGCTGGATGGTCAGGTCACGTCGTTGCAAGATCAACTCAATGCCACACAAGAGGCGTTGCAGCGTCACGAAAAAGAGCTGGCCCAGACAACTGATCAGTTGCGGGCGGCAGTGCGGCGTGTCTCTGATCGCATGGACAGCACTATTGCGGACGTGGCGCGCTCCCGCGAGGCGCTGGCCTGGGCCGATCTGATCCAATTAATGGAAGATGTGATGAACAACCCGCGCGACATTGAGTATGTCGGCAAACTGGCCCGCAAGGCGCGCGAGTTGAACAAGGTCTTCCAGATTCATCAGAATGTCCTCAACACGATGGCCGAGTGCAACAGCCTGTTGCGTAGCATCATTGGCGACTAACCCGTCAACAGAAAATGTGCGGAGCGACCTTGATAGAGCGACTACAAGGGAGGTTTTTGGGGCGAGATGCTGCGATGGGAACGATGGGTGACTATAAGGGCCGCCCGTCGTTCCCACCCGCCACGATGGGGATGATGAGGGCTATGACGCTATCTTTATCCAACAAAACGGGTGCTACTGCACAGGAGGTACGCACCCAAAACTTTGATGCCGTCGTTATTGGAGCCGGGCTGGGCGGCTTGTTGAGTGCGGCACACCTGCTTCAGCGCGGACTGCGTGTGGTGCTGGTCGAGCGTTTACCGCACTGTGGTGGACGCTTTACGGCCAAACACTTTCAGGGTGTGCAGGTGAGTACCGGCGCAGTGCATATGGTACCCTTTGGCAGTAGCGGTGTGCTGGCCCATATGCTGCGTCGTTTGCATGTGCCACACCATCTCTACGATGCTGATGTCTTCGGCTCTTTTCATGTGCATGGCAAGCAGTATCGTTCGCGTGGCCTGCTGGGCGTCTATCGCTTTCTGGGGCCGCGTCAGTTCTTCTGGTTTCTGCGCCTCGGCTATCTGATGTTCCTGCGTCCAATCCCGCCGGAGCAGCAGCAGTTGCCTTTCGATCTCTGGCTGGAACGCCACATCAGTGTCAGGCGCAACCCACAACTGGTAGCCTTCTTTGAGCGTATTTCACGTTTCGCCCTCAGCCTGGAACTGCACCAGGTCAGCACGGCGGAGGTGGTACGTACCACCAAGAATATGTTTCGCTTCGGCGCACCCGCTATCGTCAAGGGCGGCTGCGGCGCGCTGACGGCTGAATTGGAGGCACACGTGCGGGCGCAGGGGGGAAAAATTCTGCTCTCCACTGAGGTTGAGCAGATTGTACAGGCTGAGGGGCAGGTAACGGGCGTGCGTGTGCGCGACAAGAGTAGCGGCGAAGTTTTGCTGCTCAATGCGCCACTGGTCGTAAGCGATATTGGCCCCCGCGCCACGACCGCGCTGCTTGAAAGCCGCAAAGTGAAGCAGGCGGAGGTATTGAAGCAGCAGGATGAGGATGAGTTGCACGAGGCGGTGGGCCTGAAAGTACACGTATTAAGCGATGTGTCGCTGATTCCGCATCGGGGTATTATGTATTGCCTGGATACGCAGCGCATCGCCGGCATCGTGCAGCCCACGAACAGCGATCCGTCCCTGGCTCCGCCGGGCAAGCATCTCTTGATCAGCCATCAAGTGATTCAAAGCAACAATATCGAGGAGGAGCGCGCTCTGGCCCTGGCCGACCTGCGTATGCTCTTCGGCGAGGCATTCGACCGCCATTGTCGCGTGCTGACGATGGGCACCTATCGCGGCGAGTGGCCCGTTAATCGCATTGTGCAGGGGGAGGATGTCAGCCCACAGATGCCTGTGCGCGGCCTCTACCTGGTCGGCGACGCCGTAAAACCTTCCGGCTATCTGATGGTCGAGGGTGTGGCGCAGAGTGTGAATCAGTTCCTTGATCTGCTCGACGAGCTAGATCAGCAGCAGAAAAAACGTGAAAGCCACCTCATCAAGCCCCACTCTCGCCTGTATGCATTACAGTGGCTGTGGAAAGCTCCTGGTAATGGAAATAAAAAGAGGCGCGCTGATTAGCGTGCCTCTTCCTCTTATCATACGTTCTACTAAACAGACATAGCAGAATGTGCGAGGAGAGCATTATGGCCGTAAATGCCGACAAGCCAGAGCGATGGAAAGCGGATATCGCTCAGTCCGTCGATATGTACAATAACTGGTTTCTTCAGTTTGCTCCTAGAGCGTACCGTGATAGTCGGATTGAGGCTGTACAGCAGGTAAGGCAGGCATTTTTATGGACGAATAATCTACAGAATATTCATATTCAGGTATTGAGAGAACATCCTGTACTATTGCCAATCCTCCGTATGGTGACGGCTCCTCCTCTCGCGCGTGATAGGCTGGTTGGCTTGGCGAGAGTTGAGCGCCACCTTGTAGAAACTATGGAGATATACGGGCAACTCCCACCGAGAATGGCTTATACTGTAATGGCTGAACAGCTTCAGAGAGTGTCTGAGGTCATTGCGCGTTTAATTGATAAAGAAATTTGTGTCTGGCTTGGACGTAATCAGCCACCTGATGAGGCTGAGCTTTATCGTGTATCTACAATTATTGCAGATCGCTTGTGTGGTGCTATCACTGACCCTATTATTCGTAATGCGCAGGAACACAGGCAGTTATTTGGGGTATGAACTATGGATATTATCGATGTGGAAGAATTAGAACGAAAACGTTTGAACTTACAAGAGCGGTTAAATAAACTGAAGACACATGAAGAGCGTAATCGGCTAGGACAATATGCTACACCGACGGTATTAGCAACAGACATGTTACAATACTCGAAATCTCTGTTACCTTCAGATGCACCTATACGTTTTCTCGATCCCGCTTTTGGTAGCGGAGCATTTTTTTCTGCACTTTTACGTACTTTTCCTCTGAAACGTATTAACAGCGTTGCTGGCTATGAAATAGACGAAATATATATTCAGCAAGTAATGGACTTATGGCATGACTTTCATCTTGAATTGCATCACGCTGATTTTACAAGAGTGTCTCCGCCAGAAAGTGAACATGAGAAGGCTACTCTTCTCATCTGCAATCCCCCCTATGTCCGTCATCATTACCTCTCTAAAGAAGATAAAAGCTGGTTACAAGCGCGTGTGACACGGTTGATAAATATAAAACTGAGCGGTTTGTCCGGTTTATATGGATATTTTTTGTGCCTGGCGCATCAATGGATGGCTGATAATTGTCTTGCGGGTTGGCTTATCCCAGGAGAGTTTCTGGATGTGAATTATGGACAGCAAATCAGAGAGTATTTATTGAGCCATGTCACAGTATTACGTATTCATCGCTTTGATGCCAATGATTTACAATTTAGTGATGCCCTCACTTCTTCGGCTATAGTGTGGTTCAGAAATACATTGCCTTCCGCACAGCATGAGGTGGAGTTCACCGGAGGGGGTACGTTACTGGCTCCTCTTATCTCTCGCTTTGTGTCTTTACGATCATTAAAAAGCAACTATAAATGGAGTACATATTTTAGGAATTATACAGAACAATGGAGTTTATTTTCTATAGAAGAGGTAACATCTCCTATATTAAGAAGTAACGAATATCACTCTATTTCGACGAGTAGAGAATACATACTCTCAGATCTCTTTGAGATTAAACGTGGTGTAGCAACAGGTGCGAATAAATTCTTTATTCTTACGGATGAACAAGTACAAGCGTATGGCATTGCACAAAAATTTTTAAAACCAGTTTTACCAGGGCCGCGCTTTCTATCTGTTGATGAGATCAAAGCGGATGCTAAAGGTATGCCTTTGCTTGAAAAAGTATATTTCCTGCTATCTTGTAATTTTACTGAAGAATTTGTCAAAAAAGATGATATATTGCTTTGGAAGTATTTACAGATGGGTAAAGAGCGTGGTATACATAATGGGTATTTATGTCGTCATCGTACTCCCTGGTATGTGCAGGAGTATCGTCCGCCTGCCCCCTTGCTTTGTACATATATGGGGCGGCAGAGCCGGGAGCGCCGGAGTCCATTCCGTTTTATTTTGAACCAATCATGTGCTACTGCAACTAATGTTTATCTTTTGCTATATCCCCGTCCCTGGCTACAGGAGATGCTACATTCTCAACCTGAACTAATGCGAATGATATGGCGTTATCTCAATGCCATACCGGTGTCGATGCTGGTTGATGGCGGGAGAACTTACGGAGATGGTCTGCATAAGCTAGAGCCGGGAGAGCTGGGGCGTATTCCCGTAAGTTCTCTTGTTGCGCGAATTATCGGTCACGTGCCAGTGGGCGTGGGTGGCGGGTTGATATAAGTATCGACCGTCAGGCCGGTGGTGTTCTGGCTGACGTTGATACCTGGCAAATTCCCGGCATACTGGTTGCCACTGCTGTCAGTGCCAGTGGCCGTGATCGTATAGCTGCCGATAGCCACGTTGGTCACGCTGAACGCTCCCTGGCTGTTTGCAGTGAGGGTTGCAATAATCGTTCCGGCGGAATTGACGAGATTGACGGTGGCATTTGCCAGTGGTGTGGGCGTAGGGCAGGTGGTGGTGGCGCAGGCATCGACGATGCCGCTGACGTTGTAGCCGGTGGCGACCAGCGATACTGCCAGAGTAAAGGGGCTTCCCTGTACCGGATTGTTGGCCGAATCGAAGGCTGCGATAGTGACGTTGGCATTGTATGTACCCGGCACGAGACTGGCAGCGGATGGCGAGATGGTCAGCGTCGCTGTTTGCCCGCTCGCAGTCAGCTTTCCACTGGATTGAGCGTTGGTAAGCCAGGAAGCTGTGCCTGCTACGCTGGTCTGCCACGAGAGAGGCCAGCTACAGTTCCCTGATGCGGTCAGAGTTAATGACTGCGGTGCGGGATCATTGCCCTGTGAAGTAGTGAAGGCTAGCGAGCTTGATGAGAGCTGAAGCGCGCACGGTGGTAGCACAGTGAGATTGACCATGATTGTTTGCGGGCTACCACCGGCAGCATTACCGTTGCTGTTATCAGTGCCGGTCAGAATGATCTGACCGGTGTAGGTGCCTGGCGAGATACCGGCTGTATTGATACTGACGGTTAGCTGGCCTGCCTGTCCTGGAAGCAAGTTTCCGTAGGCGGGTGAAGCACCGAGCCAACTAGAGGCCAGTGTCGAGACATTGGTATTCCAGTGCAGTGGGCTACCGGAGCTGGCGGTATTGGTGATGGTGATGGCCTGGCTACCGGTCTGCCCTTGCGTGGTGCTGAAGTTCAGGTTTAATGGTGAGACGGCCATAACTGGCGTGCTTGGCGGCGGTGGCGGCTGCACGGTGAGTGTGACGAGAACGGTCTGTGAACTAATGGGCTGGCTGTGCTGGTTCTCGACCACTCCCACTGCGATAGTGCCGGTGTAGGTGCCCGCTTTCAGTTGTTGCGTATTGACACCAACGGTCACAATCGCACCGACCGCGTTTTGCGTGATTTGTCCACTACCAGGGGTGACCTGGAGCCAGTCAGCCGAGCTAGTGGCTTGCCAGTTGACCCTGCCGGGGCAATTGGCGGTCGTGTTCAGGCTCAGCGCCTGATTGCCAGGATTGCCCTGACCGGCTATGGCAGTGAATGACAGGCTACCGACGTTGGGTGTCAACCCGCACGGGGGCTGCATGGTAAGAGAAACCGTGACGCTTTGTGTATTGCTGGTAGTACCAGCACTGATCCTGAAGACCAGAGTATTGATGTAGGTGCTTGGCGGAAGATTCTGGCTTTGCACCATCACGGCAATCTGCGTTGTCGCTCCTGGCGCAATACTGCCACTGGACTGACTTAAGCTGAGCCAGTTTGCCGGTTGACCCATTGGATTGAAGGGTGTGCCTGCGCCGCTTGACGAGATTGGCGAATTGTTTGCCAGTGTCCAGTTGAGAGTCTGTTTCCCCGGATTACTGAGCGTGATATATTGCCCGCCAGGATTGCCCCCCCCTTCGGAGGCGACAAAGGAGAGCAGGGCAGGTGTAAGCTCCAGGATCGGCGTATTCGTTGAGAGAGGCTGCACCGTCATGGTTACGGTCACGTTGATATGATCAGCAGCACTGGAGGTAAAGGTGATTGTGCCCTGATAGTCGCCTGGTTTGAGCGAGGCGCGCTGCACGCCGATGAAGATAACCTGGTTTTGACCAAATGTTCCCTGAGTCGGCGTGAGAGAGAGCCAGTGCTGGTTGCTGCTCGCCGACCAGTTGATCGTTCCAGTGCCTTCATTAGAGAGTGTTAAGGGCTGGAAGCTATTCACGCCCTGTGAGTTGCTCCCCATATCGATAGTGGTAGTTGGGATATACAAATGTGATGGTTGTGTATGACTCGTTGTTATTCGTAGTGTCGTGGTCGCAGTATGGCCGCTTGCAAGTTCTTCTGCCTGTATAGTACGGAGACCCGGTAGCCAGCTATCGTCGATAATGGTGTCAACATCTGCATTGCCTTGTGAGTCAGAGCGGATGACCGCCATGTTAGAGTTGATGGGGATGATCGGTTGGTTAGAGTCGTGCAGCAGATAAATGGACGATGATTGCGTGAAATAGCGCAAATGCAATGTAATGTGTTGTCCTATGGTTGCCGAGTTGATCAACTGTGGGCTACCTGCCAGTGAAATAGTCAATATTGGTGGTTGGCTGATCGGTGTGGTAGAGGGGCGTATATGGAGGAAGGCAAGAGCGAACAGCACACTATCGACGCCGAGCGCGAAGGCAGCTACAATGAGGAGACACGTAAAGACCAGACGCAAATGGCGAGCAGGTTTTCTTCTTTCCCTGGCGGGTGCAACGAGTGGCTCTGCAACGCGCGAGCGCCGGATAGAAGCCACTTCGAGGTGAGCAGCCTCCGCGCGACCGGGAATATGACGCGCTTGCAGAGGATCGCTCTGCTCTGACCAGGGCATAGCCTCGTTCTCTTCTTCGGCTTCACTTTGGAACCAGGGCCAGAAATCGGGCATATGCGTTGCCAGATCATTATCTCGCGCGTGACCAACGCCGGGATGAGGTGTGCTATGGCGCTGAATGTCGGCGGAAATATCACGTAGCGGCTTGAGGCGCGAGGCGCGCGGAGTGTGCCCATGTCCCGTTTCACCGGCGAGGCGGCGTGCTGCGTCGTTCAGACGAAGGATAGCCTGCTCGACGGTGTTGACCGTGCTACTGCTTTCGGGCGGTGGCGTCTGTGGCAACTTTGCTGTCGGCATGGACGCGGTACGATAATCAGAGGCGGATGGCGTCTCCGTTTTTCGCAAACGTTGGTTCATGTCCTCTTTTCCCCCTCATGGAACTGGTGGCCCCTCGATCAACGATAGTCATTGATTACTCAGTTGCATGGCTGTTTTACAACTGATGGTGTGCCTATACAGGATAAACGGAAACTTGATAAAAGTTGGCATATCGGGCGGACGGAATGTGTGAAAAGGGGGAAAATCATGCGCGGGCCTGGCACCCTTGTGGATGTCAGGCCCGTGTACTCTGACTTTGTTTTGTGGTCGATATCCAATCAGACTATATGTTCTCCTCTGCGATCTTTTCACGGTGAACATTGATGGACTGAGTGCGTTCCACCAGCAAAGTGGCGAACCAGAGCAGGACACCGGCCACAATGGCAATCACTACCATCCAGTCGCCGGGTGAGTGGACACCAACGGAGTTTGGATCGGGGTTGGTCGTGCCCATAATGATCATGACGATATTGCCGACAGTGGCAATCACACAGAGGACGCTGACCCAGATGCGTGGAGCGAGCCGATGTGGTGCATAGAAGAACTGGATGCCAGCAGCCATGAAGATGAAACCCGCCAGCGCGTGCAGGAGAACATTGATGATGCCCCCGACACTCCATACATTGAACGATGACAGCGAGAATTGCCCGACATCGCAGCCGTCGGAGAAGATCAGGATCAGGATGGCGAGGGTCTGAAATCTGTGTAAGGTGTTTACTGATGTCTTCATGAGATGATACCTCTTTTCTTATCTTTACATAGGTGACGCTTTATCCGTCTAATCAACTCGTGTTCAACGTTTCTGGTTTAAGCATACTCTGGAACGTGGAAAACGAGTAGTGAAGAACATCAGCACTTTGCTATGACATTTGTCATCCTGGAGATTAGAGCCAGCCCTTTTGCTCGGCGATGCGCGCAGCCTCAATGCGGTTTTTGGCACTGAGTTTCTGGATGGCGACGGAGAGGTAGTTGCGAACGGTGCCTTCGGAGAGGAAGAGCGAAGCGGCGATCTCGGCGATACTGGCTCCCCGTGTCGCGGCGGCCAGCACCGCGCGTTCGCGTTCGGTGAGCGGATTATTGCCTTCACTCAGCGCGGCCAGGGCCAGCGAGGGGTCAACCACGCGCTCTCCGGCGGCGGCGCGGCGAATAGCGGTGGCAAGCTGGGCTGCCGGAGCGTCTTTGAGCAGGAAACCGACCACGCCGCTATCCATGGCCTGACGCAGATAGCCGGGGCGGCCAAAGGTGGTCAGAATAACAACGCGGCACGAAGGTAGCTCCGTGCGCAGCGCAGCGGCAGCGGCAATACCGTCCATTCCAGGCATTTCGATGTCCAGCAAGGCCACATCTGGATGTGTGGCACGGGCGACAACAACCACTTCATCGCCGCGCCCGACCTCAGCGACAATCTCGATATCGCCTTCCAATGTCAGCAATGCTGCGAGCGCGCCACGTACCATTGCCTGATCTTCTGCTAAAAGTACGCGAATCATTGCGGGTTGCTCCTCTCATCAAGCGCTGAAATAGATTCCTGATCTGGTATCCCTGCGTTCTCTGTGACAGACTCTTTCTGCTTGCCAGAGAGCGGACGCTTCTGTGCCAGTGGGATGCTGACACGAAGAGAAAAACCACCGCCCATGCGTGGCTGGGCATCCAGGCTGCCGCCTAGTGCCGCGACTCGTTCACGCAGGCCACGTAGGCCATTGCCTGTTGAGGTAGATGGTGTGTCGGCAGCGGGGCCATCGTCGTTGATTTCGACAGATACTTGCTGGCTATCTCGTTTGAGCCTGATCCAGCAGTGGTGAGCGCGGCTGTGTTTGAT
>DAOTVZ010000010.1:0-16689 GCA_034436045.1 Ktedonobacteraceae bacterium | reverse complement strand
TCCCGACCTGAAGTACCAGCCCGGATGCCTGCACCTGCTGACGCAGAGCTTCGCACTCCTCAACGTTAACACCGAGCGGTTTCTCTACCAGCACGTGTTTTCCGGCGGCAAGAGCCTGCGCCGCCATAGCGACATGGAACTGATCAGCGGTCGCAACAATGACCGCCTCGACATTTGGGTCAGCAAGCATTTCATCGTAGTCGAGATAGGTGACGCGGGGATGGTGAATGGCGGCCATGCTCGAAACCAGGTCGGCAGCCAGGTCGCAGATCGCATAGAGTTCAGCGTTACGTGCCTTCCGACAAGCCTCAAAATGAGCCGCCTGCGCAATCGGGCCTGCTCCTACAACCCCAATTCTCAGCAATCGTGCTTCTTTTTCGATCATCTTCTTGCTCTCTTCTCCTGCCCTACTTCTTCAGTAGATAATATTCATCCTGGAGATACACCGGCGACGAAAAAAAGTGACGCAGGACAAGGCTTCCGGCACCCCGCGCCCAGCTTTCAAAACCGAGTCGCTCCACCTTGAAGTGCAAATCCTTCGCAATCTGCGAAAAGATGTGTTTCTTAAATGTCCGCTGCATTGGCTCAAGGAGCAAGTCACCGGCCAGCATACTGGCATCGGTATCGGGCCCGGAGAGGATGACGCATTCGGGGTTAAAGATATTAACCAGATTGGCAAGCGACACACCCAACAACACACCTGCCCGCTGGATAGCCGCGATGGAGGCTTCGTCGCCATTGCGCGCCTGTTCTACGACCTCAAAAGGGGTTGGTTCCTGGATTTCCTGTTCAAGACTATAGGTGGTGGCATGCAGATATTCGCGGTAATTCTCCACGATACCCTGGTCGGAGACATAGGTTTCCAGGCAGCCGTGATTGCCACATTTACATAGACGCCCTTCGGTGGTCACAGCGGTATGACCAAATTCGCCTGCTCCTCCAAATGCTCCACGATAAAGATCGCCATTGACGATGATACCCAGGCCAACGCCACTGCCAATCCCAACGACCAGGAAATGCTGGTAAGGCTGGCCCTGACCGAAGAGTTTCTCATAAATGGCCAGACAATTGACATCATTATCAAGAAAGACGGGGATACCGAGCCGCTCCTCCAGGGGATGACTGATCTCGACATTTTGCCAGTTCAGCATGTGTGACTCGATGCACCGTCCATTCTCAGCATCAATCAACCCGGACATTCCCAACCCCAGGCCAATGATTTTCTCCCTCGCCACACCACTCTCCTGTACCATCTCTCCAACGCACCGCTCTATGAGGTCTAGCGCCTGGAAGGCGTTATCACGAAACGGAAGGTTCCACTGCCGCGAGTAGATAAGCTCACTATTCAAATTCAAAATCACGCCGTTCAGTGTATACTCATGAGGGATCAGCCCGATGGCAAATCCCCCCTCTGGGTGAATTTCCAGCAGACCCGCTCGCCGCCCCCCTGTCGATTCCGCGTACTCCTTCTCCATAATAAATTGACGCTTGATAAGATTATTCGTAATTTTTATTACCGTGACCTGGCTCAAGCCGGACAACGTAGCCAGTTGTGGACGTGAAACAGGTGCGTGCGCCCGAATCAAATTCAAGAGCAAGCTCTGATTGATGCTCCGTATCAGAAAACGATCAGCGGTTTTTTGTTGCTGCATGGCACCTTGCCTACTCGTTTATTTCCTAAGTAAAGAAAATATCTTCGAGGTATCTAGTATATCTTCGTATATCTTACCCGTAAAATGCTTTTTTGTCAAGTTTCTGATGCAAATTACCAGGGAAACTTCTTGACAAAGAGGTGTCTATACGTTATACTTATTAAAGTTAGTTAGTTTAGTAAGTGGTCACTGTTTCATAGCACCCTGGAAAGAACGGAATATTTTCACGTAAGGAGCAAGCAGATGCCTCAACTTCCATTGCAGTTCGGAACTCCCATCAATCGTCGTCAATTTGTCAAAGTCGCCGCTGGTACTTCGCTTAGCCTCACCGCGTTTCTCGCCGCCTGTGGCAGCACATCGACCGGCAGTTCGCTCAATAGCAACGGTAGCGCCAACATTGAATTCCTCTCTGTCCAGCAGGCAGGCACAGGATGGCCGCTTATTCTGGCCACCATTACCGATCAGTACGCCAGGACACACCCTGGCACCACATTCAAAGTAGACTACATAGCGCAAAATAACCTGAACCAGCAGGTACAATTGCTCGCCGGGCAAGGTGCCCTTCCAGTTCTCTACAACTCGCCACCCCCCGACTTGCTCGCAAAGTTGTCGAAGGACGGCGAGGTGCTGGACCTTGAATCGACCTTCCAGCAGCTTGGTGTCTCCGACCAGATCACTCCGGGAGCGGTTAGCGTCCTTAACAAAATCTTCGGCAGTCCACTGACCCAGCTTCCATTTGAACTCAACGTCGAAGGATTCTGGTACAATAAGCAAATCTTTGCGCAGCATAGCATTCAGCCACCCAATACCTGGGACGAACTCGTTCAGATTTGCGCCAACCTCTATCAGAAGGGTATCCAACCACTCACAGCTTCAGGCATCCAGGGCTGGCCGATTACCCGCCTGATCGGCAACTACATTTTCCGCTCGCTCGGCCCCGATGCCTTGCTCAATGTCAAGAACGGGCAGGCAAAGCTGACCGACCCGCCATATGTTGAGGCCGCAACGGCGGTCGCCAACCTGGGCAAGCACGGCTATTTTGGCAAAGGCGTCGCCACGCTCGATTACACACCGGCGCTAGACCTGTACCTGAATGGCACCGCCGCGATGATGTATATGGGCAGTTGGGAGCTACGTGATTTCAACGATCCCACCGTGAACAAAATTGGCGCAGACAATGTCGGCTTTTTCCCGTTCCCCAACGTCACCGGCGGAGCCGGGAACTCAAGCCAGACACCCATGAACGCAGGTCAGACGACCACTGTGAACAAGGCAAAGTACAATGCGACCGTCGGGCAGTGGCTTGCCTATATGGTGAAGAACTACGGCGACGTTGCCTTACAGAAGGAGGGAGCCGTGACCGGTTTCGCCGTGCATAATCCACCCGCGAACCTGCCCGCACTGACCACGCTGGTCATCAACCTGATCAAACAAACGGCGCAGCCCGTCCTCTGGTTTGAAGCACTCTTCACCACGAAGGCAACCAACATCTCTCAACAGGATGCCGCACCTCTGGTGACCGGGGCTATGTCTCCCCAGGCTTTTATGGCAGCGGTGCAACAAGCGAACCAGTCTTAGTTACGAGCATGAGCAGAATAACATGGAAGGTTTTCCATGTTATTCTGTTTTGATGGAGGTTACTCGATGGAAGCAATGCTACGTGATCGAAAAGCGATCCTGGTCTTTGTCGGACCGGCACTGCTCATCTATTCGGTTGTTATACTGGTACCGATTATCTGGTCACTGGTGTATACGGTGTTCGAGGGCAGCGTCATCGGTGGTTTCCAGTTCGTCGGCCTGCACAACTACGCCGAACTCTTCAGCGACCCAACGTTCTGGCAAGCCTTTCTGTTCACCGTCAAGTACGCAGTCGTCGTGACTATCGGGCAGGTAGGAATTGGCTTGCTGCTTGCGTTGTTGTACGTTTTCTATCTCGGCAAGGCGTCACCACTGATTCGGACACTGGTCTTCTTTCCGGTGGTGCTGCCCACTGTTGCAGTGGCGGCATTGTTCAAAAAGATTTTCGAGATTACACCGACCTATGGCCTGGTGAACTCCCTTCTGCATGTCATACATCTCGACGCCTGGATTCAACCCTGGCTGGGTCAGGCTGGCTCCGCCTTCTGGGTCATTGCGATTATGGATATATGGCGTTCCATGGGCTTCTACGGGGTATTGCTCTTTGCCGGGCTGGTCGATATCCCCGCTGAAATCTTCGAGAGCGCAAAAATAGATGGAGCCTCTGGTTGGCGGATGGTGCGCTACATCGTCTTGCCACTGCTGGCCCCTATTCTCTTCTCCTCTTTTATCTTCAGTATCAACGGAACGCTCAAAGTATTCGACTCCGTGCTGGCGCTGACCAACGGAGGACCGGGACAGGCAACAACGCCGCTGACCTTGTATATGTTCACGACGGCTTTTTCCAACGGTGAATACGGCTACGGCAGCACCATCGCCACCGCGCTCGCCATCATGTGCCTGTTCGTCACTCTGCTGATCTTCCGCTCAGCACGCCAGGACGTGGGCTAAAGAAAAGAAAAGAGGTTCGCTATGGGTCAGGCTTTGACCAAACCAATACGGGAAACCACGACAACTACGCCGCCGCACGGGCGGACGAAGTATTTCGCGGGTAAACTGCTTGCTCGTATCCCAGTCTGGATACTGGTTGCGCTCCTGCTGATCGTGGTACTCTATCCCCTCATCTGGTTATTGTTGTCTTCGTTCAAAACCACAGAGGAGTTCAACACGAGCGCGTTCTGGACGTTGCCCAGTGGCCTGGCGTGGCAGAACTACGCCCAGGCATGGAATTCGGGTATGGGCACCTACTTTCTCAACAGTGTTCTCGTCGTGTTTCCATCGCTGTTGCTGGTTCTCGTGTTCAGCCTCGCTGCCAGTTTCGGCCTGGAAGTGATGAAGTGGCGTTTCAACAACGTCGTGCTACTCATCTTCCTGGCAGGGATCATGATCCCATCACAAATGATCCTGCTACCACTCTTCACGATGTACTTTCAGGCAGGTTTGATCAATACGCGCTGGGCATTGATTATCACCTACACTGCTGCCTCTCTTCCTCTTTCGGTGTTTTTGATGGCGGGTTTCTTCAAAAACGTTCCGCGCACCATCATCGAGGCAGCGGTGCTCGATGGCGCAAGTATCTACCAGGTATTCTTTCAGGTGGCCGTCCCGATGGTAGCAAATGGACTCATCACTATCGGCCTGGTGAATTTCTTTTTCCTGTGGAACGACCTGCTCTTCTCTTTGACCTTCATCAGCAGCGATAACCTGCGTACCATTCAAACCGGCCTGTTGAATTTCGTAGGCCAATATGGCCAGATCGATTGGGGGCCAACTTTCGCGGGGGCCGCTATTGCGGTTTTTCCAACGCTGATTGTCTATCTAATACTCAACCAGCAGGTCATCAAGGGGCTAACCGCCGGTTCGATCAAAGGCTGAGTGTATAATACGGTTAATACTTTTATAGATGGCTATTCTAAGGGAAGAAGCATGTCAGAATACATAGATGGAGTCAAGGGAGATTCTGCTGTCACTATAGCAGATGTTCGCTTCGAGCATCTGCGCGAACCACTTGGGGTGGGTCTGGCCCGTCCTCGCTTATCCTGGATCATCGAAACCGCGCTGAGGGAATGGCGTCAGAGCGGCTATGAGATTGAGGCATATGGGCCGGAGGGCCAGTTACATGGTCAGACGGGCCGGGTTAGCTCCGATCAGTCGGTGCTTGTAGACTGGCCGTTTGCTCCGCTTGCGTCGCGCACACGCCTCTGGATTCGCGTGCGCGTCTGGGGGGATGATGGGCTACCCTCGGCCTGGAGTCGGCTCTATCCCATTGAAGCGGGTTTACTCGCGGCTTCCGACTGGACAGCGCGCTTCGTGACACCCGACTGGGATGAGGACACGACATGCCCGCAGCCCGCGCCTCTGCTGCGCCACGAGTTCACCGTCCGGCCAGATTTCACACATGCGCGGCTCTATATTACAGCTCTGGGTGTCTACGAAGCACAACTCAACGGCAATGCCGTTGGCGACCATGTTTTGGCCCCAGGATGGACAAGTTATCACCATCGACTGTGCTACCAAACATTCGATGTGACAGAGCTTTTGCAGGAGGGCCGCAACACCATCGGAGCCATACTGGGCGACGGCTGGTACCGGGGACGGCTCGGTTTTAACGGGGGAAGGCGCAACATCTATGGTGATCGTCTTGCACTGCTGGCTCAACTCGAAATTCACTACGCCGATGGCACCACAGAGCGTATCGTGACCGATGAGACATGGCACGCTGCTCAGGGGCCGATTCGGGCCAGTGATCTGTATGACGGTGAGACGTATGATGCTCGCCTTGAAAGACCCGGCTGGTCGGCTCCAGGCTATGACGATAGCGATTGGGCAGGAGTGCGCGTGCTTGAGCAAGACCCCTCTCGCCTCGTCGCCCCATCTGGCCCGCCTGTGCGACGTATCGAGGTCATTGCACCGGTTGCTATCACTCCCTCACCTTCCGGTCGCACCATCATCGACTTCGGCCAGAACCTCGTCGGGCGACTGCGCATCACCGTCTCAGGGCCTCGCGGTCAGACAATTACCTTCCGTCACGCCGAAGTCCTCGAAAATGGAGAACTGTGTGTACGCCCACTGCGCACCGCCCTGGCAACCGACCATTACATATTGCGCGGCGAGGGAATCGAGCATTGGGAGCCTCGCTTCACTTTTCACGGCTTCCGCTATGCTGAGGTCACAGGCTGGCCTGACGAACTGCGAGCGGAGAATGTGCAGGCCGTCGTTTGTCACTCCGATATGGAACGCACGGGTTGGTTCGAGTGTTCGGACCCGCTCATCAATCGGCTGCATGAGAACGTCGTGTGGAGCATGCGCGGCAACTTCCTCAGCATTCCGACGGACTGCCCCCAGCGTGACGAGCGTTTAGGCTGGACAGGCGATATTCAGGTCTTCGCTCCCACCGCCTGCTTCCTCTATAATACCGCCGGTTTCCTGACCTCGTGGCTGGCCGACCTGGCTGCCGAACAAGCGGCGACAGGTGGCGTCCCCTTCATGGTACCCCAGGTAATGGATCGTCCCCCCATCCCCGCTGCCGCCTGGGGAGATGCGGCGGTGATTGTACCCTGGGTACTCTATCAACGCTATGGCGACGTGAGCGTGCTGGCAACTCAATTCGAGAGCATGCGGGCATGGGTTGAT
Source organism: Ktedonobacteraceae bacterium (assembly GCA_034436045.1). GTDB lineage: Bacteria > Chloroflexota > Ktedonobacteria > Ktedonobacterales > Ktedonobacteraceae > H111-94. The sequence continues at coordinate 9,826 of DAOTVZ010000010.1, read as the reverse complement.
CTCGTTGCCAGAACGGCAGGCGAAAGCTATCTCTGGAGTCAGGGCTTCCAGTTCGGTGACTGGCTCGATCCCACCGCTCCCCCTGACAGACCGGCGGCGGCGCGCACAGACCCTTACGTGATTGCCACTGCCTACTTTGCCCATTCGGCTGAACTCGTGGGACATGCCGCCGCGATCCTCGGACGCGCTGAAGAGGCAGATCGTTACTGGCAACTGGCCGCCCATGTGCGTACTGCCTTCAATGCCGAGTACGTCACGCCCGCCGGACGCCTCATGAGTGATGCTGAGACTGCCTATGCGCTGGCCTTGCAGTTTGCCCTGTTGCCCACTGCTGAGCAGCGCGACCATGCCGGTAAGCGTCTGGCCGCCCTCGTGCGCAAGAGTGGATATCATATCAGCACCGGCTTCGTAGGCACACCGCTCATTTGTGACGCTCTGTGCAGCGTTGGTGAGTATGATGCTGCTTTTCGTTTGCTGACGGAACGCGAATGCCCCTCGTGGCTCTATCCGGTGACGATGGGAGCGACAACGATCTGGGAACGCTGGGATAGCCTGCGCCCCGACGGCTCGGTTAATCCAGGCGAGATGACATCCTTCAATCACTACGCGCTGGGCGCTGTCGCTGACTGGCTGCATCGCACCGTTGGCGGTCTCGCTCCAGCCGAGCCGGGTTATCGCCATCTCACCGTCCAACCGCACCCTGGTGGTGGTCTGACCTTTGCCCGCGCACGGCACCGCACTCCGTATGGGATCGCTGAATCGGCATGGCACATCAAGGGAGAGCAGATCGAAGTAGAGGTGGTGGTACCGCCCAATACAACGGCTACCGTCACGCTGCCTGGAAACGACACAGCGCCTATCGAGATCGGTCCCGGCACGCATCACTGGTTATACGCCTACAGAGAACCAGGCAGTACCTACCCACAAAAGTCACTCGCTAGCTCGCTCTACGAGTCAAGCGATGATCCCCAGGAAAGGAAAAGCCCCGATATGCTATAATAGGTCTATCTTCTACCAGCAAAGCGGGGAGAAATATTCGCTTCTCCCCTTAATAAACCGATAGAGGCACCATTGTCGAGGAGCATGGTGGCACAATTCACGTTGAGAGCCAGGAAGGCGAAGGTTCAATGTTCACCGTAACCTTACCACTTACCTCGACAAAAGTACCTTAATGGTCATGCCCCTCGATGGCTGCTGCGGCTCGCTGGTTGCCATGTTCGGCAGCCCAGCGTAACGCCTCAGCGGCGAAATAGATGGAGCCGGTCGCGCAGACCAGATCATCGGGCTGCGCCTGTTGCAGGGCCAGCGTCATGGCTGCTTCGGTATTAGCGGCGGTTTTGACCGGCACCTGAGGAGCCTGGGCCGCCAGTATCTCTTGCAGCATCTCAATGCTCGCAGCTCGTGGACTACGCATGCGCGTCACGATTACCTCATCAGTTACAGAGAGGGCGCGCGCGATACCGGTAAGGTCTTTGTCACGGCTGACGCTCAGCACAACGATCAGACGGCGAAAGGTAAACGAATCGCGTAGCGCCTGCATCAACTTTTGCATGGAATCGGCATTATGCGCGCCGTCTACAACTAGCGTGGGACGCTCCCCTACCACATCAATACGACCGGGCCAGGACACATTGCGAAAGCCTTCCCGCAACGCCGTCTCGTCCCAGTGTATGCCGCGCTTATGTAACTGCTCCAGAGCCGCCAGCGCCAGGGTGGCATTCTCAAGCTGATAGGTTCCGGCCAGCGGTATCTCCAGATGCTCATAAACACACGAGGGAGTCCAGACGGTAAAATGCTGTGTTTCGCCCCTGCGCTCCTCAAGCTGATAGCGGTACTGCAAGGGCGGCAGCAAGCCCTGCTCAACCTCACTCTGCTGCGGGTCTGTGCCAACCGGGCCGATACGCACCATCTGCGCCTCTTGCCGCCGCGCGGCCGCTGCGATAGCCAGCAACGGCTCCGCTCCCTGCGCCGAGGTCACGACGATGCCATGCGGTTTGATGATGCCCGCCTTCTCACCGGCAATCTGTGCCAACGTATTGCCCAACACGTTCATATGATCATAGCTGATCGAGCTAATTACCGAGACGAGCGGCTGAATCACGTTGGTCGCATCCAGGCGTCCACCAATTCCAACTTCAATTACGGCGTGCTGCACCTGCTGCCGCCAGAAATAGAGAAAAGCCAGCGCCGTCGAAACCTCGTAGGTGATATAGGGGCCAAATTCGTGGCTCTCCTGTATCTGCTCAACCGCCGCGCGCACCTCCGGCACGAGTCGGGCTACCTCCTCCTCACTAATCAGGCGGCCATTCACGCGCATGCGCTCACGATAGGTATGCAAGTCGGGCTGTGTATAGAGGCCAGTGCGCACACCAGCTTCACGCAACACACGCTCGATCAGCGCCGAGGTTGAACCTTTCCCTTTTGTGCCGGCCACATGTGTTGTTGTGTACTGCTGATGCGGATGGCCCAGCTTCTCCAACAGACGCGCCTCGCGGGGCAAATTCTCATTTCTGTCACGGTTATACTTGCCACTACGCTCAAAGTCGCTAAAACTGTAAATATAGGCCAGAGCCTCTTGATAATTCATCGCTAATCAGCTACTGCTCCTGTGGATAGGTCAATGTATAGGTTCCGCGCACAATGGCATCGCTCATCTTGACGACGCGCGCCATCTCATGCACATCATGGACACGCACGATGTCTGCACCGTGCACAATGCCCAGCGCCACCGTGGCGGCGGTGCCTTCCAGCCGTTCGGCGGCAGGCAACCCGCCAAGCACCAGGCCAATCGTGGACTTGCGCGAGGCACCGAGCAGAATCGGGCGTTCCAGCACCTGCAACTCGTGCAGGCGGCGCAAAATGGTCAGGTTCTCGTCGGGGCCAATACCAAAACCAATACCGGGATCAATGATGATATGTTCCCAGGCAATGCCCGCCGTCAGCGCCCGCTCGATGCAGACAGAGAGCAGACGCACGATATCGCTGACAATCGCGTAGCGTCGCGGCGACTCACCACCGGACAATGGGCGCATATTCGCCATCAACACCACCGGCACCCCATACTCACGCGCCACCGCCGCCATTCTTGCATCGTAGCGCAGGCCCCAGATATCGTTGATCATACTGGCCCCCGCCGCCAGCGCCTGCTCCGCAACATCTGCCTTATACGTATCAATAGAAAGGATGATATTGGGGGGCAATGTCGCGCGCAAGGCTTTGATGACCGGCAAGACACGCGCCAGTTCCTGCTCGACTGTGATAGGCTGAGAGCCGGGGCGCGTCGATTCGCCGCCAATATCTAGTATCGTCGCGCCTTCGCGGACGAAGCGCGTCGCCTGGGCAAGCGCGCGCTCAACCAGAGCGTCCAGGCGCGCGTCGCGCAGCAAGCCGTCACCGGCAAACGAATCTGGCGTTATATTGACAATGCCCATAAGATAAGTTTGTCGCCCCCAATCGAGGCGATGTCCGGCCCAGATTGTGGGGGGAAGTGAGATTTTTTGCATCCTATTGACCCTTATAATACCGTTTCGATTGCTTCTAAGCAATGAAACATGCTACTATTTTACCCGTAGGCATATCATGATAGCATCAAGCAATTAACCATATCATATTATACCGACGAAGAGGGGAGCTTAAAATGTCAATGAGTACGAGCAATGAGACTCATCCATCCTATGTGACGAGCAGTGTCAACCAGAGCCGTCGTTGCCACGAATGCAACGAAGAGGCGCTGGGACGTTGCCCGGACTGCAAACGCGGTCTGTGCCAGGAGCATTTTCCCAAGCAGCAACATTCGCCGTGCGCCGAGAAACAGATGCGGCTGGCGCAAAGCCAGGTCTGCTATGTCTGTGGTACCCAGGTCTATCCCGACCAGTGGTCAATCTCCAAAACCTCTCACTTCGTCGATCAGTTCACCTGCGCTGGCTGTGGTCGCTATATCTGCGATGAACTCCACACTCATCGCAAGAAAGATATGGTAGTGATTACGCGCGAAGGCTTACGTGGACACCGCTATCAATACGTTGTGCGCTACTGCGACCTGTGTTCACCTTTCCATCGCATCGGCGGCCTCAAAGGGCTGGCGCGTCTCATCGTCGCCGCAGGAACGGTAGCTGCCGTCGTCTTTTTCTATTTTCATCCGTAAAGATACACAAACAAAGGAATTTCTATTCTATGGCATTATCGTCACCGCTACAGTCCGCGCTCTTGCGCTATCAAAAAGACATCGATGCCGCTTTGCACCAGGCTGTTTTCGTGCCGGAGGCCGAGGCTGCCGCAACCGGTGGTCTGGCCTCGTTCTATGGGCAAATGCAGTATCACCTGGGCTGGGTAGATAGCGATTTCCAGCCCAGCAGGCATAATCCCGGCAAGCTCCTGCGTCCAACGCTGCTGCTCTTCGCCTATGAAGCTGCCGGAGCCTGGGGCCAGGTGCCCACGAGCGAACAGGATCATGACTATCTGCGCCGCGCGTTGCCCGCCGCTGCCGCTATTGAACTCACCCACAACTTCACCCTGATTCACGACGACATCGAGGACCATGATACCGAGCGACGCCATCGCGCAACAATGTGGCACCTTTGGGGCATTCCCCAGGCCATCAATACCGGTGACGGTATGTTCGCCCTCGCTCGCTACACCCTCTGGGGCGTACTAGAAGCAGGTGTCGAGAGCGCAATAGCGGCCCAACTAGGGCGCATTCTCGACCATGCCTGCCTGATTCTGGCCGAGGGCCAGCACCTGGACATGAGCTTCGAGCAAATGCTGCATATTCCCGTCTCATCCTACATCGATATGATCAGTCGCAAGACAGGTGCCCTGATGCGCTGTGCGGCTGAGATGGGAGCCAGGCTGGGGACACGCGATGAAGAAACCATTCAGCGTCTGCGCAGCTTTGGTTGGGCCATGGGCATCGCCTTCCAGGTGCGCGACGACATTCTGGGCGTCTGGGCCAGCACCGCCGAACTGGGCAAGACCCCGGCGGGCGACCTCTACCGCCGCAAGAAGAGCCTGCCCATCCTGCACGCGCTGGAACACGCAGCCCCCGCCGCTCAGGCTCGCCTGCGCGCACTCTACAGCCAGCCCACACCTCTGACAGTCACCGAGGTGCAGGAGATACTGGCAATCCTTGAACAGACCAGAACCCGCGCCTACTGCCATGCCTTCCTCAGCGAACAGTGCCACACCGCCTACGAGGCGCTGACCCAGGTGCCGCACAACGATAACCCGCTTTCATTGCGCGCCCTACGCGATATGCAGGCGATGGTTGAATTTGTGGAAGAAACTGTGTGAACGTGATGATGAAATTTTCCAATCAGAATCGGTAACGCCGCTTTCCATAGGGACTCGATCAATCGAGTCCCCTACATCCGCATTCTCGGCTTTATCACATCATGCTATCTGCCATACCGATACGGTTTTGCCCTCTGCGACCGCGATCTGTTGTGCATTGGCAGATGACCAGGCAACGCTTAGCACGGGGGCAGCGAGGTGGATGCTGAACAGAGGTTGCTGGCTCTTTGTGGGGTACCAGACCGCGAAGGTACCATCGTCGCTGCCGGAGAGCAAAAAGCGTCCGTCGGGCGACCAGGCGAGACTATGAATGGCAGCGTTAGACAGTTGTAGATGCTGTGGGGCATCCATGCACTGCGTCCCAAACATACCGGCTCCTTGCTGCTGGCAGGTCAGGCCGTTCCAGAGACGGATGATGCCATCGTCGCCACCGACCGCGAGCAGCGTACCGTCAGGAGCAAAGGCGGTCGCGCGCTTCGATATCTGCCCATCCAGGTAAAGACCATGCACTTCCTGTCCACTCTGAGCATTCCAGACACGCACTACGCCGCCGAGCGAGGACGAGGCGACGGTCTGCCCGTCAGCAGCCCACGTGACCGCCTCGATACCGGCGGTATGCCGACGAAACACCAGTAGAGGTTGATAGTTCGCGCCATTCCAGATCACCGCATGTTCGTCAAGTGAGCCGGAAACTACCTGCATCTGCCCATGCGGCGTCCAGGCCAGACTGGTCACAGGTGCGGTATGCGTATGCACAAAATGAGCAAGGCGAGCGCTATTCTGCGTGTTAAAAAAGGTGATGTGGCTACCAGCACCCGTCACGATACGCTGCCCATCAGGTGCCCATGCCAGAGCCTGTACCGTCGTATCGTGCCGGATATTGAGATGCACATTCCCTTGCAAGTTCCAGATCATCAGGCGAGCATCATTGGCACCACTGGCAACCTGCGTGCCATCTGGCGACCAGGCCACCGCGCGGACAGTGGCAGTATGACCGTCAAAGGCGAATACTTGCGACGCTCGCGTTGGCACCGGCGTCTGCTTGTTTGTGGCAGGTGCCTTGACCGCCGTTTTCTGAGTTGTCTGTGAATGCAGCAACAGGTTGCTCAACCGACCACTATAGGCGGCATAGCCAATACCGACAATACCCGCGCCCAGCACAGCACCGCCGGTCAGCAGAAGCGCGCGCCGGGTCCAATCGCGTCCCTGCTTTTTCCGCACAGGCGATAATGAGTTCGTAGTATTGCGTCTACCTACACCCACGACAGGCATCTGCACCTGATCGGCCATTGTTGCCGAGGCATGAAACGTTCCATCCGCTATTAAAGGCTGCGAGATAACAGGCGGCATCGTTGGCTGTGCAGCAAGACGCACGGCATTGGCGGGGCTAGAGACCGCCTGCACCTGCTGCACCCCCACCGGAACAGCGCTCTCCGGGGTATAGGAGTCAAGCGCCAGCCGCGCCCCCGTTGCAACACCCTGTTGACGCAAGCTGAGATGCTCGGATAAAAGATGTCCATCGGTGGCGTCACGCAAGACATAACTGAGCGGATTGCCAAATATATCGGTGCGCGGCAGTTGCAATTCCTCCACTAAGGCGGGCAGGAGCATGGAGACAGGTGCATCGGCTACTACCTGCACCGCCCGCACTCCCCCGAAGGCATTTTCCTCTATGTAGATTTCGAGCGTTTGCATAATCCCTCCCCTTCTTATCCTATCCTTAGCCACAGTGTATCATGCTATCTCTGCCTTACAGCACGGACATGAGTAAAATGGGCTATGAGAGAGCAGGCCCTGGAACAGGGCGAGCGCGAGGCATCGCCCTCTTTGTTTTAGGGCCAGATTTCCCAAAAACGCTGTACAATGTCCGTTTTTTCGGCTGTGAGAGATTTCGGATGGGGCTGACGTAATACTAATGTGCCACCGATAGTAGCAGTGTATTTAGATTGGTGATACCTCGTATCAGATGCTACTATACGGTTCTCCACTACGCGACGCAAAGGGGTGCCTGCCTCGCCTGATGATGAAGATGAAAAGGCAGACCCGGTACTGGTCGTTATTAAAAGGAGGTGTAGGGACTGCCGAGAAGCAAATAGATCATGGGGATGGCTCACCGACGAGCCATAGGTCTCGCTTTCGCATCTAAACACATCGGCCATGCAAGAGAAGCCAGCAACGATACGAAGTGCGAGCCGCGTAGATCTTTTCTGTGTTACACTGTCATTCTTCGAGTCTCACTATTTAAGGAGAATCACACATGGTATCTGGCAAGAAATTTGCCGCAGGGTTGTTGCCCATTATAGCTGCCCTGCTGACAATCATGCTCGCAGCCTGTGGGGGAACTAGTGGCCCGACACCGAAAGCGCACACACCTCTGCCTCAGAATAAACAGGTATATTACTCAGGCGCTGAGGCTGGTGTCGCCGACATCAAAACATTTGACCCGGCTCTTTCCACAGATGCTTTTTCTATCTATGCCATTGATGACGTCTTTACCGGCCTGGTGCAGTTGAACGATCAACTCCAGGTTGAGCCACAACTGGCGTCCTCGTACCACATCTCATCCGATGGCACGACCTATACCTTCACGCTGAGACCTAATTTGAAGTTTAGCGATGGCACGCCATTGACCTCCCAGGATGTGGTCTACAGCATCAACCGTGCCCTCGATCCAGCCACAGCATCGCCAACAGGCCCCTACTACCTGCATTACATCAAAGACTCGACCAAACTGGGCGTAAAAGGTGGCGTCTCGACACTGATTGGCGATAGCTTGCTTGCTCCCAATCCTACTACAGTTGAGATTATTACCGATAAGCCTTACTCGTTCTTCCTGGACGCGCTGACCTATTCGTGTTCGTATGTGGTAGAGCCAAGCCTGGTGCAAAAGTATGGCAAAAACTGGACCGACCACTTGACCGAGGGCGGCGGGGATGGCCCGTGGATGGTTAAGCAATACCAGCACAACAAGCAGATCGTCCTGGTACCCAATCCCAACTACTATGGCCCCCATCCCAAGCTGTCTGAGCTGGTCTACCAGTTCTACCAGAACGCTCCTACCGTTTATCAGGCTTACCAGGCGAACCAGGTGGATGACACCTATGTTCCGACGCAGTACTACCAGCAGGACAAGACACGCCCTGACTTCCATCAGACCCCTGTACTGCAGATCAACTACTATTCGATGAACTACCTGAAGAAGCCGTTCGATAACATCGATATTCGTCAGGCGTTCGAACTGGCTATCAACAAAGACCTGATCGTCAAGTCGGTCTGGTCAGGTAGTTTCATTGCGACCAATCATATTGTCCCTGCTGGCATGCCTGGTTACAACCCCAATCTAACCGGCCCCGATGGCGTCAAAGGCACTTCCGGTGATCCGTCACTGGCAAAGCAACTGTTCCAGAAAGGTTTACAGGAAGAGGGTTATAGCAGCGTCTCACAGCTTCCGCAGATTACCTTAACGTACTCCAGCGGTGGCGATCAGGCCACAAAGAACGAAGTTGCTGCCTTGCAGCAAATGTGGCAATCGGTGCTTGGTGTCAGCGTTAAGACCAACGATATTGACTTCAATACACTGATTGGCGACACTTCAGAAGGCCCGCAGAACCCACTGATGTTCTTCTCCGGCCCCGCCTGGATTGCTGACTATCCCGATCCTCAGGACTGGACTTCACTGCAATTCTGCGACGGCTGCGCCCAGAACGGCATGAACTATGGTCAGAACCACTCCACCGATGCCGCTGAGCAGCAGCAAGTGCAGCAGGAACTGGCGCAAGCCGACGTTGCGCCGCTTGGCAACGCACGCTTACAGATGTATGAGAAGGCAGAGCAGCAACTGGTCAATGATGTGGCCTGGCTGCCGATGGAGCAAGCAGTTGCTCTCGGTCTGCGCAAACCCTGTGTGCAGGGCGTAGTAGACAACGCTGAGGGCCTCACTCCACCCAATGATTGGGGCAACATCTATCTCTCCACCGATACGCCATGTGGCCCCACCACGATGATATAGTATGACAATACCGTTTGCAGGCACAGGTATTGCTACCTGTGCTTGCTTATAGAAGAAGGGAACAGCGGCATGGTACGTTGTTCCCTTGTTCTGCGTCATGTATGAATGCTCTATAAAGTGCAGATCATATATGTGAAAACTTTAGTAGGCCATGCGCATGAGCCTTGACAACTGGAGCATTAACACCGTACAATACAGCAAGTTCATTTCTGTAACGCGATCTTCGGCAAGGGGCAGGGCGACTGCGAGGGTCGCTCCTTCCCTATCCATGCACGGTAGGGGCGACCGCGAGGGTCGCCCTGCCCCTTGCCTGTAAGGCTTTCTTCACAGCATATTCGGAGAGTCTCTATGACAGGTGCCGTTTCATAGATGCTCCTCTATCACAGGGATACCGCATATGTCACGAGCGTATAGTTTGGAGGTAGCTCTTTAATCCAATGTTATACGTAGCGCATGCCTCTCATCAAAGAGGAGGAGGTAAAGCATGATTCAGTTTCTGGTCAAGCGCCTGATCGGGCTTGTCTTTGT
>DAOTVZ010000009.1:0-20578 GCA_034436045.1 Ktedonobacteraceae bacterium | reverse complement strand
GATATTCCTTGTGGATATCCTGCCTGACCCTCGCCCTGTCTCTACGGTGGAAAGCCCGTATGTCCTACGTTGCTTGCTGTATTGGTTGTATGCGACTATAATGAACGACATTCTAGTGGCATTCTACTGAACAGTTGGGGGAATTGATGATGAATGCTGAACTATTGGTTGGGAAGTATAATATGTTACAACAACTTGTAGATGAGTATATAGCCTTTCTTTCTCGCAAGGGGAGCGAGGAGAAGGGCAGTAACTATAACACTATTGTCGCTTATCGTAATGACTTGAACCAATTATGCCGGTACCTTTTGCATCAAGGTGTGGAACGGTGGACAGAGGTGACGAGAGATATGGTAGAACATTGCTTATTAGAGATGCAGCAGGAACGACAGTATCGACCGACTACTATTGTGCGCAAACTCGCCTCATTTAAATCGTTTTTTCGCTATTTGTGTAAAGTCGGCGTGCTGACGGTTGATCCCATTGAAGACCTGGACGCGCCAACAGTGCATAAGAACCTGCCTCACGTGCTGGAAGTGGAGCAGATTGATAATCTGCTGGCCCAGGTAGAGACCTCGACACCGGTCGGTATGCGCGACCTGGCAATGATCCATATTCTTTATGCCACTGGCATGCGCGTTTCGGAACTGGTTGCCCTTGACATCGAGGACCTTGACACCGGGCAATCCAGAATCCACGTGGGGCGTGGCAGCAATAGACGCCGCGAACGCTGGCTTCCACTGACGGCAGAGGCGGTACAGCAGATGCAGCTCTATGTGCGAGAGTTTCGCCCATTGTTGCTGCGTAATAAGAATGAGACTGCGCTTTTCGTCAATCATCATGGAGAGCGATTGACGCGGCAAGGCTTCTGGCTGATTATCAAAGGCTATGCGCGCCAGGCGGGCATCAAGGACATCACGCCGCATATGATTCGTCATTCTTTTGCTGCATTGATGTTGAAAAAAGGTATGGAGCTGCGTTCAGTACAGGAGCTGCTTGGTCACGCTCACCTTTCGACGATGTATGTGTACAATCAGTTGCTACACATCGATTCGACGCATCAATGAGGTAGTTTATGCTGCTTTACGATCAGGTGATGGCCGCTACGGCGGCCATTCGCCGTGTCACGCAACAGCGTCCACTGGTAGCTATCGTGTTAGGCTCCGGTCTGGGAGACCTGGCCCACGAAATTGAGCAGGCAACCATCATTCCTTACGTGGATATTCCCCATTTTGCACGCGCAACCGTGTCGGGACATGCTGGTCAACTGCTGCTTGGTATGCTGGAGGGGGTACCGGTCGTAGCGATGCAGGGACGTTTCCATTTCTACGAGGGCTATTCGTTGGAGGTGCTAACATTGCCGGTGCGCGTGACGCGTATGCTGGGAGCGAGCATCTTGCTGGTGAGTAATGCCGCCGGTGGAGTCAACCCGGCCTACCATCCGGGCGATTTTATGTTGATTCGAGACCATATTTCTATGCCAGGTCTGGCTGGGGCTAATCCGCTGGTTGGGCCAAACGATGAGCGTTTTGGCCCGCGTTTCCCCGCGCTGGCTCACGCCTATGACGCGGCTCTGCGCTCCCTGGCACGCACGGTAGCGGATGCCCATCCTGAACTTCGTCTGCACGAGGGTGTGTACACGATGGTCGCGGGACCCAGCTTTGAGACGAGCGCGGAACTGCGTTACCTGCGCCTTATCGGCACCGACGCAGTAGGTATGTCCACCGTGCCGGAAGTTGTCGTAGCGCGTCACATGGGTATGCGTGTGCTGGGCATCAGCCTGATTACTAATAGGGCGACTGGAGAAGAGACGGCAGAAGTGACCCATACCGAGGTGCTGGAGGTCGCCGATGCCGCTCGTCCGAAATTTGCCACGCTGGTACGTGGTATCGTAAAGGCATTGCAGTGATAACGTGATAATGAACTCTAACGCCAATCGTCCTTATCCCGTAGGGGCGTGATGATGAATTTTTACCATTCAAACCGGCAAGGGCACCATGCTGTAGGGGCGTGATTCATCACGCCTTGGTAGCGGCCCCACGAGCAAACAGGGCGTGATGAATCACACCCCTACGGGATTTGGCGGGCGAAAGTTCATTATCACGTTATCGCACCTGCGTCCTAATTATTGCCTGCTTTCTGGATAGCAAGCTCAATCCAGCTCCAATTGTAGAATTTGCCTGACCAGTCGGTGAGAATGATCAGATCATAGTTGCCTGGTTGTACAGAAGCTGGGATGGTGTACTTCCACGTGACCTGACCTTGACTGTTGCTCTGCTGTACCTGTGGAGTTGCAAATGACAATGAAATTTCTGGAAAACTTTTGTTACCTGCTATGCCGGTAATCGGGTTTTGGATGTTTGTAAATGTATCTTTCGCACTATCAGGCAACCGAAAGTTTTTGCCGGGGAAGCGCTGGATCAGCCAGAGTTTGAAGGTAATTCCCGCCACCTTAACCGGCCCGTTGGCAGGGCAGTCGTTGCCATGCGACGTATCTTTCGCTTGCGCGGTCAGGGTATACTGTGTGCTTCCGTCGGCGACCTGTGTACCGGTGAAATTGCCAACGAACCAGGGGCAACCAAGCTCATAAGGCTGAATAGTCGTTGCCGTTGGCGACGTTTTTGGATGTGTGACGGTGATGGCAGTGCCTTTAGTAGTGTTTACGCTCTGCTTTTGATGCGCGATGACGCCAACAGCGAAGCCAATCATCAGACCGGCGAGGGCAAAGAGGGTCAGGGCAATAAAAACGATGCTAGAGGACTGCCGACGTTTGCCATCTGGCTGTGAAAGATCAGGATGTGGTTGATAAACTGTCTGCTGCATACATTTCGCCCTTTCTTCGCGTTAGCTGTGTTCACCAGTTGTCATCATATCACGTTTTGCCGCGAAAATCTTCTACAAGCACTCGGCAGTAGCCCGAATTGGTTGTGTGTGGTTAAGCCAGGAAGCGTGATGTCACCGACATAGAGGTGCGTGCCGCTAGAATAACCTCATCGATGCTGAGCTATTCATCTTTAATTCGTGTTCCAGTACTTGCTGTCGAAGCCCTTGAAAAGTGGGTTAATCGAGTTTTGCGGCAGAATAACCAGCAGTGCGCGCATAGCACGAGTCATGCCGACGTAGATGGTGCGGCGCTCTTTTGCCAGAATTTCGGAGCGTTCATCCGGTGTGGCAGTCGCGGCGATGACGGGATAGTTGGAGGTGCCAACAAAGCCTGCCAGCGCTACAATAGGAAATTCCAGGCCCTTCGATGCGTTCAGCGTCAGTACTTTGATGCCGCTACGTTTAAGATCGAGATCATTACTTTCCATATAGGTAGCCTCAAGACCATAGTACTTGAGGGTCTGAGCAATCTCACGACCGGCACGTTTGTTAGGACAGAGAATAGCGCAGGAGCCGATGGTGAGCCGCAATTCTTTAGCCGTTTGCCGGAGATAATTGACCAGCAACTCGGCCTCTTGTTGACTATGAGCGACCGAGCGTACCACCGGCAAGGGGCCGCTATGGATATATTGAGGCTCGACGCGCTCTGGGTCAAGGATGCCGTCGGCCAGATAGCTTTCTGTGGCTTCACCGATCTCCTTTGTAGAGCGGTAGTTGGCACGCAGGATGCTGGTGCGGCCCTGAAATTTGAGGCTTTCGTGTACATCTGTCCAGGTAAAGCCACTGCCATAGATCGACTGGTTGGCGTCGGCGGTCACAAAGAGCCGGTTGGTGGCTTTGCCAAGCTTGACGAGCATGCGTAACACGCTGGGATCCAGGTCTTGCGCCTCATCTACGACTACAGCATCAAACGCTCGAAAGAAGCTACTTTGATCGACCAATTCCGCTGCACGTGCCCGCCGTTGTTGCCATGTCTCTTTGCCGCTTTGCTGGAGTAAGTTGCACAGACGCTCGTAGATATGCCAGAGCAGTTTGCGCTGCGCGGCCCCCAGGCGCACCTGGCGACCGGCGCGCGAGGTGGCGAGATAAGCATCGAGATGGGGCAACTGGCGTGCGATAATGACACCGGTGATCTCTTGCTGTAAATAGTCGAGACCAATGCGCTCCAACATCTGTTTCTGTGCCAGTTTCTGCAAGGCATTCCCTTCCATCGGTGTTTCGTCAATGGCTTTGCGGAGGAACTGCTGCAATTCGTTCTGGTCAATGATATCTTTGAGTTGTTTTTTCTCTCGTAGCACATCGGTGGCGATTTTGTCGGCTGTTTGCACGGTAACATAGCGTACCTTGTCGCCCAGCAATTGCTCTAAAAGCTGTTCAGAGGAGCGAATCAAGGCGTTTGTATAGGTCGTAAAGAGGATTTTCGGTTGTTCCTGAGCATGTAATTGTTCGATGAGCGAGCGGATACGATAGAGTGCGACCGTGCTTTTACCCGTGCCGGGGCCACCTTTGACGAGTGTAGGGCCGGTCGTGGTGAGTGACCAGTGGGCATAGCGTTCCTGTTCGGGCGAGAGTTTGAGCAGGAACGTCAGTAGTTCGCCCTCTTTGTAGCGTACAAAGTCATCAACCTGATTGACAACGAGATCGGGCTGTTCCATGACGTAGTCAAGTGGCGTCTCGAACATATAGCGGTCGATTTTTAGCAGAATGTCGTCGGGTACACCGGGACAGGCCAGGAGCGCATCCTGATCAGTGATGCGCATAAGTCGTGCATGAAAGGCGGGGGGCACATGCAGGCGGTTGAGTAGCTCTACAGTAATTGGCTCAGGGAGAGGTTTACTTTGATTGCTATTGTTGATATCCCAGTGGAACTGGTTGGATTGAGAGAGCGGTGTGTCGATTGGTTCGTCATCAGCTAAATGACTCAAGACATCGGCATCTAAGGTATCATCGTCGTAATCCTTAATATCGCCTTTGTAGGTAGCTTCGTTGCGCCTTTCTAACTTCAGCAGATAGACGCAATGTGAGTCGAAGCAGTATATAATGCGATAGTTACCAGCGCGTGCGCGGTAGAATTTGCCCCCTTTAACGTGAAGCAAATGTTTTTTGAACTTGCCATCGGGCGTGGGGTCCTCAACAACCTGTTTGATTTTGGATATGACTATGCCAATGTCTTTGTCCAGTCCCTCGATGCTAGATAAAAAGTCTGGTTTCATTAGAGATTGGCGACGTACTTGTTGGGCCTGATGTGGTTGCTGTATCTTCATTGACAAAAGTTCTCCCTGAATATGGGCATGATCACCCTGCTGCTGAAAATACTCTTCTCTACTATATAATAGCACCTATGAGCTTATTTTGCAGGTTAAGTTGTTCGCCTGGCCTTAAATTCCTAAATATAGAGATTTTAGAAGTATTGTTCTATTTACCTATGAAGATGAAAAGTAGCTTTATCCTGGAGGGGCGAGGAGGTTAATATCTAGATTTTTATAACCTCGGCACGTCTCTTTTCCTATAGGAGTATCACTTAAAGCACTTTATGCGTGTTTTTGGTGATACAGATGGAAAGGAGGCATGCAACAATGCAGATCAATGCCACTTCAGTTGTGGAGATATTTTTTATGCTGGTGGCACTATGGTGCATTATTGAAGTAATCAAAGATACGTTTTCGGATTGGTAGAAGTAAAGCATTCAAAAAAAGAGGCCGGTCGCCCTCCGGGGGAAGGATTGCGACCGGCATATCCAGCGATAGGGGTATGTGGGGGAAGTGCTGGATACGGTTTCCCGCGTTTCACAAACGACCAGGATGGCTTGATGGTTCGTTGAAAGCAGCTTGCAAGCCGTCAAGTCATCCTGCCGCTTATGCTTGCCGCGTTCGTACTCTCTGTATAAGAGAACCGCCTTCCACCTTTTTTTGGGGCATGTCGGCGACAGAAATTTGGCGATAGTCGTCATGTACCAAAGTGCGTACTTTGTAGTGAGCCATATGATATGATAAGGACGTAATCATCTATGTGAAGAATCGGTTATTAAGGAACAGGTTGGCCCGGATGCCGGATGATGGTGGAACGTATTTGCTGGAAGCTATGTTCCACTGCACAGGCTGTTTGCTGAAAGGGATACACTCATGGGTATTCATCCGCTAGACCTTTTAATTATACTGCTGGTTGTGCTGGCGCTCTTTGGGGCGAAGACCCTGCAATCCATCTCGCATAGCGCGGGCAAAACCGTTGGGCAGGCGAAGGTGATGAAGGATAAACTGATGGCCGAGTTGCCGGTGGAGGAGATCTCGCAGATCAAGGAAGGTATCCCGCAGGTGCCGCTCAATTCGCGTCAGGCCGCGCAGATGCTGGTAAATAGCGCGCTGACACCGGCAAAGGGCGAGGAGAAGACGGGAGAGCAGGCGCAGGCCCCAGGGGCTGATAAGCCCCTGGCATAAGTCTATGGCGGCTACGCAGATTTTTGGGCCTTGTTATTTTTTGAACAATCCTGCTCTATTAGCGGGTCCTTCATCTGGCGCTTGCAGGATGTAGACACTGGCGTTGTGCGCTTCGGGTTGGAGTAGCGCCTGTACCAGCACTTCGGCTACGTCGTCGCGGGTGATAGAGGTGCCGCCGCGCAGAGGGGTGTGGCTGACGAGAACACCCTGACCACCCGGATCGTTGCGTAGGCCGCCGGGGTGGACGATGGTATAGGTCAGACCGCTGGCAAGCAGGGCCTCTTCCGCGCGACGTTTGGCGCGTAGCGGCGCGGCCAGGAAGGGGATAGCGTCTGGATTATCGGTGCCGATGGACGAGCAGAGAATAAAGCGGTCGAGGCCAACCTCTTTAGCAACTTGAATGGCATTAATGATGGCGGTATAGTCAATGGCCTCGATCTCGGCGGGATTATTCAGCGCTTTCGTTCCCAACGTGCTAATAAGAGCGCGGCAGCCGCTGATAGCGCGTCGCAGGTCGTCGAGGTTGAGGACATTGCCGACGAAAATTTCGGTTGTTGAAGAGGCCAGTCCCTCGGCTTTGGTCACGTCACGTACCATTGCACGTGCAGAAATACCTTTTGCATGTAGATTGGCTACGACTCTTTTTCCTGTTTCACCGTTCGCGCCCAGCACCAGCACGGTACCTTCAAATATAGCCATATGCTATTTATCTCCTTTAGAGCGATATTTGTGTATATCTTTCTCAAAAAGCCTGAGCTATTAATCAATCCTGGTCTGTGCTTTCAAGTAAAGCGACCGCATAGCAGGCGATGCCTTCGCGGCGACCGGCGAAGCCCAGGCCATCGGTGGTGGTGGCTTTGACACTCACCTGCTCTATAGAGAGATGAAGATGGGCAGCAATGTGGGTACGCATGGCTTCGATGTGGGGGGCCAGGCGGGGGCGTTCTGCCACAATTGTGCTATCGATGTTACTGATCTGCCAGCCGTGCTGAGCGAGGAGCGCACGTGTATAGTCGAGGAAGATGCTGCTGGGTTGATCTTTCCAGCGTGGATCGTGGGAAGGGAAGTGGGTGCCGATGTCACCGAGCGCGGCGGCACCGAGCAAGGCGTCAACGATGGCGTGGATGACCGTATCGGCATCAGAGTGACCGGCCAGCCCCTGCTCGTAAGCAATGGGAATGCCACCCAGGATCAGGGGGCGACCGGGAGTGAAAGCGTGAACATCGTAACCGAAACCTACTCGTGTTGTCATGCGGGAGATTCCTGTCTCTGTAAGAGTGCCTCAGCGAGAATGAGATCCTCCTGAGTGGTGATTTTGAGATTGCTATATGAGCCTGGGAAGATTGCTACGCGCTGGCCCAGGCGTTCGAGCAGAATGGCGTCGTCGCTAGCATCTTCCTGGGCGATGGCGCTATGGTGTGCTTGATAGATCAGCGGAAATGCAAAGACCTGGGGTGTCTGCACTGTCCAGAGCAGTGAACGCTCAAGCGTATTGCTGATAATGCCTTGCTCGACCTGTTTAATGGTGTCCTTTACCGGTACGGCGGCGATAGCGGCTTCGTGGATGCGGGCCGCTGCCAGACCGGCCTCGATGATGGTTTCTGTCACCAGTGGACGTGCGCCGTCGTGAACCATCACCCACTGGCATTGGGGGTCGAGAGTGGCCAGGGTCTCCAGACCGAGGCGCACAGAGTCCTGGCGGCGCTCACCCCCGATCACAATGGCGGAAACCTTCTGCCAGCGTTCCTGCTGACAGAGTGTGATGGCATCATCGTAACGGGCGGGGTTGACAACGACAACGATGGTGTTGATGAGCGGTGAGGCTTCAAAGACGTCGATGGTGCGTGCCAGTGTAAGGCGACCCGCAATGGGCGTCCATAGTTTGTCACGACCTCTCATGCGACGGCTGTTGCCTGCGGCAACAATGACGACGGCTGACCTGTCTTGCATAGCAGTCCTTATAGGCTAGATTTGCTTCTGTTTGGTGGACGGCTGTGACGCGGGTGTAGATGTCAGGCCATTCATCTGTTTCGGGTGAGCGAAGACCATGCGACCTGCGACGGTTTGTAACACGCGCGTGACCGTGACCTCAATTGTGGTGTTCATGAACTGGCGTCCATTCTCTACCACGATCATTGTACCATCGTCCAGATAACCCACGCCCTGACCTAATTCTTTGCCATCCTGCATAATTTTGATCATGATATCCTCGCCGGGGAGCAGGACGGGTTTGATGGCGTTAGCAAGCTCATTGATATTGAGAACCTTGACTCCCTGAAGTTCCGCTACGCGATTCAAGTTGAAGTCGTTGGTGATGATGGGGCAATGGATGAGGCGTGCTATTTTGACCAGTTTGCCATCCACCTCAGCAATACCATCCACGTCGGCGTCGGTAATTTCAACGGGGACACTGGCATCTTTTTGCAGATCATTCAAGATTTCAAGTCCGCGCCGTCCGCGATTACGCCGCATAGTGTCGGCGGAGTCGGCGATGCGTTGCAGTTCGTTGAGGACGAAGCGCGGTACAACCAGTGTACCATTGATAAAGCCGGTCTGACTGATGTCTTTAATGCGTCCGTCGATGATAGCACTGGTGTCAAGCAGGATGGGGTTGGTCGCGTGAATCGGCAAGGTTGATTCCTTCTCTTTTTCTTTTTCTTTCTCGCGTTCGCGTTCGCGCTCCTTGCCCCGCTCGCGTTCTTTCTCGGCGCGTTCGTTGCGTTCTTCGTCGCGGTCACGGCCCCGGCGCATAAAGGCGGCTTGAAAGAGATGGGCGATTTCGGTTTTACGGATCACGGCAATCATCACGCCGAGGTAGCCGAACAGGACTGCGCCCACGAAGGGCAATATCTGGCCCCAGAGCGCGGGCAGGTCTCTAAGTGGAATTGCCAGGAGGGCAGAGATGATGAGGCCGATGGTCAGGCCCAGACAGGCCGCGATGAGATCGCTGACGGCGGTGCGGTGAATAGTATCGCTCATCCACCGGTAGGGAACGACGGTAATGTAAGGAGTGATGATAAAAGCGATAATTGCTGCGACCACGCCGATAATGATAACCCAGGTCAGGTTAGCGGGCAATGACTGGCGGTCGAAGAAATAAAGCCCGGCAATGACGGCGATGGCGACGAGACACCCGATAATGCGTGCAATGTTTTTCACTGACATCCCTGCATCCTCCGAAGCAGTACACTGATAACGTGTGCGCTATGCTCAAGAGGGCTATCTCGCTGGTGATCGGATTGGGCGAGCCGGGGTATGAAGAATAAAATTGGATGAGTGCGAATACTATCATCTCGCCTGACGATACCGATCCTGGCGGCAAGGCCCCTTGAACTGTACGACTCTCATATCAATAGTGCAGTATACACCTTTCCGGTATTGAAATCAATAGCTGTGTTATAATCCTGGGTATTTCAGGGGATATATCCCTTCTTTACCAGGTATACGAACAGGTCTACGAAAAGTGGCAACGAATTTTAGCTTGTTCGCATGATGCTCTGGTCTGATACCTTTCGTGGGTATCACTATATATCGAGTCAGGAGTTCAGGGCGATTTCCAGGGCGACGGCCAGTGAACTGGCGGTCAATATTTTAAAATCGGCAGGTAGTCCGGCTTCGGCCAGTTCGGCCTTGATGTGGGAACCTTGACCGGCTTTGGGGATCAGGCAGCTTTTGAAGCCTAGTTTGGCGGCCTCGCGCACGCGGATGGCGAGGCGGCTTACCGCGCGTAACTCACCGGCCAGGCCGACCTCGCCCACGAGGGCCAGGTCGGGAGGAATACGTTTCTCGCGGTAGCTGGATGCGATGGCGGCGGCCACTCCCAGGTCGATGGCAGGTTCTTCCAATGAGAAGCCGCCGACCACGTTAGCATAGACATCGTGATTGTTGACGGAAAGTCCTACTCGCTTGGTCAGTACGGCTAGAAGCATGAGCAGGCGGTTGTATTCGATGCCGTTGGTGGTATAGCGCGCGTTGCCATAGTTGCTGGGTGCAACCAGGGCCTGTACCTCAACCAGAATGGGGCGTGTACCTTCCATGCTAACGACGACAGCGGAGCCGGTGGCCCCGACGGCGCGGTCGGCCAGGAAGACGGCGGAGGGGTTAGGTACCTCGATCATTCCTTCGCCCTGCATCTCGAAAACGCCGACCTCGTGAGTCGCGCCGAAGCGGTTTTTGACGCCGCGCAGGAGTCGATAGGAGTGATAGCGTTCACCCTCAAGATACAAGACGGTATCGGCGATATGTTCCAGTGCCTTCGGGCCGGCCACGACCCCTTCTTTTGTGACGTGTCCAATGATGAAAATGGGAATGTGCGTGTTTTTTGCCAGTTGCATCAACTGGAAAGTGCATTCGCGTACCTGGCTGATGCTGCCGGGCGCGGCGGTCAGATGTGAGGCGAAAACGGTTTGGATGGAGTCAACGATGACCAGCGCGGGTTTAAGGCGCTGAATGGCCTCATTGATAGTATCCAGTTCGATAGCGGAGAGCAAATACAGGCGTTCGCCAGTGATACCCAGGCGCTCGGCGCGCATTTTGACCTGTTCAATCGATTCCTCGCCGGAGACATAGAGAACCGGCCCTACCTCTCTGGCGATAGCGCCGGAAACCTGGAGCAGGAGGGTTGATTTACCGATACCGGGTTCACCCCCGATGAGCGTGAGAGAACCAGCGACGAGGCCACCGCCGAGAACGCGATCCATCTCTGCGGAGCCGACCGAGATACGAGTCTGTGCAAGCGGTTGGATAGCGGGTAATGCGAGCGGTATCTGTGTGCCCGCCGCTGTAGCGCTGCTCGTGGTCTGACGCCGCTGTTGAGCAGCAGTTGTGGTTATTTCAGTGGTTTCTTCTAATGAGTTCCATGCACCACAATCGGGGCACTTGCCCATCCACTTACTTTGTTCGCTACCACACTGTTGACAGACATATTTGAGACGTAGTTTTGCCATAGATGAATATCACAGGAACAGGATATTACAAAAAAAGGGGCGTGAGACTGTCACGCCCCCCGTGTGTGTCACTCAGGCTTCGCTGCTAGTGCTGCCGCTATCGCCGCCTGCCGACAGAGCTGCTTCCGGGGCAGCGGGTGCCGGAAGTTGTTCGATGCGGTTGCGTGCCTTCAGCACAATATCGTCGTTCTCGACAACTGCTTCAACCAGATCACCGGGCTGGAACTTGCCTTGCAACAGACCTTCTGCCAGTTGGTCTTCGATCATGCGCTGGATGGTGCGGCGCAGAGGGCGCGCGCCATACTGTGGATCGAAGCCCTTCTCGATCAGGAAGTCCTTTGCGCTCTGTGGCACCACCAACTCGATCTGCTGCTCAGTCAATTGTGTACGTACACGATTGAGGAGCAGTTCGACGATAGAGTACATCTCCTCCAGGCGCAGGGAGTGGAAGACGATGACCTCGTCGATACGGTTCAGGAACTCCGGCTTGAAGGTGTTCTTCAGTTCGCCGAGGACTTTGTTCTTCATGGCCTCGTATTCGCTCTGGTTGGCTTTCTCCTTGTCTTTCGACTGGCGGAAGCCGATGGAGGCCTCCTTATTCAGAAGTGTGGCACCCACGTTCGAGGTCATGATAATGATGGTGTTGCGGAAGTCAACCGTGCGACCTTTAGCGTCCGTCAGCTTGCCATCTTCAAGGATTTGCAGCAGCATGTTGAAGACATCCGGGTGAGCCTTCTCGATTTCGTCGAGCAGGATCACACTGTAAGACTTGCGACGTACCGCTTCGGTCAACTGACCACCCTCTTCGTAACCGACATAGCCGGGAGGGGCACCGACGAGGCGGGCCGCCGCGTGGCGTTCCATGAACTCGGACATGTCGATTTTGATAAGGGCTTCTTCGCTGCCGAACATAAACTCGGCCAGCGTCTTGGCCAGTTCGGTCTTACCAACACCGGTTGGCCCCATAAAGATGAAGGAGCCGATGGGGCGTTTCGGGTCTTTCAGACCGGCGCGAGCGCGGCGTACAGCGCGGGAAATCTTCTCGATGGCCTCATTCTGCCCGATGACACGAGCATGCAAAGCCTCTTCCATCTGGAGGAGACGCTGTGACTCTTCCTGCGCAATACGCATTACCGGGATGCCGGTCCACATCGACACGATCTGCGCGATCTCTTCTTCGCCGACGACAGGTTTCTCGCTACCGCGCTCGCGGTGCCAGCCAGATTCCAGCTTGGCGATACGCTCGCGCAGCTTGACCTCGCGGTCGCGCAACTCTGCCGCCAGTTCATACTCCTGTTGCTGGATAGCCGCTTCCTTCTCACGCAGGACGGATTCCAGGCCCTTCATGGCCTCCTTGAGATTGAGTGGGGCCAGAGAGTTCTGCATGCGCACGCGGCTGGCCGCTTCATCGATCAGGTCGATGGCCTTGTCTGGCATGAAGCGGTCGGTGATGTAGCGGCTGGCCATCTCGGTGGCAGCGCGCAACGCCTCGTCAGTAATGATCAGGCGATGGTGTTGCTCATAACGTTCACGGATGCCCTTGAGAATTTCAATGGTCTCTTCGATGCTTGGTTCGCGAACAATGACCTCCTGGAAGCGGCGCTGGAGAGCGGCATCACGTTCGATATATTTGCGATACTCATCGAGGGTGGTGGCACCAATGCACTGTAATTCACCGCGTGCCAGGGCGGGCTTCAGGATATTCGCGGCATCGACCGCGCCTTCGGCGGCACCGGCTCCGACCAGGGTATGCACCTCGTCAATAAAGATGATGCAGTCGCGGCTATTGCGAATCTCCTCAATGATCTTCTTAAGACGTTCCTCAAATTCGCCACGATACTTGGTACCTGCAACGAGAGAACCGACATCGAGGGTGAGGAGGCGTTTCCCGGCCAGGGTTTCAGGCACCTCGCCGGAGACGATGCGCTGGGCCAGACCTTCCACAATAGCGGTTTTACCAACGCCAGGCTCACCGATAAGAGCCGGATTGTTCTTATTGCGGCGAGAGAGGATCTGAATAACCCGCTCAATCTCTTGATGACGCCCGATGACGGGATCGAGGGTGCCAGCACGAGCAGCGGCGGTCAGATCGATGCCCATCTGGTCGATGGTGGGAGTCTTGGAATGTTTAGCATCACGCTCATGGGGCGAGCCGGACTGGCTGAGTACCTGAATAGTCTGTGTGCGCACCTTCTCCAGGTTGACACCCAGGCTCTCCAGAACACCGGCGGCGATGCCCTCGCCTTCGCGAACAAGGCCGAGCAGGAGATGCTCTGTACCGATATAGTGATGATTCAAGCGACGAGCCTCGTCAACGGCCAGCTCGATCACTTTTTTGGCGCGTGGGGTCAGGCCGATTTCACCGAGAACGATACGATCACCACGGCCAATAATAAACTCGACGGCGCTACGTACCTTGTTGAGTTCGACGCCGAGGTTTGCTAGCACCTTCGCCGCTACGCCCTCGCCCTCGCGGACCAGGCCGAGCAGGAGATGTTCTGTGCCAATGTAGTTATGCTGGAAGCGCTGAGCTTCCTCTTGAGCCAGGCTCAAGACTTTGCGCGCACGCTCCGTAAATTTATCAAATCTGTCTCTATCGTTCACCTGTTTGTCACCCCCCTTTCTATGGCAGAGGGTGGAACCTGGCCCTCTGTGTCGCTCAGGTAAACTGCACACTTCATGATACAACATGGACTAAACAGCGTCAAGGATAACAACCGTGCCTCCCGTCTGTCGATCTACACATTTTGTTTACCGAAGACTTCTGGTCAGCGTAGCAGACGCTGACGATATGGATATAGAACGTCAGCCATTGTGGCTACTCCATTGTAGAGATCATGGCTATAACGAGTAGTGTCACTTTTAATTTAATGAAGAAGAGAAAATCTCTGAGAGAGAGATGTTCAGCTTCCCCGTTCAGGCTATTTTCTGCTGAAAGATACCTGGTAAGAAGAGTATATCACTTAGGGTAATGAGAAACAAGGTGTACCGTAGGGGCGTGAGGCAGCACGTCTTTGCGAGAAAAAAAGTGTTTATGCGTGGGTGTGATGCATCGCGCTCACGCATAAACACAAGTGCTATTAGATAGTAGCCGTGCTGCCGGGGCCGGAATTATTGTTCGGAGTTTTCTTGCTCCTCTTTATTGCGCTGGCGAGCGGCGGCGCGGAAGGCCTCGGCCATCGCTGTTGTCTCTCCACTTTCATCCAGGGAGAGATTGCCAAGCAGCGTTTTGTCGCCTCGATCCTGCTGATGGCGCTCGCGCTCACGGCGTTTGGAGGAGCCATGCTCTGTCGTAGCAGCTTCCAGCGAGAGTGTGCCGCCCTGTGGTTGTGAGGTGGTGGTGCCGGCAGGCTCTTTCGTGGCAGTTGCTTCCGCTCCGGTTGCATTCTCTGTGCTTGTGGGAGTCAGTTCGGCTTGCGCGGCTGGCTGGTCAGGTTCTTCGACCTGGCGCAGGCTCAGACCGAGACGGCGGCGCTCGGCGTCGATGCGTAAGATGCGCAGTTGCAGTTGTGCTCCCTCGTGCAAGATGGACTTGGGATCAACACCGGCAGGCAGCTCCGAGAGATGGATAAGACCCTCGATGCCATCCTCGATACGCGCAAAAGCCCCAAAGGGAGCGATCTTGGTCACGACGCCAGTGACGATCTGTCCGACCGAATAGCGTTGTTCGACAGTTGTCCAGGGATCAACCTCGGCGCGCTTGATGGAGAGCGCGATCTTTTTCTTTTCTTTATCTACGCTCAGTACCTGCACTTCGACCTCCTGGCCAACATGCAGCACTTCGCTGGGATGGTTGACGCGGCTCCAGGCCAGTTGACTGATATGCACCAGTCCGTCGGCCCCGCCGAGGTCAACAAAAGCCCCGAAGTTGGCAAGGTTGCTGACTACACCTTTACGCACCTCGCCGGGTTTCAGTTCATCGAGCAGTTCCTCGCGGCGACGCTGACGCCACTCCTGTACGGCCAGACGCTCGGAGAGAATAAGGCGGTTGCGTGCCCGATTGATCTCAATGATCTTTAACTGGAGTTCTTTGTCCTTCATGCTCTGGAGCTTGGCCGCCGTCTCCTGACTTTCGCCACCAGAGGCAACCTCTTCGCGCTTGAGGTTGAGGATCTGGGAGATGGGAACGAATCCGCGAATGCCAGATACATCGACAATCAAGCCCCCCTTGTTATAGTCGATGACTTTGGCTTTGAGCAATTCGTTGTTCTTGTATTGCTCTTCCGCGATGCGCCACTGGCGTTCCGTGTTGGCCCGCTTGAGCGAGAGGACAGCATGGCCCTCAGCGGTTTCGGGCTGGATCACATAGACCAGCACCTTATCGTTGAGGTGCAGTTCGTTGAATGAGCCGTAGCCACTGGATGGAAGTTCTTTGGTGGAGAGGACGCCCTCTGATTTCAGGCCAATATCGACCAGAATCTCGTCCTGGTCAATCCGCACGATCGTGCCCTCGACCACATCGCCACGTTTGATATTGATGGGATTGGTTGATGCTGCCAGCAATGCTTCCATCTCATTCTGGTTCAGCTCTTCCGATTCATCGGAATGGTTGTTGTTCTGCCCTATCGGATCATTTCCTTCAAGCATCGTCTGTACCCGCCCGCTTGTAGTATTTGCCGCTGGCTTTGTCGAGAGATCGCCGTGCTGTTGAACTTGCATGGGTGAAAACCCCCTTCGATCCACTGTAATTGCCTTACCCCTGTGCTTGTTCCGCCGGGCTAGCCAGTGGGTTTCCATCGCGTTTGACCGAAAGGTTACATATATCTTTATTCAGAATGCGAGAAACAGCACACGCTCTTAACCTCGGGGAATGCCATCGGGCTTAGGCTTGTGTCGGGAGAGGCTGCTTAGGCGGTAATCGTTTCGCGTGTCTAGCTTTATCTCTTAACAGTAACGATACGAGATATATACTGTGAACCCACAAACCTACAGAACGATCCTACGAAACGATCCTCGCAGACAGGTAAGCTCTGGTTTTACACGCAATAAGTACCTGGATGTAAGCATATCCCCACTCGATACTTTGATTATACCAAAAGCTATAGATGAATGCAAGCCAATTCCCGACCTTTTGGCGACTCTCACCAGTGTTTTTCTGTTTGTCACATTGTATCACATTGATGCAAGACTCTGGTTTACGCGAGAATTGTCTGCTATCAACCTTATTTACCCTCGCCCGTCGGTATAACAGATGTGCTACAATACTAGCCATGAATGCTGAGACAACATTGCTATTACAGACCTTGCGTACCCGTCTTCTGCCCCCGGAGCAGGCCGGTTCCTTGCATGGGCTGAGTTATCCGCCCGCGACTGAATTTGGTTGGCATACCAGTGCGCGACATGCCGCCGTACTGACGCCGTTATTTGAGCAGGAAGGCCAGCTCTCTCTCCTCTTTATCCGTCGGGCCAGCACATTGCGCGCCCACAGTGGCGAAATCGCCTTCCCTGGTGGCAGCGTGGAGACGACGGATAACTCGGTGATCGTCACGGCGCTGCGCGAAGCTCAGGAAGAGATCGGTTTGCTGCCGGAGCGTGTAGAGGTGTTAGGTACCTTGCCGCCGGTTGCCACTGCTGTCAGCAATTTCATTGTCACACCTGTAGTGGGCTTCTTGCCGGATGGCCCAGGCACACTCCATGTACAGGAAAGTGAGGTGGCGGAAGTGATTGTAGTCCCGCTCCGCGCCTTAATGGACCCGGCTATCGTGCATACAGAAAACTGGACACGCAATGGTATCACGCGCACCATTTATTTTTATGACTATGGCCCCTATCGTATCTGGGGCGCGACCGGACGCATGCTGCATGAACTGCTGACCGTGCTGACGGCTTGATGAGCTAATCGTTATGATTGCTGATGGCAGGCCGGTTGTGGTACACTAATCACAAGGTCATGATGTACCAAAAGGTCATAATTCCCTTGCGGAAATGATCGGTATGGATACAATTATGAGTAAGGAAGTAAGTACAGGTTTGTAGTGCGTTTCTTCGTAGAATCAGCTCTGCTTCGCAGCGGTTGGGTTGTCTGCGCTCCTGAGGAGAAGTTCTGTGACCATGTCATCATCTGATGCTCAACCTTCGCGTTTCCCGCGTCAGCAGTCCATACACTCTCCAACCCACTCGACGCCCGCGATGCCACAGTCATCGTTCCCGTCCGATGCTTCCTTCGGACCATCCGCGACTCCCCCCTCATTTCCTCCGTCGGCGGCTATGCCGTCCCCTCTCTCTTTTGTGGCACCGGCCAATGCTATGGCTGCTGAGCAGCAGAAGCTGCATGCGGCAGACCCTGTCCATGAGCATGCATTTGATTTCGCCACACACTCCTGGGATTTAGCCACCGGTGGTTTTAAGACACTCACCGCCAAGCGTGAGTACCCGTTGCGTTCCAGTCGCCGACCGTCCAGTACGCCGGACGAGGATGCCACCACAACGCGCAACTATATTTTCGCTCTGATCGTGGTGATTTGCGTCCTTTTAATGCTGGTTGGTGGCGGCATTGTGTTATTCGTAATGTTGCAGCCCTAGTATTTTGTCAACCAGTGCATACCCAGGAAAGGGGTGTGAACAGGTGTGACACTCATAAAGAGTGCCACGTAAGCTGATTCCCGAAAATGTCGCTTCTATATATCTGTACGTCATTGCGCTAAGAGATCACTTGCGGCGGGAACGCCATGCAGAGGCGTTGCGGCACGCACCGCTTTGAGGATAGCCCGTGCTAGTGTAGTGGCGGCAGCATTGCCAACCTGGCTGACCTGCACTGCCGCCAGGGAGTTCTGTTCGCCAGTGCGCGGAATGGCGAGTGCGAAGACGGTATCACCGTCAAACATGGTATGCGCAGGGCGAATTACCTGTGCTAAGCCGTTGTGCGCCATTTGAGCCACCTTATTGATCTCTTCCTTTGTAAAAGCCGCGTTGGTAGCGATGACGGCAATAGTTGTGTTGCCAAAAGGATTGGTTGCCATAAAACCTGAGCCTTCAGGATGGCGTGTACCCGCGATCACCTGCTGCGTCTGGGGATCGATTACATCACCAAGCGCGTTGACGGCGACAATAGCGCCAACAATGGTACCATCGGCTAAGCGTGTGCTGGCCGTGCCGAGGCCCCCCTTCATGCAGAATGCCGGGCCTAATTGTTTGCCAACCGTTGCGCCGGTGCCCGCGCCGACGTTGCCTTGTGCGGGAGGGCTTTTTGTTGCTTGCGTACAGGCGCGATAGCCTGCCTCTGCGTCAGGGCGAGGAGCCGGAGAACCAAAGGCGAGATCAAAGATAGCTGCGGCGGGTACGATGGGAACCCGTGCTACACCCACGTCATAGCCTACGTGCCGTTCCTCTAAATAGCGCACAACTCCACTGGCGGCATCCAGGCCAAAGCCGCTGCCGCCGGTGAGCAGAATCGCGTTGACCGCATTGACCAGATGCATGGGGCGCAGCAGGTCGGTTTCGCGTGTCGCCGGTGCCCCGCCGCGCACATCCACGCCGCCGATCATCGGTGGATCGCACAAAACGACTGTGCAACCTGTTCCCGCTTCCAGATTGGTGTCATGCCCCACGCTAATGCCTGGTACGTCGGTGATGCTATCGTGTAGTTCCATTGCGTATTTGCCTCTTTCTGTGCTGTAAATAGAGTCTTCCCTCTATTAGAATATACGTATTGTAGTAACAACGATCTGTCTAAAGAGGGATAGTAAGCAGGCCCGGTTGACGATGGAGAATAGGCACTATTGGGCCTGCCGGAGATACGAGAGCCAGGTCTAACTTAGAGCTGGAGCAGCAGGAGGTGTTCCCGTTCCTGCGCTAAATGAGCCAGTTGTTGTGTCATTTGCCGCAATGTACTGCTGCTCTCACTACTCCATTGCTCAGGAGTCAGTTGTGAAGCATACTGATAGACTTGCTCGCTGTTGCGTACTAAGGTGAGGTCGAAGTTGAGCAACTTCGTTAAAAGAGCTTCTTCCTGCCGAAAGCGCCACCAGATGCGATCCTGGGTAGGTACCGACATTCCGCGAATGTGAGATTCCACCTGAGAAAGTGCCTGTTGCGCGGCCTCGATCTCACGTATGTGGGCCAGAGCCTCTTGTGGTGGGTCGGGATTGGTGCGTGTCAAGGGAGGGATAAAGCGCGTGTAATAATCGCTGCGTAACTGCGCTAGCGTGGCTATCGCTTGCGAAAGGTAGTAGGAGGCGCGCTCTCGCACAAGCAAATCATCGGCACGTGCTTGATTCACCTTGTTGTAGAAGTTATAGCCGTAACCTGTGAGCAACAATTGCAACTGCTGCACCAGTGGATTATTGGATGGTTCTGTACTCATTTTCATGCTCCCGCTATCTCCCGATACGAGCAAGTTTGCCCTGACCGTATCGCTCTCCTCCTTATCGTATTTGCAATGGTAGGTCAGGAGGTGTAGAGGGGGTTGGTTTTACTTAGACACTGTATAGCGGTCAGTACCGGTGGTTGGCAGCACGCCGTTGATGGTAAAGGGCTGGCCGATAGCCATGTTGGGGGCCGATACGACTCCCCGTTCCGCCATCAACATGGCAGTATAGTAGCGCACCGCGTCCAGTTCGCTCAGCCCAAAGGCTTTGAGCGAGATCAGCGTTTTCACACGTTCGTCGCGTGGGGCGATCAATATTTTGACAGTGTCAAGGGAGATGCCATAAGTAGCTAAGAACTGCTGGAGATGCTGGAAGACAATCTGTGAAAGATCGTGAATCTTTTCGTTCACGGCTTCGAGAGGGGTGATCTGCACGACCTGGTTCACGGCCTGTTCGATGACAGGGCCTGCATAAGCATTCACGTCTTGTGTTGTCAAGGCATGTCCCCGGTAGGGCATGTGTTGCACAAGTTGCACTGCGGCCTCGCGCGTCTCGATGTGAATGTAGTAATCCACATTGTAGACCATCTCGGCCATTTCGCGTGAGAGGGCCATCCCACTGGTTTTCAGGACAAGCTTGGCGCGGTTGATATAGAGCGCCTCATATTGCCAGGGACTTTGCCCGCCGTAGAATGCCTGCTGCATTGAGCCGAAGAGGGGGCGATCAGGAGTTTGGACAGAGTATTGGCCTGTTTCGTAGACGTTCAGGATAGCGCCGCGCGACTTGAGGACACAGAAATGGTTGCTTTCAACGGTGAGCAGTGAACCATTGATGATGTCGTTGTTGGGATAGTGCCAGAGCAGGATATCCGGCCCCATAATCTCTTCGCCGTTGTCCGTCAAAGTAGAGATGACGTTACGTATTCCTGGCATAGAAGCCTCCTTGGAGTGTAAGTTTGGCAACCTTTTGGTTCGAGGAAACCCTCATAGTGTTTAACGATAGGGATGGC
>DAOTVZ010000008.1:0-18167 GCA_034436045.1 Ktedonobacteraceae bacterium | reverse complement strand
TTTTGAACCAAACATTATTCGCGGCATCGCGCAACTGTACGCAAACGCATTTCATAATACTCAGCGTTTCGTGTATCTGGAAAACCAGTACCTCTGGCTGCGCGCCTACACCGGTATTGACATCGCCGTACTGGGCTACGACAACCCGGAGATGGAGCGCAACCTGGGTGAGCTACGTGATGCGCTTAGACGCGGGACTTCAATGATGATTATCCTGCCCGATCACCCCAACGTCGGACGCGCCTTTACCGATGCCGCGCTCCATAAATTGCGTACTGAGGCTCCTGATGCTATCGAAGAGGGACGGCTGCATGCATTCACGCTGGCAACATCGGAACTGCAAGATGGCAAAATGCATTATCGTCCAATCTATGTTCACGCAAAGGTAGCTATCGTCGATGACGTGTGGTCTACCGTCGGCTCCGGCAATCTGAATAACCGGGGCATGAGTGACGATGTGGAAATGAATGTTGCCACGCTTGACCCCTGGCTGGCACGCCATCTACGCCTGCAACTGCAAGCCGAACACCTCGGTCTCCTTGGTGATGAAGAACTGTTCATCCTCTCGCGCTTCCTGGGCAGACAATATCTCTCAAGCGCCGAACAGCAACGGGCCACCGATATCCTCAAGTACCTGGAACAGTCTCTGGGTAATCCTCAGTGGGCCATGCAAATGATGCACGAACGCGCCTGGGCCAACCTGCAACGCTATAAAGACGGTCAATCCCTGGTCGGCCATCTCCTACCTTACCTGACCGCCGAAGAAGCCGTCGCCCAGGGAGTCAACTTCCGTGAAGAAGTGGGGTGGATTGAGGAAGAAGGAAGAGGGGATTAATGTAAAGAATGACAAATTGTTCCTTAACATTAATCCCCCTTTCCTTAGATCAGCTCAAAGTAGCGGCGGCGCTCCCAGTTGGTGACAGCTTTCTCGTACTCGCGCACCTCCCAGCGACGGGTAGCCGTGAAGTGCTCCACAAAATCGGCTCCCAGGTACTCTTTGGCGACCTCGCTGCGCTCGAAGAGATTGACAGCATCAGTCAGGTTGCGCGCCAGGGGCTTGATGTGTCCGGCCTCGATGGCCCTGGCGACCGTCGCGGCATCATAGGCATTGCCGGAGAGTTGCGGCGGTAGCTCTAGCTTGCGCTCAATCCCATAGAGACCACTGGCGAGCATGGCAGCGAAGACCAGATAGAAGTTGGCATCAGCACCCGGCACGCGATTCTCGATGCGAATGGCGCGACGCCCATTATTGATGATGCGCACAGCACAGGTGCGATTATCCATGCCCCAGGTGGTATTCAAAGGTGCCCAGGTACCCTCGATATAGCGTTTGTAGGAATTAATGACCGGGGCATAGAGCGGCATAAATTCTGGCATCTTGTCCAGCACGCCCGCCAGGAAATAGCGCATCGTCTGCGACATATGGGCCGGGGCATCCTCATCCCAGAACAGGTTTCGCTCGCGGTTGCTATCCCACAGACTCATATGCGAGTGGCCGCTACTGCCATCCTCCTGATCGTTCCACTTCGCCATAAAGGTCGCGGCAAAGCCTTCCTGATAACAGATTTCCTTTACGCCCGTCTTGAAAAGCATCGTGCGGTCGGCGGCACCGAGGGCATCAGTATAGCGAATATTCATCTCGTACATGCCGGGACCATGCTCACGGTTATAGCCCTCAATCTCTACACCATGATCACGCATCATCGTCGCAATACGCCTGAGCAGGTGATCATCAGCACTGGCCTGGCTGATAGAGTAGCAGTTCATGCCAGGGTTGAGCGGCATCAGATTCGGACCGAAGTCCTTCTCTCGTAGCGACATTTGCGTTTCGCGGAAGAAGCGGAACTCCAACTCGGATGCCGCCATCGGCTCATAACCTAGCGAACGGGCGCGCCGCATCAGATTTCCCAGCACGTAACGCGGCGCAATGCTAACCTCTTCCCCATGCTCCGTCCAGAGATCGCAGATGCAGGAATAGACACGTTGCTCCCAGGGCACCGGCTGGAAAGTTGCCAGATCGGGCTTCATGACGATGTCGGCAAAGCCGCGCTCCCAGTTGCTGACCTTGAGATTGGGCAGCACGTTCTCAGCAATATCCCAGCCGAATAGTACGTCACATTGGGCAAAGCCATCCCCCAGCGCGTCCTGAAAGAACTTCGCAGCCACGCGCTTGCCCCGAAAGACACCTTCAATATCGGGTGCGCCAATCTTGACATACTCAATCTCACCATTGTCAATGCGTTGTTTGATTGCCGCAATATCCATTTAGCTAGCCGTCCTTTCTCAGCACCGAGCAGATTTTAGAAATAGTTGGAAGTGATGCCACCATCTACCACAAGCCAGGCACCGGTTGTCCACGATGACTCATCCGAGGCCAGATAGAGCGCCATATAGACAATATCCTTCGCCTCGCCAAAGCGCCCCAGAGGGATGCGGTTCAGGCGCAGATTGCGCGCCTCCTCGCTCGTCCACAGCGCGCGTAGCAAGGGAGTTTCTATGGGGCCAGGGCAGATGGCATTGCAACGGATACCATGCGGCCCGTACTGCACTGCCAACGACTTGGTAAGCGCCAGCATGCCTCCCTTCGAGGTGGTATAGGCATCCTGTGGCACTGTACAGCCCATGAAAGCCACAAACGAGGCAACATTGATAATAGAACCACGTCGCTGTTTGAGCATGACAGGGATCGTATATTTCGCACACAGGAAGGCACTCTTGATATTGACATCCATGACGCGATCCCAGGTCGCTTCGGTTATATCGGTCACGCTGCCATCATCGTTGGGCATAATACCGGCATTGTTATACAGCACATCGATACGCCCAAAAGCCTCGACAGCACTGGCCACCATCGCCCGCACCGAAGCTTCATCGGCTACGTCGGTTTCTACAGCGATGGCCTTACCACCTGCCGCCCGAATACTCTTGACGGTTTCCTCTGCCGCCTCAACGTTCAGATCCACAACAACGACGCTAGCCCCCTCTTGCGCAAATAAGAGCGAGGCCGCCTGCCCCATCCCGCTGGCCGCGCCGGTGATGACCGCCACCTTGTTCGCCAATCTCATAGTCTACATGAATCCTCTCTAGACTGTAAAAGCTGTACGAGCGTGTTCTTCCACGCCCGTACACGTCTCAGCTCCTGTCGGCTATCAGCAATTCCTCATCTTGCTTCAGCGAGGCAGAAGAGTTTATGTCATTGTGCCAGAAAATTCAATGAAAGCGCAACTGTTCCGCTGATTGGATATCTATTCACCGCCTGCTGCGCCTTCAAGCTCGCCCTCAACCACGACCGTCTCACCCAGACTTCGCTCGATGGCGGCCAGTTGCTCAGCCGTGCCCTGTACCTGCGGCCCTTTGAACCAGTGCCGCACGCTGACCATCCACCAGATCACCAGAATCGCCAGTGTTCCCAGCACAACCACCGGGGTGTAGTTGAAAGTCACCAGCGTAATCGGATTGGCCGTTGGCAACATGAAGAGAATAGAGATGAAGACAACCCAGATCACGGCAACCACGCCGATAGGCTTGCTCCATGCTCCCAGATGCCAGGGGCCAGGCTTAAACTCTTTTGACCATAAGCGCAGCAGGATGGGAATGCCATAAGCAAGATACAGACCAATCGTAGCAATTGACGTAATAGCGACATAAGCCGCGAAATTCACGACGGTTGGGATAGCCAGGACGAAGGCGCAGCAGGCCGAAAGGATAATGGCGTTGCGCGGCGTGCGACCACGATCCAGGTGGTGCCAGGTTTCATGGAACGGCACGGCACCGTCACGCGAGAAGGCATAGATCATGCGCGAGTTGGTGGTGATTGAGGACATGCCACAGAAGAATTGCGCGCAAACCGCGATGGCGAAGAACAGTGTCCCCAGCAGATAGCCCAGGCGGCTCTCCAGGATGTAGAGGACAGGGTTAATATAACCCGCCGCTTTCACCAGGTCAGGCGCGGCGGCCAGCAGGCCCATCAGTACGACATAGCCAGCGAAGGCAGAGACAACTACCGACATCACCACACCCCAGGGCGCGCGTGTCTCCGCGCCCACCGTCTCTTCGGTCATGTGCGCGGAAGCATCATAGCCGGTATAGGTATACTGCGCCAGCAGCAAGCCAAGCAAGAAAGCGTACCAGATGGGAAAGCCGGATTGATTATATTTTGGATTCACACTAAAGAGCGTTGCAAAAGAATTGATCGGCGCGGCAGCAACATGGGTCGTGAAATGCGCTCCGCCAAATTGAATACCGATGAGCGCTGCGAGTGCCGCGCCACCACCGATCAGAATCACACCAACGATGTGCCACCAGACACTCACGTCATTCAGGAAAGCAACGATACGCACACCGAAGATATTGAGCAGAGCATGCAGGATCAGTACGATGGCATAGACCAGCAAGGTAAACCATTGCGTGGCGGGATCAATACCGGTCACAGAGCCGAGCGTAGCGGGGATAGAGGGGAACCAGGCATTGAGCAACACGTCAATCGAGACGGCCAGGCCGTAGTCGATACCGGCGGTAACGGCCACCTGACCAATCAGGTTGAACCAGCCGGTGTACCAGCCCCAGGCCGGGCCTCCAAGCTTGGAGGCCCAGTAATAGAGGCCGCCTGCCGTCGGATAGGCGGAGGCCAGTTCCGCCATGCCCAGCGCCACAACGACGACGAAGATCGTCACCAGGGGCCAGCCGATGGAACCGGCGGCAAAACCGGACGTTGTAATACCGGCATAAAATAGAGTGATACAGCCACTCAGCACGGAGATAATTGTGAAAGAGATTGCAAAATTTGAGAACCCTCCCATCGTGCGGAAAAGTTCCTGTGCATATCCCAGGCCATGCAGGCGCTTAATGTCCTGGGCAATGAGTTTCTCCTTCTCGGAACGAGCAGATGAAGCCATCGGTACCTCCTTTTACCAAAAGCAGGGGGACGATATGGGCAACGATATATGTCTAATTGTTCACTATACTGAGCAATTCGTCAAGAGAGATGGGCACCCAAAAAGCAGATGACAGAAAACTGGCCCAACAATCAGGTGAGTTGCTCGGCCAGTTTTCTGTCTATCTCTCTTTGGGTACCCGCCCTATTCTTCAGAGAAGAAGATGCTCTTGACCTCGGTATACAGTTGCGCCGCGTGCATGCCCATCTCGCGTCCAAAACCACTGCGTTTATAGCCACCAAAAGGGGCCTCGGTATGAACGCTATGGTTGGAGTTGACGGAGAGAACACCGGCCCGCACGGCCTTCGCCACACGCAACGCACGCCCCAGGTTCTGTGTCCAGACCGAGCCGGAGAGGCCATAGGGGGTATCATTGGCTAAACGGATGGCCTCTTCTTCGCTTTCAAAGGGAATAATGCACACCACGGGGCCAAAAATCTCTTCCTGGGCCACGCGCATACCGTTGTCAACCCCGGCGAGAACGGCAGGTTGCAGGAAATAGCCACCACCGGCGTCAGGTGGTACCGCTCCACCGGCGACCACGCGCGCTCCCTCGCGTTGACCCAACGCCAGATAGTCCTGCGCACGCCGACGCTGCCCGGCAGAGATCAACGGCCCGACCTCGCTCTGCTCATCCAGTGGTTGTCCAACGCGCAATAGCGCTGTGCGAGTTGCAAACTGCTCGGTAAATTGCTCGTAAATCGAGCGCTGCACGAGAATACGCGAGCGTGCGCAGCAATCCTGCCCGCAATTGCCAAAAACAGCATAGACGGAGGCATTGATACAGCGCTGCACATCGGCATCGTCAAACACAATGTTAGCTGCCTTCCCGCCCAGTTCCAGCGAAACCCTGGTGATGTTATCGGCGCACAGGCGCATAATATTGCTTCCCACCTCGGTCGAACCGGTGAAAGAAACTTTTGCCACCAGGGGATGGGAAACCAGGGCGTTACCGACCTTCGCGCCCGGTCCTGGCAACACAGAGATTACGCCTTCCGGCAGGCCGGCCTCCATCAAAATATCCGCCAGCGCCAGTGTCGTCAGAGGTGTCAGTTGCGCCGGTTTGACTACCACTGTATTGCCGCAGGCCAGCGCGGGCGCAATCTTCCACGAGGCAATCACCAGGGGAAAATTCCAGGGTGTAATGAGGGCACAGACGCCAACCGGCTCGCGTAGCGTCACCTCAAGGCCCGCATCCTGCACCGGAATCGTTTCGCCAAATATCTTATTCGCCGCTCCACCCCAGTATTCAAAAACGTTCGCCGCCAGCCCGACCTCATCACGCGCGTCCCGAATCGGCTTACCGGCATTGCGCGCTTCAAGCACCGCGAGCTGCTCCAGGCGTTCGCGGATCAGTGTCGCGGCTTTGAGCAGGACGCGCCCACGAGCCGTCGCGCTCAGGCGCGACCAGCTCCCCTGCTCAAAAGTCTGATAAGCAAGCTGGACAGCGTTATCGACATCCTCTACATCCGCCTCGGCAACTTCGTAAAACGGCCTGTCCATGGCGGGTTCAATAACCTCAAACGTTTTTCCCTCTAAGGACGCTGTGCGTCTTCCCCCCAACACTAATTGCGCAATTTCCATATATTATCCTTTTCTACTCCAACACACTGCGTAACATTCATCCTGTAGGGACTCGATTTATCGCCCCCACTGCCGATTTATCGCCTGCTAAACTGTATAATCCATCCCCGTTTATCCATGATATAGCCCCTCCAATCTGTGAGGACCGACAAGAGAGTGGCGTGCCGCCTCAGCGACACCGACCTGCCTCTTGTATGCAACGACATCAGTGTAACCAGTGATGGATGTGCAACAAGCTTTATGCGGATAAATCACGCGGGGACGGGATAAATCCCGTCCCTATGGGGGCAAAATTCATCATCATACCCCTACTTCTCGCTATATCATAGCATGTCAGGGTCGTGTTTGCAGTTCGCTCATCAATAAGGGGAGGGCACGGTGGAAATAAGTCTTAGCAGTATTCTCCGGCATGTTGAGGCGTTGCCCGATCTCCAGAAAGCTCATCTGCTGGCTGCAACGCAGCAGCACAATTGAGCGATATTTAGGGGGCAGGCGGCGTATAGCGGTGTAGAGCATTTTCCGATCATCGCTCTTTTCGACAATCTCTTCCGGCAATGGCTCCGGGTCTTGCAGAAGGTCCAGGGGCGACAATTCACCTGCCGTCTCCAACTCGGAGAACAGCGTACATTTTTTACGCCGTGCTTCCTGAATACAGCGATTCCAGGCAACTCTAAACAACCATGCGCGCAACGGCTCTTTAATATTTTTCGCAAAGAGAGGCATACAGTCATAAAGTTTTGGCATAAACAGATAGAGCTGTATCCAGACATGCTGTGCAATGTCACGCGCCTGCTCGCTATCCCTGACATGCCGTTCTATAAAATGCATTAAAGGCGTATAATAACGCTCCACGAGCGACTCAAAGGCCTGCTCATCGCCCGCTAACGTGCGTTCCATTAAGAGAAGGTCGCTCGGTCGCTCTCGTGGCTCTACACATACTTGCCCGACCATCATATTTATCCTTAGAGATACCCACAGTATTCTCAGCAAAAAGTCAATGACACATCGGTGTCCCCGCCTTATACTATAGGGCAGAACTTTCTAAAAAACATCCAGATTTTTTGAAGATTTTGTAAATTTTTGCCTGAGACCCACCAGAGACACCACTACACGTAGTAATACCCCTGATGAGTTTGGGACTAAGGGGGTCAGACCTGTGGATATCAGGTAGGAGACAAAAGTACGGTTTGCGGCAAAGAAAGTACTTGTCGCGTTTTAAAAAGTTGTATATCATAAGGTAGAGACTGCCTTGCAGAGATACATATATCAATCAAGCTGACCAGGAAGGGGATTGCGCGATGCCGCCGCAGTACCAGGATCAACAGCCAGACGAATATAGCGATAGCACTCGCCCGCTTCGCCGCCGCTCCAACGCGCCCCATCGTTCCGCCGCCAGAGAGTTCTATAGCGACGAGCATCCAGAAATCCCTATCACACGCCGCGCCTCATTACGACTTGACGATATCTCAGAGCAGATCACCCAGGTGGCTGAGGAAGATGATGATACGACGCTTCCATCGGCCCCTACCACGCGCAAGCAACATGGTTTGTCACGCGACAGCGAACGCATGACGGCCCTCAACAGACAACGGGTCAGTGGCAGGATGCCCACCGTGTCAAACATCGGTCGGCAGCATGATGGCCAGACTGGAAGGATACCGACCACGCCTCCAACGCGCCGTCCCTATGACGCACGTCATGCACGGGAGATTTTGCGAGACAACGAGCCAGAACAGCTACGCGAAAGCGACCGCATGATGGTAACACAGCGTCATCGCCAGCCAATCTATGACCCACCTCCTGCTGCTCACCTGGGAGCACATAGACGCCGCCATCCGCGTACCATGCTTGCCTACTTGCAAGATATCAGCCATAATCGCGCCATCATCGTCACAGGAACAATGCTGCTGGTCTTCCTGCTGCTCGTGCCGGTAGGCGTCACTATTGCGCTCAACATCTCACATATTCATTCAAACACAATGCTCTATAGCAAAAACACAGACGACAAGAACGCTACCAGCACGAGCAGCAACGGAGAAAGCATCCAGCCCGCCGATCCCTATTCAATGGTGATTACACCGGAAGATACTGATCATCCGCCGCCGCCCGTCTTTGCCTCTTCAGCTTACCTGCTAGATGCCAATACCGGTGCCACACTCTATGCCTACAATCCGTTCCTGCATCTACCTATGCTCAGTACGACAAAAATGATGACGGCAATTCTGGCTGTCGAGAAGGGCAAGCTCGATCAACCGATCACTATTAACAACCAGATGGCCTACGACATCAGCCAGCTTGCCCCCGACAGTTCATTAATGGGCATTAAGAAGGGTGAAACCTACACATTGCGTCAGTTGCTCTACGGCCTGATTCTGGTTTCTGGCAACGATGCCGCCACCGTGATTGCCGACGCCATCGCTGGCAGCCAGCAAAAGTTTGTGGTCATGATGAACCAGAAGGCGCACGACCTGGGATTGTATAATACGCACTATATGAATCCACATGGCTTGCTGGCAACCGGCCACTACTCCTGTGCCCACGACCTGGCCTTGCTGGGCCGCGACTTCATGAGTATCCCCTTGCTGCATCAGATCAGCGGCACTAAAACCTACGAGATACCGGCCTCGTCGCAGCATCCCGAACATATGATGATCAATGGCGACCAGTTCCTCTGGTGGTACCCTGGTGCCGACGGTGGCAAACCCGGTTGGGATGGCGCGCAAGATTTCCTGCAGGTCGTCTCCGTTACGCGCAATGGTCATGAATTGATCGGCGTCACTATGAACACTAAGGACTGGTGGACCGACATGCGCGACCTGATGAATTGGGGCTTCGACAACTTTACCTGGGTTTCACCTTATAATGCCGACATCACTCACCCACCTATTCCCTATGACTACGAGTGGAACTATTTCGTTAGTGATAAGAAGACGAACACCATACCAACGGCTGATGGGGGCCGTTATTACATTTACACCGGCTTTGAGATTTCCGGTCTGATTATGGCCTACTTCGACAAACATGGTGGCCTGAACCACTTCGGCTATCCCATCGGCATGCCGCAGGCAACCGGCAAAGCTGCCCTCCAACAGAAATTTGAACATGGTACGGTACAGTGTGACCTTACCTCAAAACAGTGCAAGATGCTATAACGAAAGTCAATAGCGATGAATGATTTTAGCAATGCGACAGAGATTACCATGACGGCCTATCAACAGATTGCCAGCAACTACGGTTTAAGCAAAGAGTGCGCACGCCAGCAGCAAGAAAGCCTCACCGATTTCTGGCGTGAACGACTCCAACGCTTTATCGCGGTCGTTCATGCTAACAGTGCGTATCAAGCGCGGCCAGACCTGCCGGTGGCTGATGTTGGCTGCGGGCCTGGCCGCGAAGCGCTCTTCCTGGCCCGACACGGTTGCTTCGTACTGGCAATAGATCTCTCCGAAGCCATGCTAGAGCAGGCACGTGAACGCACACAGGGCCAGCCGGGTGCGGAACGCATCACATTTTTGCAGATGGATATGCGCGCCTTGCACTTGCCAGATGCATCCTGCGCTGGTCTGCTGGCCTCAGCCTCTTTTTTACACATTCCCAAACGCGAGAATCTGGCCGTGTTACGCGAGTTCAGGCGTGTACTGATACCGGAAGCGCCAGTGCAATTGATGGTCAAGGAACATGATGGCGGGGCCGACGAGCGCTACGATTTGCATGAAGAGACGGGCATGCGGCGTTTTTACGCGCGCTACCGGGGCGGCGAGCTATGGAACCTGCTGGAAGAGGCCGAATTCCAGGTACTGGAGATCACCACCACTATCGACACCCGTTTCCCCAATCAGCCGCGCTGGCTGGCAGCATTGGCGATAAGCAGGCGATAAATCGGTTTCTCCACCGGATTTTTTACATCCTGATACGGCATACAGCGCGATCCTGTGTTCGTGTTGTTTAAAGCGTTTTTGGCTACGCGATTTGCTCGATCAGTTGTGGTTTGTTATACTGCAATCAACTTTTTGATAGCTCACTCATCACGGGTTCCGAAGTCATTCTGGCAATATGAGGAAAACATGCAAAAAACTTCTAGTTCTAGCGGCGCAATACGCCCGACCGGCCTGGGTCGCGCGCGTCTGGCGCTGGCTATCTCCGCCGGGAAGCTGGCCGGAGCGTCGGGCCGCTTCTTCCATATCGGCGGGGGCACCAGCCTTCCCGGCATGATCGCGCGCCGTATCGACCCCAACGTCCTTAAATCGGTGGTCGGAGCCAGCAGCGCCAAAAAGATTGTAATTACAGGCAGCAATGGCAAGACGACGACTGCACGCATGGTCGCCGCCATCGCCGACTCTAGCGGACGCCGCGTCTCGCAGAACCGCACCGGTTCCAATCTCCTGCAAGGTGTCACCTCGGTCGCGGTCAACTTCGCCGACGTACTGGGACGGCTCGATAGCGACGTGCTGCTCTTCGAGATTGACGAGGGTACCATTCCTCTGGCCGTGCCGGAGATACAGCCTGATGTCGTCGTCATCACCAACATCTTCCGCGACCAGCTTGACCGCTACGGCGAACTCTACTCGGTCGCACGGGCACTGAACAAGATGCTGGAAGACCTGCCTGAAAGTGCGACGATCCTGCTCAACGGCAACGATCCACAGGTCGCCAGCTTTGGGCAGAACGCGAAGGCGAAGCGCCTCTTCTTCGGCCTGGAAACCACCGAGGTGGGCACGCCGGTGCCTGAACAGTCGGCAGATATCATCCGTTGCATCCGGTGCAACGAAGATCTGCTCTACGAAGTGGCCTATCTCTCGCATCTGGGCCTCTATCGCTGTCCCAACTGCGGCTACACACTGCCCCCCCTGGATATAGCTGCCATATCGGTCAAACTGGCTCCTGATGGCGAGGGGGCGAGCCACGTCGTCTATCGCACGCCGCAGGGTGAAATGACGGTCGATATTCCCCTTCCTGGCATTCACAACGTCTATAATGCGGCCGCGGCTATCGGAGCCGCGATGGCGGCTGGCTTTGAAACCGACAAAGTGCAGAACGCTATGAGCAACCTGCGACCGGCCTTTGGTCGCCTGGAGAAGATTCAGGCCGGGGATAAGACTATCTACCTGACCTTTGTCAAAAATCCTACATCCTTTAATCTCATGTTGCGTCTCATCGCGCAACACCCAGGGAACAAGCAACTGCTGCTGGCCGCTAGCAATACGGTAGTCGATGGCGAAGACTTCGCCTGGCTGTGGGATGTTGAGGTCGAGGAGGTGGCCGCCAGTATCGCGGACGCCATTTGTAGCGGCAACAAGGCCGAAGAACTGGCCATGCGCCTCAAATATGCCGAGGTACCCAAGAGTCGCATCACGATTATCCATGACCGCGAAGCCGCGCTGGATGAGGCACTCAAGCGGGTCGCACCCGGAGGCACCCTCTATATCCTCTGTGGCTATACCCCGACACATGAGTTCCGCCGCATCATGCAGAAGCGCGGCTGGGTGAAACACTTCTGGGAGGAGTAAGAGCAGTGAGTACAAAAGAGACGGGCATGGTACTGAAGATCGGGCATCTCTATCCCACCTTGATGAGTGTGGCCGCGGATCGCGGCAATCTCTTTTCAATTCAAAAACGCTGTCAGTGGCGCGGCATCGCCACTGAGGTCGAGCAGATTTTCGTCAAACAGACACCGGACTTTACACGCTACGACATTATTCTGATCCATGGAGCCGCCGACCGTGAGATGGAGATTGCCTCACGCGATATTCAACTGAAGGCGGCCTCTCTGCACGAGGCCGCCGAGGCCGGTACGGTCTTTCTGAGCGTCTGCGCTGGCTTCCAACTGCTCGGTCACTACTATAAGCCTTTCCAGGGACCAGAACTTAAGGGCGTGGGCCTGCTTGACCTCTATACCGAGGGCGGTAGTACGCGCTTCATGACGCATATGGCCCTGGAATGCGATTTCCCGGAGACCGGCAAAAAAGTTCTCGTCGGCTACGAAAATCATAGTGGCCGTACCTATCTTGGCCCAAAAGCGCAGCCACTGGGCAAGGTGCTGGCCGGCTGGGGCAATAATGGTAAGGACGGGTACGAAGGCGCACAATACAAGAACGTCTTTGGCACCTACCTGCACGGTCCGGTGCTACCCAAAAATCCCTGGTTCACCGATCTGCTGATTCAGCGCGCGCTGGAACGGCGCTATGGCAAGGTCGAACTGGAAACGCTGGAAGACTCCATAGAAAACGAGGCCCACGATGCAGCCCTTAAACTGGCAATGGAGTTCAAAGGCACCATGTCCGCCATCGAGGCCACACCCTGGAAACGTTGAGAGAGGGTTGAGAAACTGTGATGCACTGCACTGGACATCGCTGGCAAACGTCTGGTATTCTTGTCTGAAGGAAGATACCGTTTAATCACGAGCAATCGCCCTGGCTCTGGCCGGGCCTGGAAAGCATCTTTGCGGCAACTATGGTGAAGGCTCAACGCAAAACATGGATGTTCTGGCTGCTGACGTTTCTCATCGTGGGAATTTTGCTGGCTTGCGGACAACTCCCATCGGTGACAGGTCTGGTAACAACCCCTACCAGTGCGTCTCCTTTTCAGTCGCATCCAGCGCTCAATACCTGGTATAGCATCAAACCGGGCATCGCGCTGCGCTACGAACATTGGAGTAGTCCTGGCGACAATGATGACACGGTGACAATTGTGCGCATGAATCCAAAGGATATTCATTTGAGTGTTGATTATCACCCCAACGAACCAACAGACATACGCGGCTGGATGCAGCAAACACACGCTACGGTGCTGATCAACGGTGGTTACTTTGATCAAGATGACCACGCGACCGCGCTCATTATCTCTAATGGTCAGGTAACAGGTACCTCTTACGAGGGCTTCGGAGGTATGCTCTCAGTCAATAAACAGGGAACCATTCAATTGCGTTCGCTGCGTACACAACCTTACACTCCGACAGAACAACTTGAGCAGGCGACGCAATCATCGCCTATGTTGATGGTAGACGGGAAACGTACCCAGTTCAGCGCCGACGCCGCCAGCCAGCGCCGCACCGTCGTCGCCATGGACAAACAGGGCAACTTGCTCTTTATTATCAGCCCCAACGAGGCTTTCTCGCTCGATGAGCTGGCCGACCTGCTCGTTGCTTCAGACCTCTCACTAGAAACGGCGCTCAATCTCGATGGTGGGGCCTCAACCGGGTTGGCTATTAACACAGGCCAGCACCAGCAGGTCATCGATTCCATCACGGCCTTGCCCATCGTCATCGCTGTATCATAAAGCGGGGAAAGGTGCCTCCGGGCGTGTCTCGGAGGCATCTTTCCCCGCTTTAGCAGCTTTGTGGCAAAACCGGCGCTATCCACTACCACCAGGGGAAGCCACCAAAGCCACCCGCACCACCATAACCATAACCATAGCCCATACCATAGCCCATACCATACATCCAGGGCATCATGCCCCACATCCAGGGCATCATCCAGGGCATGCCCCAGAATTCTCCGCCAGTGACCTGCGCTAAGGTGCGCTCAGCCTCCGTTAAAGCGGGCTGCTGTTCCACACTCTGGGTAAGGGGCATATCGTGCGCGTAAGATTGCGGGGCTTCTACAAGTTGTACCTTTCGCATTTGAAGCATCCTTTCATATTTTACAACTACTAGCTACCTGTATATGTACGTGTAAAGAGAACTGTAGGCGCAATACTCTTTACAATTACTATTTTAATGAAAAGCTCACAAAAGTCAAAGTCATCTATTATG
Source organism: Ktedonobacteraceae bacterium (assembly GCA_034436045.1). Lineage (GTDB taxonomy): Bacteria > Chloroflexota > Ktedonobacteria > Ktedonobacterales > Ktedonobacteraceae > H111-94. The sequence continues at coordinate 3,902 of DAOTVZ010000008.1, read as the reverse complement.
TTTTTAATAATCAATTATAATAAATACTCAAAAAAATCTTGCTTCCTTTCAGATAAAATGATGCCCATTTATTTTTCTTTCTAATAACTAATGCTCTGTATATAAAAAGGACACTCCATCAGCATGATAGAGTATCCTTTTTTGCATATATAAGCAGTGTTATATCATACTTTTGCTATCAAGTATGCAACATAGCAGTCCAGCTATCAGCCACCATAGTAACCCGAAGAGCCAGAATAACTACCATAAACATATGGCATACCACAATAGCAGCAGAAACGGGGAAAAGGACGAGGAAAGCAGCAGGAAAAGGGATAACCATACCCCATCATATAGGGGTCCCCATAATACCCACCTCCCCAATCACCATAGCCCCAATCACCAGGCTGTCCACCAGTCACCTGAGCTAATAATTGTCCCACCTCAGCTAGCAAGGCATCCCGTCCCCCGCGTCCGTTGAAGGACAGGTCTTGAGTATACGATGGCAAACTTTTTACAAGCTGTACTTTCTTCATTCAAGGTATCCTTTCATGCTTTACAATCGCTACTTACCTATGTATATGTAAAGAGATTGATAGAGGCGATTCTCTCTACGCTTACTATTTTAATGAAAGCCTGGTAAATGTCAATATCATCTACTCTATTTTTAATAATTTAACACGATAGATAGTATATAAAAATTTCTTCTCTACTCCAAAAAGAAGATCGTGCTACATAGCACGATCTTCTTGCATAGCCATAGGGGGCGTGATACATCACACCCCCTATGACCATACTTCATTATAGATTGATGAGCGGTAAGGCTACTACCACAAACCAAGACCCAGGAGGCCCAGGGCACCATAGCCTAGACCATAACCAAGACCACCATAGCCCATCTGGCCATAACCCAGACCCAGGCCATAGCCAATGCCTGTGTTCGCTACGTCATAGCCCAGGCCCATACCATAGCCCGTACCATAACCAATGCCTGTACCACCGATATACGGGAAGTACTGACCGCCTGTCACCAGCATAAGCTCATTATCACTCAACGTGAAAGTATCTAACATTGCCATTCAACCCTTTCCATCTACTCACTTGTTCGCCATGAAGTTTTGACACTCGCCGACCAGGTCTCATGGCGATCCAGGCCCGACCGGCAAGAACCATACTACGGGTAATACGCGATGCCAGGTATCTACCAGCCAGCAAAGGTATTATACCCTTGACCAAGCCAGGTGCTGAAGCCCGCCGGGCCGGAGGTAGCACCCCAGGTTATTACACCGTAGGGGGTTGCGACTGTACCAAAACCGCCAAAACCATCTGGCCCACCAAAGAAGTGTGTTCCTCCATATCCTCCCAGACCCTGGCCACCGGCAACACGTGCCAGCATCTCATCACCCAGAGCAATGACCTCTGAGGTACGCCCGGAAGCCCGGTTAGATGCTAATCTTCTCACCACTACCACTCCCTGTTCCATTGCCCACTCTTTCCATCATTCTCATCATTCGCTGGCCCTTGCCCTCAGCGGGCAGTCCCGATGAATGACGGTAAAGAGGCTATTTCGATAAACCAGACGTGAAGCCTGGAAAGCCTCACATCTGGCGAAGGGATGGACGGAGAATAGACCTACCAGACAGTGTTGTAGCCGATACCGCTCCAGGTCGAGAAGGCTGCCGGGCCAGAAACCGCATTCCAGATCATGGTGCCTGCCGGAGTAGCAGCCGTGCCGAAGCCACCAAAGCCCGCCGGGCCACCAAAGACACGGTCGCCAGCGTAGCCGCCGAGGCCGCCGATGAACTGCCCACCAGTCACACGGTCAAGCTCTTCATCTTTTAACTCAATAGTCAGGTCGAAATTCACGTGTAAATTCCTCCTCTTCTTCTACAAATCACCACTTATTGTAAAGTACTCACACTTATGTTTCGTGATTTCCCTTACGCTTTTGATATTAATACCAAAACCTTTATCTGTCAAGTCTTAATCTAGCAGCAATCATATTTTATACAAAATTTACCTTTATTTAAAATCATTTTTCTTTCTTTATATCGGAAATCATCGATAAATAAAAATCGAATAAGTAAAACCTTCTCCAATCAAATCATAAGGCCCGCTCCACATCGCATAACACCGGGCACCTGTTGCAGGACACTCCTCATAGGTGTCCTGCAACAGGTGCCCGGCCCTTATGCTAAGGACGTGTAGCCCTGGCCTAGCCAGATGTTGAACCCACTCGGCCCAGAGACGGCATGCCAGACCATCACTCCTTCAGGGGTCGCAACGGTACCCCAGCCGCCAAAACCATTCGGGCCGCCATAGAAATCTGATCCGGCATAGCCTCCCAACCCCTGCCCGCCTGCTATTGTTGCTAACGCCGCATCGTCCAGAGAAACGAGTGCCAGGATATGCTCCTCATTGACCGGCCTTCCATGAGGGATACTACTACATGTAGTAATGTCCCTGACGGGAATCTGGCGATCACATTCCAACGTTTCCGCTATCATATCTACCAACTTCATCGTCCATCCTTTCCCAGAGATCATTCATCTCTTTATCAAACTCTATAAGTTTCTCTTAACAATATAATGCTATCCTAAAAGATAGCATTCTTACATTAATCATTATTACTTATAAAATCATAAAAGTCAAGTCTCATTTTTCGTGAAAACTGAAATATTTTTATATACTGTGAATGTTTCACAAAAGAAGAAGGGTGCCTGGTGTGAAGGTTTTCACATCAGGCACCGGAGCGGGCAAAGAGCGTATGATAACCGAATACATCAGCTTGAACTCGATAGACCCGTGATCCTCTGCAAGCATGATTTACACGGTGTATGGATGGCCTACCAACAAGAGCAATACAGATTGATAGGCATCAACCATCTCTCCAGAGTAACGGCAACACTGTCGGCGTAGATAGCCACCTCCACCCCATTGCGTCACCGCTACAAAAAGAAATGCTTCCAAACCTCCCACCGGAATAGCATTGATGGCACCCAGGACCATGATCACACCACTTCACAACTACCGCCACTACCCAGCCCATCATCACACAACCACACCACAGATCATGGACCATAGTTCCCCACATTCAGGCACCTTATAGCACCACACCAACAACCCCCTCCTGAACACATGCTATCCCTACTAACCCAACCACCAGCATTCCTTTTTACGAGAGGAGTCGAAAATCGGGCCAGGTTCCCCTCTTTTCGAGGCAACTCTGAACACCGAAGCGGCCCTCTCTCTTACCGCACTTCTAGCAACCTCCGTCGTTAGTTCCTTGCGGTACCATCCCGATATCATACGTTGCCTGCCCTTCCCCTCCATGAGCTACCAATCCACTTTCTGGCACCCTCTGGTCAGAAACAACTCTTCCAGAGAGTGCTAGAAAGTATAAGGGGATAAACTTAACACAGCCTCTGTTTACACATTTGGTAGTTACCAGACGCTGTTGTAGCCCATGCCGCTCCAGGTCGAGAACGCTGCCGGACCCGAAACCGCGTCCCAGATGCCGGTGCCTGCCGGAGTGGCAACAGTGCCGAAGCCGCCGAAGCCCGCCGGGCCACCAAAGACACGGTCGCCAGCGTAACCGCCGAGGCCCCCCACAAACTGTCCACCAGTCACACAGTCGAGGTCCTCATCCTTCAGTTCAACAACCACATCGAAATTCATCTGTAGATTCCTCCTCTTCTTTCCATATATCACCACTTATTGTAAAGGAATTTCGCTTACGCGATTTCCTTTACGATTCCATCATAATAGATAGCCACTTAGAAGTCAAGTCATCATTTTTATATATTGTATTATACACAAAATAGCTCTATATTTATCATAAAATATATAATATACATCATCCCCTAAAAATAAATATGTAGATGACCGCAAGAGTTGCCCTGGGCAGACTTGCAGTCATCCTG
>DAOTVZ010000007.1:0-8283 GCA_034436045.1 Ktedonobacteraceae bacterium | reverse complement strand
TACGACGGCGGGACGCCCGATCCAACCTTTGATGGGGAATAAATCGCGTTGCGCCTGTACACCGGAGCCTTGCAAGTCGCGCTCAATTTCCTGTGTCCAGTAGGTAGCGAAGGCGTCGTGGCCGTGATAGGTGTCGGTGGGGCCGGTATCATAACCCGCCTCGCGGTGCTGGAAGTGCGTGGCCATATAGTCAAGCTGGTCATAAATGTAGCGTGGCGAAACCATTGGCAAGTTCTCAGTGCTAGAAATGCCTTCTGCTTGTGTCACCTGCGGTAGCGTGGCCGCCGAAGCGGTAAGCGGCATAGCAAGAAAGCTGAGCAGGAGTAGGAAGGTGCAGGCGGCGGTGCCTCTTCTCATGGTTTTCCCTTTCGTGTGCCCGGTGCTGTTGCGCTTTGTGCTGAGCAATTAACCAAGCATATCCTACCATAGAATAATGGTAGAGAAAAGGCCGCTGCTGAGCAAAGCGAACGTCAGGCATCATCGCAGGGATGATTGGGGCCAGTATGGATGAACAGAAAGCATCGCCCCTACCCTACATGGTGTGGAAGATACGCATCATGGTAAGATAGGGGCGATGCCTTCTGTTCGTCTGCTTGCTCTGTTTTTTCTGTGGTCAGCGCTGGTATGCGCGCGTACTCCAGAGGCTAACAACAAGCGCTGCGATTAACACGGTACTGAGCAAGGGAACGTCCATGATAATGAGTTCATCCTTAAAATGAAAATGGAAGATACCAACCAGTAGCAACACGGCCAGCAAAGCGACCGCGCTTGCCTCCAGCATGTCGAGCAGGCGATGCCGTCCCGCCATCAACTCACCGGCGCAACCGATACCACCCGCGATGAGCAGCCAGAGGCATAGTTGTTCCCAGTTGAACATCATGTCACCTCCCAGTAAAGGCTACTGAGGAACACTATGATAATGTGATATAAACACGCCAGCACATCCCAAAAGGACTCATTAGGCTCACGCGAGTGTAGGCAAGGTGAGCGCGCAGGTAGGGTGAGGTGAATATCTGTTCACCTTGAAACTTCCTCTGGTTATGTATCGTGTCCTAGAAGAGTATGTAATCAGTCGGTTTTGACACCCCAGCAATAGACAGAGAGAAGCTCAAACTATCGAGATAAACATGAGAAAGGATGTGAACGGATGAACAGTTTTCTCAAAGGGGTCTTAGTCGGTGTGGGCGTCGGCCTCCTCGTCGCACCGATGAAAGGCGACGAGATGCGCGCACTCCTGGCGCGGCGCTTAGAAGAATTGCGTGCCTATCTTCCTGAGAATGAGCAGCTTACACGCTACACACAGCAGGTTTCCAGTCGCGTTTCGCAGACGGCTGACAATCTTAAGGTTTATGCCCAGCAGGCAGCCTCTACCGTCAAAAGCGGCGCTACTGGCCTCAGCAGTATCGCGCAGAGCGCAGCTTCTGATGTCAAACAAGCGGAACGCGATATGGCTGGTACTGCAAAAGAGGCGAGCAAAGCTGGATCGACAGCCGGAGCAGTGCGCCCATCAACCACGATTATTACACCAGAAACCGGTACCGGTCTCTAATTCATGTCTCCCTGCGCTGTAACGCTCGTGGCACTCTCCCAGCGTGCCATGAGCGTTTTTTGCTGTATTCCACAGGAGCATGAAGAAGCGCGCCGCTATGGTACCCAATGACCCGTCAAAAACTGTGTTGTCAGGAAGAACAGCACGGCCCCGGAGACGAGCAGATAGTTCAGATGCACCAGGCGATACTTGCCTAACGTGGCCAGCACGATGAAGGCGGGAAAGACTTCCAGCATGAAGCGCCCTGTGGACTGCAATGGGAACAGGCCGGTGCCGTCCATCGGGAAGAGGATCAGGAAGAGGTAGAGGGCCACCGCGTAGACGCCATAGACCCACAGGTGTTTGGGAAAACGCCAGGGGCCAACAAACCCCAGCACTATCATAGTCAACACCAGCAAATCCGGCACGAGATCGGTTAGATTGCGCAAAGCCTGGAAGGTCAGAAAACCCTTGCTAATCATGATTGCGCGTACCGAGCGCACAAAACCGTACCAGGGGAAGTGCAGATGGCGATTCCAGTAGATGGCCTGTACCTGCGAAAAGGCCAGAAAGTCATGAAAACGGTAGTAACAATAGAGCGCAAAGAGACCGACGGCAAAAGGAATGAGCAAAACGCTTAGCACATCTACTCGCAGCTTTTGCGGCTTAAACTCGTGCTGGCGCAGATATTCATAGCAGAAGGGAAATATCAGCAAGAGGCCCGCCGAGCGCGTTAAACCGGCGAGAAAGCCGAGGCTGCCCGCGAGCAGCCAGGAGCCATGACGCAGATTGTAGAAACACAGCAGGCTCAGACAGATAAAGAGCGATTCGTTATAGCCCGATGCCAGGTAAAAGGCGGTGCAGAAAAGTGAGAGATACAACACGGCCCGCGTCGCGCGCTCGTGATCGAAATCCTCCAGTAACAGTTGATAAAGCACCATCAATAACACCAGGCCCGCTGCGTTCGAGATGAGCAGGCCCGCAATGAGAAAGTTGTGGTGAACGAAAGGGGCGACCATGCGCTCAAGCAGGGGATACAAAGGAAAAAAGGCCGTGTGCGAGATGGTTGTATAGCCATGAGCGGCAATATCCATAAAGAGGCCAGTATCCCAACGGTACCACCACTGCCAGAGATCGTCGAGGGGAAACGGTGCCCAATAAAAATCGCGGATCGTAAACAGACCTGAGAGACAGGTGGTGACAAAGAAAGCCAGGCGCGTAGCCAGAAAGATTGGAAAAACCTCTTTAAAGGACGCAAACCACTTCCGCCAGAAGACCTGTCCATAGTATTTTATATCCCGAAGAACCTCTTTTATCTGTATATGTGTTGCCCGTTCCGTAGGGGCGTGATTCATCACGCCCTGCCCATCATCCTGTGTTCGGGTGATCTTCTCAGCCTCCGTCGAGGATGCGGAAGCACGAGTGACATCCATAATTCGCTCCTGAGCAATAAAACTATTTTTGTACGCTGCTTTTGTTTATGTATACATATAGACGCAGCCTGAAATAGAAGGTAACGAGGATGGGAAGATACGCTCAGAGCGATGCTGAAACATGAGGATATATGCTAAGCCTGGGCCTCTTTAATCTCTGATGGTTGCTCTAGTTGTTGCTGACGCTTACGTTGTTCTTCCCGTAGCGCCTCAATCTTTTCAGCAAATTTAACGAGGTTTGCGATTCTTTCCTCATCTGTCATAGGTGGTACGTACCCTCCAATAGAGAGCCGCAGGGCGGTGGATTCCTGCTCAATAGCATCTGCGGTCTGTTGCAAGTAAAAGCCACGCTCACGAAACTTAAAGTAGCCGGTAATGGTGGTACAAAGGGTTACAATCAGACTCAAGGCTGGTGCAAGCCAGACCCAATGCAATCCTATTTTCGCATCCAATCCACTGGTTAAACCACTTACGAATAAAGAGCAGAAGATGATGACAAGTTGTAAGATCAAATGGATACGACGATTTGCCCGTGAACCACGTTGAAATTCCTCAACAACCTGTGGAACCTCAACTTTAGAATAATATTCTAGGGGATCATAATTCTCTATTTGCTCTTCCTCTAACTTTTGCTGCTTCATCTGAAGCTTCGCTATTTCATTTTTTAATTCCCAGGAATGTGCTAGAGTCTTGCTACCATTGTCTGCCGAAAAGAAACCAATTAATGTGCCTACAGCAGTAAGGCATAATGCAATAGTCAAGAAAAACCATCCTCCACCAAGAAATGCATCGATCAGAAAACTTATCAAAATTAAAACCAGCAGTACGCTTCCCCCTATCCACCAGCGGTTCAAAATACGACGTGCCTGGGCAAGATCGATCTCTCTATTGGCTAGTTCTGTCCGCACCCGTACAAGTTCTTGCTGTAATGATTGACTGTCACTCATGGCAATCTCCCCAATACTCGTATTATCTACCTGGCCCGATAAGTTGTTGCTTAAACTATAACATAGCATATATATTTATATCAAGTGGAAAAACATCTAGCTATTACAATTTCATATCATAGGTGGCAATAACTATCAACTTGTCATCTTCCCTTATGGATGCAGGAGAGCGGTGGCATAGACACAGATAGGCATGTACTACATTCCTTTACATACTAGGGAGCGATTTATTACATAGAGGACATTTTAATATATTGAATAGTTCCCAGGTGGACGAATTATAGCAGAGCTTCGCTACAAATAATTCGGGGAAGCTCTTCGTCGGCAAGCTGGCGGGTGCGTGTCTCAATCCAGTCCCGCATGTGGTGCTGGAAATAAATCTGACCCAGAGCTTTGAGCAGATCGCGTCCTTTAACGCTGTTTTTTCTGAGCAGGTTCAATTCGCGGCTGATCGCAACCGTAATGGGGCCGCGAAAGGCTTTCTCTAGCAGATTGATCTGTGCTTTCTCATCTTCGTCGTTTGTAAGGCGGAATAAATCTCGTAGTTCACGTAAAATATAGCGCTGACTATGCGTCAGGGATAGCGTATGTTCGCGCTCGGCCTGCCGATGTTTGACCTCTTCGATAAAACGACGTTTGACCCACATTACCGCTTTATTGTAGTTCGGTGGTAATGACGCTACCGGCGTATTCGGCGTGGCTTTTACCACGCTCAAGACACGTGCAATATCGCGCGAGACGATCTCTCCCTGCTCGTTCAACAAAAATAGCTGCTGATAGCGTCCGGCCTGACAGAAGACATATAATCCTTTTTGCGAGCTATACCTCGCCGAGCGGATACCGTCGCGCAGGTTGGCGATCCGTTCGTACTCAGTCGGGTGATCTTTGCGCAATTGACGCATGATCTCTTCGGCCTCGTTCAAGTCGAGAAACTCTTCTTCCTCTTCAAACAGGCTTAATTGTCCGCCTTTTTTCTCGTAGATTGCATAGAGTGCCTCTTCGTTCAACCGCTCGCTGCTATCCAGAATAATCGCATCCTCGCCAATGGTATCGTGAATCTCCTGGATACGGTTGTGCAATTTCTGACGCAGCCCCAACTGTTTCTCGATGCCCGTCTCTGGCAAGAAATTAAAGCCGTAAATAACCTCATGCTCGCTACCAATGCGGTCTATGCGCCCAAAACGCTGAATGAGCCGGACAGGATTCCAGTGCAGGTCATAGTTGATGATCTTATCGCAATCCTGCATATTCAAGCCTTCGGCCAGCACATCAGTGGCGATCAGCGTGTTCAACTCGGCTTCCCCGGCCAGAAATTGATACTCAGGATTGGAACGCGGTGAAAATCTGCCGACTGCGCGCACTTTGCTCTTGTCGCCGCTATAAATGACATCGATATCTTTATAGCGTCCCCCATCGCTCAGGTTCTCATACAGGTAACGCGCGGTATCGGCATATTGCGTGAAGATCAACCTTTTGCCGTCTTTAAGAGGAGCCTGGGTGAGGCTCTTTTTCAAAGTTTGCAATTTCGCATCCTGCTCCGGCGTGATCGGCTCGACCAGGGCCAGGATGTTCTGCAATTGCACAATATCGTGTTCGAGATGCTCTCGCAAGCGCGCCACATCAAAATCAGCTATCTTATAGCGACCGGAAACGGCTCGCAGAGCGGCCAGCAGATCGCTTGCGTCATCGTAATCCGACTCATACAGGATGCTTTGCGCGTCGTCGCCCGCCGGTACAATGCCCTGCTCTAAGGCTCGCAGAAAAGCCTGATGTACAGTGAGCAGGCGACGAATGGTCTGCTGAAAGGCATAGACGCTGGACTCGAAGCGTTTGAAGAGCAGCACACGAATGAGGCCGCGCAGATTGGCACCGGCGCGCTGCATGGTGGCATAGGGTTCCTGTTTCTGTTTCGCCTTCAGTACATAATGCCAGAGTCCATAACGAGCATAGGTGAGTTCACCATCTATTGGATGCAGTATCGGCCCTTTGTGTGGTTTACCGAGATAAGAGCGCAACTGCTGATACAGGCCCTTATAGGTTTCTTCGATGCTGTACTCGATAGTCTCCAGTTCTCGACGTGGGAAGAACTGATGCCTGCCGCCCACCATCACGTAGGCGCGGCGACGCCCTTCCAGATACTCACGATATTGTGTACTATCCAGCGGTTGATGCGATTCCGCGTCATAGCCATACCAGCGCACAATATGGTTGCGGGTACGCCGGATGAGGATGTTTGTCAATAGATCGGGCAGTTTGCGTTCGCCCTTTTCAATCAGGCGAAAATACTCGCGCAAGTTGGGGGGGTCTACCGGTAAGTCGGTTTTATCGTCCTGGTGAAACAGCTTGATCTGATAGTAGACATCCCAGGCGCTCTTGTTGCGCGGCGTAGCTGTCAGGAAGCAGCAGCGCCGACCGGTGGCCAGAAAGCTCTGCATCACTTTGTAGCGTTGTGCATCTGGATTGCGAAAGTTATGGCTCTCATCCACCAGCACAAAATCGCGGTCACGATAGCGCATATCCTTGAGCAGAAAATTAAATGCCCCATCGTCGTCGGCACGCAAATAGCCCATTGACAGCACACGCGCATTTAGTTGATAGACTTCATTTGCCCGTTCCCACATCTCTATGAGAGCCGCCGGACAGATAATTAACGGACGCGCATGCTCTGTACGCTCGAAATGCTTGACGATTGCCGCGCCGATATAGCTCTTGCCCAGGCCCACCACATCAGCGACGAAGACACCGCCAAAGTCACGAATGATCTGCACCGCCTGGCGCACCGCGACTTTCTGGAAATCTGCCAGCCGGTTTGTAATCTCGTCGTCCCATAAAATATCGTGTTCTTCCTCCCCTTCAAGACGATCTTTCACCAGCGTGTAGAGCGTCTTCATGTAGATGTCGTATGGGCGGGCGATCTGCACGGCCCAGGACTGTTGCATCTCGCGCATTAAAGTTTCGTCAAAGTCCTGCGCTTCATTCCATAGCGCGTCGAACCAGCGCACCAGTTCGGCATGATTGTCGTTACCCTGCACCACAACGTTCAACTCTGTATTATGGCTCACGCCAGAGAGCGTGAGGTTGGACGAGCCAACGATGGCAATACCCTTTTCGTGGCGCTGGACAGGCTTGCCCGTGCGATCAAAGAGGGTGGCATAGTAGTCGAAGATGTAGGCTTTGGCGTGCAGGCGACCCTTTGTATAAACGCGCACTTTCAGCCTCTGCTCCTCAATCATGCGCACTAATATCTTCACTAACCGCTCGCTTTTGTCCGTCTGATCCATCTGCTCAATGGTAGAGCGCAGATTGACCGCTGTCTCAGCCGCCATGCGCTGTGTGTCAATACGACGCGGATAGCTTTGTGCCTCTAATGCCTGTTGCACCAGTTCCAGGCGGCGATAGCCCTCCGCCATCTGCTCCAGCGTCTCTCGATTCGTCGTATTGCCGATCAGCAGGCGTAGCTCTTTGACACCGTCAAGATGTTCTGCGATGCTCTCCAGGCCGGAGAGGAAGAAGTAGCCCACAGCAAAACGCGCATACTCGGTCGATTCCAGCATGCGATTAATATGGTCTACCAGACGTTCTTCGCGGTTATCGATAATATCGTGTGTGGGCATAGGTTTTTCTCTTTCCGTATGGGCGTCATTCATGATGCCCTGCGCGCCCCTCGCGCCGTTTCCAGGGCGAGATGAGAAAATGCCTCCTTGCAATGGATGCTCCCGTAGGGGCGTCATTCATGACGCCCTGCTCACCGCCCTGCGCGCTGATCGACGGCTGTTCAGGGCGTCATGAATGACGCCCCTACGGGTGGTAATTTTGCTACATCTTGCGGTCGCCAGACGGTTACGCCGACAATGTGGTCGAAATCGCCATCATAGGTCACAATATCACACAAAGGGGCCTTGCGCCGACTGTTTTTACAACGGTTCATGCAACCGAGGTGTTTTGCAATAATCTTTTTCTGCTGCGCCTCCATCAGCATCAGCTTATGCAGCAGGTCAGACAGGACCTGAATATTGACATAAGCGGTGATCTCGCCGCGCGCGATACGCTCAATGAGATCGGCACACGAGGCCGAAGCGGCCCGATAGGCCAGATTAAAGATATTAGTATCGACAAAAACCCGGCTCCCATCCGGCAAATCACGTAGATCAGGCATGGTGTGCTGTCTCCCCGATTACAGCTCTTCATGTGGGTCTTCAGGCAAATTCATCCAGATACCCACCAGGCTGCGTGCCGCCTCCACCCGTTTGCGCGTCTCCTTGCGCTCAGCCCGCTCCTTTCTTTCGGCCCGCTCTTCCAGACTGCTCGCCTTCTGCAAGCGCTTATTGACCAGGTGCGTCACCGCCTCATAGACCGCATCTCGCTCCCCTTGCGT
>DAOTVZ010000006.1:0-19143 GCA_034436045.1 Ktedonobacteraceae bacterium | reverse complement strand
GGCGCGGCCACACCTGTAGCAAGCTCTGACCAGGTACGCGCCTACATCGCCGCCGGACAGGGCTTTGTGTATAGCACGGGCGAGCAGCAAAGTCCCGTCGGCAACGTCAACCTGGGCCTGTCGCTCTTCAATCCGGCGAACTCCGGCAAGAGCATTCTGGTTTACTCGATCAGAATATTCTGTACTGGCTACGCTATGTTCTTCCTGGCGCTGAGCAACATCGACCCGGCACTCGGCACTCCCGCCGTCATCACCAACGCCATGCCCGGCGCAACGCCCACCAGTGTGGCTTCCGCCACCTACACCAACACCAACCTGACGCCACCGGTCAGCAACACCATTCTGGAAGGCGTGCAGGCGGCAGGCAACTACACCGCCTGCGATCTCTTGAGCAACAACAGCATCTACATTCTTCCCAAAGGCAGCGCCAGCGGTCTGTTGCTCTTCTTCAACTCTTCCGCCACCAACACCTGGATCGCCACAATCAAAGGTGTTGAGTACTAGCCTGCACATGAACAAGTTCCGCCACCCGGCAGCGACGAGATTCGGCGCTCTCGTAGGGGCGTGATTGATCACGCCCTGCCCGTCCGTCGTGCCGCGCGCAGGGCGTGATTGATCACGCCCCTACGGCATGGCTTCGGCGGAAAATTTTCTTCACCTCTCTCTGAGAGAGGATTGACGGACGCGCAGGGCGTGATCAATCACGCCCCTACCGCATGGTTTCGAGGAAAATTTTTCTTCACTACGCTCCGAGAGAGATTTGACGGGCGCGCAGGGCGTGATCAATCACGCCCCTACCGCATGTTTCTTCGTTTGATCCGATTATCACATTCGATAGAGAAAGGAATATCCCATGCTAGATTTGCTCGAACTGACCTATGGCCGCTACAACGGTGGTCAGGTCGCTCCCATTGGCTCCTACCTCAACCCGCGCACAATGGCAATCGTGCAACTGACCGCCGACGGCAATCTGCCACAGGACGGTACCTTTGTGCGCGTAGACCCATCGGGCACGCAAACCTTCGCCAACATCGCCAGCGCACTCAACACCTTGCTCGGCACCAGCTACACCGCCAGCAGTTTCCACAACGGCACCGGCGCAGACAACATCGCTAATCCCGGCTCCGCCAGCGACGACGCCTGATTGCACGATCAAATTGGTCATCTGTAGGGGTGTGATGATGAATTGTAACAACCGAAATCGGCGGAATACCTCGTAGAGGTAATGCCCAGATTCTGGTATGAACTTTCATCATCACTCCCTGGGAGCAGCAGGCGAGCGGGGTGTGATGAATCACACCCCTACGGATGGGTACAGGGACAAGATCATGATTATCAAACGCGGTATTCTTCAGAGTTTCGACCCGACCACGTATAGCGCATCCGTGCTGCTGCTTGAGGCTACATCCAGCGTATTGACGGGACTGCCTGTCGCCAATACGGGGGATGGCACCTCGGCGCAACCCGGCGCGTGGTGTGCCATTCTGTTCTTCGACGAGCATAACCCGCAGGACGCGGTGATTGTGGCGATGTTCCCCAACGGAGCGGGTACCTATCCCTCGCCACCTGCCGGGCGCATCACCTTCGTGCCAGGCTATCAGCAACTCAACAGCGTCAACATCGCCGCCAACAGCACGCAGACGTTTACGCTGGTAAACAGTTATAGTGGCATTCCCAACGGCGCGCTCGGCGTGATCTATAAAGCATACTTCACCAGCGCGACGGTGGGTGCATATATTCAACTCGCGCCGCATGGTGCCAGCAACATCGGAGCCTACGTCACCATTGGCAACCTGGCCGTTGCCAACGGCTATATGAATGACACCGGTCTGCTCAGCCTTGATGCTAACGGCAACATCGACATCAAGGCCAACGGCGGTACATGCGTGGTAACGCTCTACACCTACGGCTATATCATCTAAAAGGGAAACCATCATGCTGCTCAGCGATATTGAAACGGCGGTGCGCCAGGACCTGTTCGATAACAGCGCGCAACGCTGGGCCACCAGCGACATTGACCGCGCTATCGACAAGGCCGTAGACCGCTACTCACACTATTACCCCAACATTGTCTACACTGATATGACCACGCAGCCCTATCAGCGCACCTATCCTTATCCCACACCCTGGAACGCCAGCTATCCTGTCTGGTGGATCGAGCGCATCATCTATCCTCTGCAAGCCTACGGCTCCGCGTTCAGCCCACCGCCTGCGGGCATGAGCGCACAGGCACAGAACGGCAACGCGCTCGGCATCGGCACTTATCAATACGTCGTCACCTTCCTCTCGCAAGGTGGCGAAACAACACCCTCACCTCTCACCAGCGTGACGACCAGCAGCGGCAAGCAGAGCGTGCAACTCTCCGCACTGCCAATCGGGCCAATAGCGGGGCCATTGCCAGGCACAGCAACCAATAACGTGCTTGGACGCAATCTCTACCGCAGTCAGGTCGGCGGCAGTACGCTGTACCTGCTAACAACTATCGCTGATAACAGCAGCACGAGCTACCTGGATAGCAGTCCCGATAGCGCGCTCATCGGCAAACCACAGCCCCCAGCGGTCAATACCTCTGGTATCATGCTCTGGCCGCCCAACGAGCGCGATTTCGCCGAGTATTCCAACCTGTTTGATAGCAGCACCGCCCTGGCAAATGGGGGCAACCTGGGCGCACAGGGCGCTATCGGCGTGGGCCTCAGTCCCAGCGGCACGGTTGCACCGAGCTTCACACTCAAACTGAACAGCAACGAGCTGCCGCCAGATAACCAGCAGGTCATGCGCATCTTCTACGCCACCAAACACCAACTGGATAGCAACGGCTCAACCATCCCGGAAGTACACCGCGACATCATCGTGCTGGGAGCCACCGCTTACGCCATGTTCGCCTACCAGGTACCGACCAACGATAACTTCATCTTTCAGGATGGGACGGTACGCGATCACGTCGATGATACCCACATCCCCAGTTCCTGGCTCGCTACCGCGCAGATGCGTCACACCCAATTCGAGACGCGGTTACAGGAAATCAAGCAGCAACGCGACTTTGCCAGCAGCGCGCGCGTCCACTGGGGCGACATTCCCGTGCGCTGGCCACGTCTGTAAGGACCCAACACCTATCACGCTTAGAAGGGAAACATTTTATGCCCGATCCATTAACCTTTTTCAACGTCTTAATGACGTTTGGTCTCGTCATCGGCGGGCTGGTCGCATACCGGCGCGGCTTCGCGCAAACGGTGAACGAGGTGCAGGAGCGCGTCATCAACGCTCTGCAACACGAAATTCAAACTCTGCATGATCGCATCGGCGTGCTGGAACGGGAGAATACACGTCTCGATCAGGCCATCACCGTCATCTGTAGTTCGCTGAAACGGCGCGGTATCCATATTACGGTCGAGGGTGATGTCGTCAGCATCCGCGACCGCATGGATGAGAATTATCGTGAGGAAGTACACGCAGCGGATAGTCCGGCAAGCAGTTATGAGTCCGCGAGCGGGGAGATAGAGCCGAACAATACACGCGGTAAACGACGCGGACGCCGCCGTGCCGTAGCGCAAGGAGAGGCATAGGAACATGGCCACCATCGGCATTGATTGCCAGCTTATCCTGGATGGCACGGGCTACTTCGTGAAACCAGGATCGTACCATATGAAACAGCCGCGCATCCGCAAAGCCATCACCCGTGCCGACGGCGACATCTCCTACGTAGACCTGGGGCCAGGCCGACGCACCTGGAGCATGGTCATCCTCTGCAAAAATGATCTGCTGCGCTACGACGGCACCCCCACCGGCCTGACGGGCCAGCAGTACCGCGACGCCTTGCGCACTTCCTATATCAATTCGGCGGGCAACACCATTCAGTACAGCGACCCGCTCAACGCCAGCCCCGTCACCGTCCACTTCGATAGCTATCAAGAAACCATCTACGACCTGCACAGCCAGCAAGTGCCGCTCGCCACCGGCAACGCGCCCGCACTCAGCTACGAAGTGCAAATCGAACTGGTCGAGGCGTGATGACGCTGAAAAAGAGCCAGTTGTTCCTGGGTGCGCTCAGGAACAACTGGCTCTTCCTTAACAAAATTTGTATTGGTACATTTTTACCTGTTGCTTGACAGCTTTGCTAGATGGCTACTACAGTAAGGATGGGGGAAGGTTTACGTTACTCGTGCGTTGCCAAACAGCGATCACTCTTCGTTTTGTTTAGTCAGGATGGCAACTCTATCTATAAATGTAGGAATAAATATCTCATGAAAAAGAACCAGCAACCACAACAGATAGACAGACATAGTAAGCAGAGTGGGGAAATAACATCATCTCGACAACATCTCACGGAACATAAACATCTAAATCGACCTTTATGGAGACAGCCGCTACATCGCAAAAGTCTTCTCTACCTGTTCGCGTTTTGCTCCGCCTTGCTCCTGTTCTCTACGATTGACATCTATACCAGCAACACTTCCCACGCAAAAGCAGTCAGTGACACAGCTAGTAGTGTACAAGGGAAAAAAACTATCCCTCCTAACCCTTTCCCTCCATTTAATACCCCTACTCCCACACCTACTGTTGGTGCCACACCTACTGATACCCCCACGCCCACTCCCACAGTGGGCGTTACCCCCACATCGACCACAACTCCCACTCCGACCACAACTCCCACTCCGACGCCCACGCCCATTCCCATCACCTCGCCTACACCCACTCCTTGCATTTTTTACATCCTATGTATCACGCCTACAGTCACTGTTACCGGCCCTACCCCCACGCCTATTCCGATTACGACACCTACGCCCGCTCCAGGGGCCACGCCTACAACGGCTACCGGAGCCGGTAACGGGCCAACTCAACATCCAACACCGACTCCCCGGCCTACAACCACCACCAGTCAGACCTTAAATGGTGACAGCGGGGGTGGCACGGGGGGTGGCGGCACAGGTATTGGCGGTGGGGGCGGTAATGCATCGACCGGCCCCAACAACACGTCCGGTGGCAAAACAGGCAATGGCCTTCCACCGCTGGCATTGATCATTCCCTTCTTCATCGTGCTGGTGATGCTTGCCGGTGGTATCGTCGTGTATCTGGCCTATAAGCAGTACAAACAGCGTAACAAGCCAGGTACGCTGGCTCCGCCAGTAGCAGGCTCTGCCACACCATTGCCACCATATACATCAGCGTCCGCCTGGACGCCCTTTGGCAACCTGCAAGATGGCAATATGGCAAACAATGCATCCTCGCCGTTCTCCGGCGTTGGCGATGTCGGTCAACCTTCCATGCCCGGCATGCTGAATCCCGGCGACAATGCCGCTTATGGGCCGTTCAGCATGAATGGCATACAGGGAATGCCACCAGATCCGCAATATGGAGCTTATGATGCACCTACGATAGCCGCCAGCACAAATATGCTCCAGAACAACTATACCGAGCCGGTGCCGACCGAAGCCATGACGCCCCCCGTTACTGCTAATAGTGGCAGTAGTGGTAGCAATCTCACCGATCCACTGATGGATGCCATTATCCGCCAGGCGCAAATGGGTCTCTTCTTCTTACAGGGAAAAGAGGCAGAACCAGGAACTGATCCAGGTGATTAGGTGAGATGGTATATGACGAAATCTGAGAGGCAGAGCCTGGGCATCAGGCTCTGCCTCTCAAGCTTTTATTTTCGGCGCAGCCACACGCTGATACCATAACTGGCGGCGACAACCAGGCCGAAGATGAGCGCGAAGAGACCGAGATTGCGCCCCATGCTCTCCCTCTTCCGACTCAATATGGTTGATGACGGCGTGCTACCAGTCGTGGAAACAGCTTCGGCAAGATGATCGAGTATCTGATTGTAGATGTTACGCACACCCAGCGGCGCGAAGAGGCGCTCGAAGAATCCTCCTATGCCGCGACCGCCTTCCCACTCGGTCGCCACCCGCACCAGCGTGCTTCGACCATCCTCTAACGGCGTAATCGACCAGGTAGTCACCAACGAGGAATTTGTATCATTCTCTGTAATCACCTGACCCTTGATCGGTTCCTTGACCTGCACATGATAGGGCCGCTCGCGCCGCGCTGCGTGCAGACGATAATTGACAACGGTGCCATCACCGCGCCCACCTTTCTCAACTTTGTAATCAATAAAATTGGGAGTGAGCAGGGCCGGTCGCTTTTCTTTATAGTCACTAATCGCTGTATAGACGTCCGACGGACTGGCGTTAATAATTTTTTCACTCTTGACATAAATATGGGACATAGCTACCTCTTTCTACTCAACAGTATCATTTCGTATTGTCTCATATCATACAATACCATAATAACACGAACGGGCATAGACGCTCTATGATCTTCTGCCACAATGTCTCGTACAGAACCTCTTAATAAAGCAGGCCCCCAACCTGCCAGCGTATGCAGTGCGGACGACGCAGGCAGGCCGGGGGCATCCGGGTATATGGGTATCAGGCTCCGTTGTAGAGCTTAGAAGAGAGCCTCGCCGGTATCAGTATCGAAGAGATGCATATTATCCTGTTCGACGAACAGCCTGATCTTTTGACCTTCAGAGGCTCGTGAATGTGGATCGAGTGTTGCAGTAACGTTCTTGCCACCGGCAGTGAGATAGACCTGAAGCTCGTTGCCCAGATTTTCTACCACGTCAACGGTTCCCTCAATGTACGAAGGATTATCACCCTCGTCGCGCACCAGAGTGGCATCCTCCAGATGCGAAGGGCGGATACCAAAGGTAAGGTTTCTACCCGCCGCAGCACGAGCGCGCTCAACATATAGCGGGGGTACGGTGACCTGACCTATGCCTTCCAGAATGATTCTGGTGTTGCCGTCTGCGCCCACAACCTTCGCGCCGGGGAAGAAGTTCATAGCCGGTGAGCCAATAAAACCAGCGACAAAGAGGTTTGCCGGATGGTCATACAACTCTTGCGGAGTGCCTAGCTGCTGGATAATGCCGGCATTGAGAACCGCGATACGGTCGCCCATCGTCATGGCCTCAACCTGGTCATGGGTCACGTAGATCACCGTCGTCTGAATGCGCTGATGCAGGCGGGTGATATTAGCACGTGTCTCCACGCGCAACTTGGCATCCAGGTTGGAGAGAGGCTCGTCCATCAAGAAGACCTGGGCCTCGCGCACGATGGCACGCCCCAGCGCCACGCGCTGACGCTGACCGCCGGAGAGTTCTTTTGGCTTACGCTTGAGAAGTTGCTCCAGCCCAAGGATAGCCGCAGCTTCTTCCACGCGCCGCTTGAT
This sequence comes from Ktedonobacteraceae bacterium, assembly GCA_034436045.1. Lineage (GTDB taxonomy): Bacteria > Chloroflexota > Ktedonobacteria > Ktedonobacterales > Ktedonobacteraceae > H111-94. The sequence continues at coordinate 11,913 of DAOTVZ010000006.1, read as the reverse complement.
CTCGTTCTTGGGGAAATGACGCAATTTCAAACCAAAGGCCATGTTGTCGAAGACCGACATGTGGGGATAGAGAGCGTAGTTCTGGAAGACCATCGCAATGTCGCGATCTTTGGGGTCTACGCCATTGACCAGGCGATCACCAATGTAAATCTCGCCTTCGCTCGGCTCTTCCAGACCTGCAACCATGCGCAGGCAGGTGCTTTTGCCACAACCAGAGGGACCGACGAGTACCAGGAACTCTTTGTCCTTAATGTCAATACTGACATCATGGACAACCTCAACCTTGCCAAAACGCTTGTAGACGTGTTCGAACTGTACACGAGCCATGAAGATATACTCCTCTTCGCCTTTCACTACGATGACAGGCGCATACACACGTGGAAGCACATCGTTCCACGGGGACACACAATGTCTGTCTATCGCTCCTGTCATCCTTCTACCATGAAGAATGGGCTATCGCTTGGTGTCTGCATTGCACCTGCCGCTCGCCAGGCAGATGGGAGCCAACGAGACCTCTTCACGTCCAGCATCGTCGCTTCCAATACTTGAATAGTCAACGAGGCGACGCTAGGATTAAGTATACCATAGAAAATGTAAAAATTGTAGCGTTTCCCAGGCCAAGAAATCAGGTGGGCGAGGGAGATGAGGAGCCGATTTGTGGGCGAGCGCGAGACCGCATCCACAATCTACCAATGTTACAACAAAACTATAACATTGTTAGAACATTGTGAAAATTTTGTGAAAAAGCCCGACAAAGAGAAAAATGGGCTAAAAACACTGGACAACTCTGCACATTTTCAGGCATACTATGCTTGAGTATACAATGGTTTGTTGTAACAAATTACAAACATTGTATCAACATAGTGTGTTCACACTTTTATACGCGGTTCTCATCCAGCAACCTATCACAAGGTACCGCATAGCCACATGAAAGGGGAGGGCAACAATGTTAGGAGCGAACGAGCAACGTAGCGAGGTAGCTCGTCTGCTGGCACAAATCAACGCCGAATATGAAGCGGCCCAGCGTGGTCTTTCAGGCATTGCCTTTGGTACTGCGCGCCATGCCTTCATTACCGCCCGTATGGAGAATTTGAGCCGGTTACACACGCAATTGCAATCCATCGTCGGGGATGCTGCCATTGCGATGATCGCTGAAGAGTTAAATGATTGTAAAGTTTAAGAGAAGAACACAAAATGCCACCCCACCCGTGATAATCACAGATGGGGTGGCATTTTGTACCCCAATGCAAAAGAGGCACTTTATATAGCACAACATTGAAGTTCTTCGGCAGGCTCTGGCAACGCAATTGATATGTCTTGATAGGTGCGAGTGGGAATGTGAGGATTCCAGATGCCAGAAACAACATACTCCGTCTCTTCGCTCACGAAGTCCTCTTGCTCTAGCACATTCTGCTTTTCATCCAGGAAACACTGCAACCAGGCGCGCACATCGGCATCACTGAGATAAGGCGCGCCTTCACATACAAACCACTCCGCGATTCCTTGTAAATAGGTACGGAAAGCAGGTGTGAGCGGGTAACGACGCACGATCTTGTAGGTTCTCTCCTGCACCTGCTCAAAACCAGCAGCACGCAGGTACCAGGCCAGTTTAGAACCTACCCAGCTATCCTCAAAGCTCAACCCATGCTCAACACGCTCCTGCTCCCAGCGCTCCCGTGCCTGCAACACCCGCGCCTGCAAGCCAGCATCAATAGCAGAGAAGCGTAACGTACCGAAATCGATGTCCTTCACAATCAGTTGTCCACCCCGCTTAAGATACGGCCCCATGCTGGCGAACGTTTTAACCGGATCAGGCAAATATTGACTAACGTTTGCACTAAAAATGACATCAGCCTGACATGGTTGTATAGGCAACTGCTCCATCGTGCCGAGCTTATACTGCACGATGCAGCGATACCATGCATCGGCGCTGCGCCGTTGGGCCGTCACCAGGGCCTCCGCTGAAATATCGACGCCGAGAATGCGGCCAGAGGGGCCAATCGCCTCGGCCAGTAAGGGTGTCCAGAGGCCAGGTCCACAGCCGGCGTCTACGATAAAACATCCTGTGGGCAGGTGCATGTCGCGGATCATCTGTCTCCGTTCGACGACTTTACTCTCATGGTGAGTTTCCAACCATTCCACAGCGTTCAGGGGTAATCCATATTCATTTACATAAATGATACTATTCGCTGCCATTGCCCTTATCCTTCTGAGCAAAAGTAGTAAAACATAAGAGGGACATCTTTGTAACGTCCCTCCATAATGTTTTGTGACATATCTATGATACATGTATCTACCCGCAAAAGCAATATGTTAAGAACATTGTTAGTACTTTCTGCCATACAATGTATGAAATAGTTGTAGGCAGTATCAGGCACTCTGCTGAGCAAGCGGAGCGAATGTAAGGCATCGCCCCTACCCTGGACAAGAGGCACCATGCCCTGCACGCGCCCCGCTCGCTCTCAAAATTGATGCATCAACGGGTTTGTGGTTGGTTGTGTCTTTTATTTAAATGTTGTATGCTGTTTTAGAGCGCAATTTCATACCAGACTTGCAACCAGCTTGTTATTTACAATTATTTCAGCATCTATGTATCTATGTTTAACAAACAACTTACGCAATTGCGATGTGCGCAGGAAGGATTGGTATGCCAATGATGGCTGCAAGCAAGAGCAAAAGCGAGAGCAAGAAAACCGATGAACAACCGGTCTCGACCTTGCCGGATGATCACCTCTCGCTTTTTAGCCGCACCCTCCGACATATTTTACAACAGGATCGTCTGGAAACCAGCCGCCTGGCCCAAACACTGCAAGTGACGGAAAATACCATCTATCGCTGGCTCAACGGTCGCTCAGACCCCCGCCCCGCCAACCTGAGAGCTTTGCTGGATGCACTACCGGAACATCGCAGCGAACTAGGTAAGGCCATTCGCCAGACATTCCCTGGCATGTTGGACGAACCGCTGGAGCAGAAACGCGAACTCAGTAAAGAAGTCTACCGGCAAATACTGAAGGCAATCGCAGAACTCTCCATTGACCAGGGGCAACTCAGGTCGCTTGTACAACAACTTTTCAATGACATGGCGCAGATCTTAGACCCACAGATGCGAGGACTCGTTCTCACCTACGCCACCGTCATGCCTCCGCAGGCCGACGGCTATATCCACACTCTGCGTGAAGTTTTCACATGTGGCAGTCACCCCTGGCCCGCCCACTACGACGACAGGGTATTTCTCGGTCGCACCACACTGGCCGGTAACGCTGTGATGGATATGCGCTCCTACACCTGGCATGATCTGGACGAAGAGCGCGTTCTGGTTGAAGTCGATGACCACGAGCGCAGCGCTTGCGCCTGCCCGGTCACGCGCTTCGGGCAGATTGGGGGCGTACTCGTTATCTCCAGCACAATACCGGAACTGTTTAGTGAAGCCGAGAGTTGCTCTATCGTGGAAGAAGCCGCACACCTGCTCGCCATGACGCTCCGCGAGAGCGACCTCTACGCCTCCTCCTTGCTACGCCTCGCCCCTATGCCCTCCTTAGGTTGGCAGCGCAAACGGATCAATAGCATACTGGTCGAACGCACCAACGCCTGCATGCGCACCTTCGGCCTCTCTCTGCACGACGCGGAACTGCGGGTCGTTCAGGAAATGGAACGAGAATTTGAAGAGGAAGGACAGCTTCAGATAAAGCAGCATCAGGTATCATCACCGGCCTGAATAGGGGGACAAGAACTCTTTGGTAGGAACGGCATCGACGTTCCTACCAAAAAGCAGATAGAAGTTTTTTAGTGTCAAGAAGATAGAGAAGGGATAGAGTATAGAGCGCGTGGCTAGTTCGCGGATTGAGCAACACGCAAGGTCGGCATCTCAACCTCGCGGTCTACACAGGCGCGCAGATCATCGCGGTAGAAACGCCAGGTGCTTCCTACTTTGTGCCCGGTCAACTGGCCGGACCACATTAACCGATACAGGGTCGAGCGGCTCACGCGCAAATATGTCATAGCTTCTTTAAATGTCAGTAAGGTTTCATCTTGAACCATCTGCACAACCATGATTTCTCTCCTCGGCTAAAATAATACATAAACGCCATACAACACAAGCGACCAGGATTATATCTTTCTTCCGCTTGATGTCTCTTTGCATATAATAACCAACGATGATACATGTTTTCGTTAAGGAACAGTTACGATCTGGTTAAGTTCAGTCTCCAATGGGTGTGATATTCATCACCGCCGATCTACCTCCGCTACAGAGATATCTTTACAGAGCCGATCAGCATCGCTTCACCACCGGTACGTCAGCAACTGGTCGAGAGCCTCCTCCTCGCAAGCTACCGGGAAGATAGTCATACCTGTAATTTCGGCAAGCTGATTGAGAGCCTGGATATCGCCTGGATTGGCCATTGCGACCGTCAGACGATTATGGTTGCGTCCCACAGGCACACAGCGTAGCGAGGAGGCCATTGCATAAGGGATAAGCTGCGTCAAGCGTTCAGGAAGCCGGGCGGGGAGATGCATAAACGGAGCCTGGGTTCCCCGTATACCCTGGGGTCTTCCTTCACTCTCTGTCTCTGGCAACCTGCATGGTTCCACAATGCGCTCAGCGGGCATGCTGAGCGCCGACTCCCTCTCTTCATCCAACCAGGATAGCACCTGTACAACCGGCATCAGCGAAAACTGGCTCACCAGGCGGCAGGCGCGCGTCAACATCTCCTCGCTCGCCTCCAGTGCAGAGTTACTCGTACAGAGACCGAACTCAATCGTGACCTCCCGCCGCAAGGGTGGTACCACCGTCTCCGCCTGTAACAGGCTGACACTGTGATAGATACGATCATGGATGCTTTCGATGCCCTTCTCATCTACATAGGGCAGGATGAGCGCTGCTGCAATGCCAGGTTGCACCAGAATGCGATCTCTGGCCCGAATAACCCGACGAACATTGGCTAGCACCTGGTCCAACAATCCAGGCGGCGCGTGAAAGCGTTGCCGCTGTGCCGATATAGTACCAGTGATTGAAACAGGTGTCTGCTCCCATTGCGTTACATGGATTAAAAGCAAACTCAATGGATAGCTCATCGGCAGGCTTCGCGCAATGGCTTCGTGCAGTTGCGCGGAAAAGGCCAGAGGGATAGGAACAGTCTCATTGTTTAGATGCGTTGCCATCCGGTTGTCGTCAGGGAAGAGCTGACAATCGCAAGGGGACATAAGATATTTTTCTTGAGCATTAACCTCCATCTGCTCTTTCCTCCATGCATCTTGCATATCATAACACGCGACACGGTACTGCTCTCTTTTCAACGCGGACGATGTATCGCTTGCTATCAGCCTGAACTATTACGCCACGAACACAGAAAGCAGGTCTTGATAGTGTAGGAAGTTGTGGCTTTTAGCTTCATTTATTTCTAACATTAGAGCATGAAGGGGGAAAATGAGCAGTTATAACGGTTGCAATACGGTTGAGAAGTGGCATTTCCGGTTAAGGATATTTGGAATATGTATGATGCCTACCGCATGATGCGGTGGGCATCATGTGTGGTCAAGGCTCCACAGTGAGCGGGGTAGCGAAGGTATAGCCGACGCCCGGCACCGTCATAATGAATTGTGGATTGTTCGAATCCGGCTCGATCTTCTGACGCAGATGGCGAATGTGGGTCTTTACCAATCCCGAATCGCCCGCCTCATCATAGCCCCACACGCGCTCAATAATCATATCCGTCGTTAGAACCTGACCAGTGTGGGTAATCAGCAGGTGCAACAGGCGACTCTCGGTGGGGGTCAGGCGCACCTTAACGTTATCGCGTGTGACTTCGTGGCGCATCGCATCCAGCGTCACAGGGCCAACTGTCACCGTCGAGGTGTTGCTGGTGCCACGGGTATTTGAAGCACGGCGCATAATAGCTTTGATGCGCGCCATTAACTGGCGTGGGCTAAAGGGCTTGCGCAAATAGTCATCGGCCCCCATTTCCAGGCCACGAATCTCATCGTCTTCGTGGTCACGGGCCGTGAGAATGAGAACCATTGAGTTTGTCTCACTCCTCATCTGGCGGCAGACCTCAAAGCCATCCAATTTAGGCATCTGCAAATCAAGGATCACGAGGTCTGGAAGGGTTTCACGCCAACGCTTGATTGCTTGTTCCCCATCAAACGCTCGTACCACGTCGTAGCCGTGGCCCTTGAGAAAATAGCTCAGTAAATCTACCATGTCGCGGTCATCATCCGCCACCATGATTTTCACTCGTGGTTCCTCCTACAGACCTGTACTATAGCATACAAGTATGTGCCTATGTGTATCTATGCGTTGCATGCAATGATTTTTCACGTCATCCTCATCTGTAGTAACGCGATGAGCTATGAGTGGTAACATCATGATACAATTTGGGTCATAAGCAGGCACTCCACCTGTACTACTTCACTATCGGCAGATAGCCATGTATTTCTCAGGTTATTATAACCCTGGGAAGCGCATGGCGACTACTTTATCAGCACGAGGTATGACTTATGGAACGAGAAACATTGCTCGCGCTCGCGCGCGAGGCTGCGCACCGCGCTCATTGTCCCTACTCCCACTTCCGCGTCGGCGCGGCCCTCCTCGCCGACGGCAAACTCTTCACCGGCGTCAACATTGAAATTTCCAGCTATGGCCTGACCCTCTGTGCGGAACGTGCGGCACTGGCGGCTGCGCTCTCCGCCGGTGCCACCTCCATCACACACTTAGCGGTCGCCTGCATCGATACTCCACACGATGCACCGTTGAGCGTGCGCACTCCCTGTGGTGCCTGCCGTCAGTGGATTGCCGATCTTGCTCCCCATGCCACTATCTTTATCGATGGCTCCGAACAAGACTTTTCTATCGCTGATTTACTTCCGCACGCATTTAGCCTCTAAAACCCTTGACAGAACTGCATTGCTTGTGTACGCTATGATTCCTAACACTTTTATCTGTAGCGCGTCCTCATACAGCGATGCAGTTCCCGTAGAGGTGCCTGTGTTACCATCATCTTCTCCGACATGCTTTTAACCTGTATAGTGATCTCGATATAGAATAGACTCGTCTCATATCTGGTAGTGCGTTTCCAACATATCGCGGATCTTATCTGGGAAGGAGCATTGCATGGTCTCTCACTTTACCCTCGGCGTCGAGCAAGAATTTCAATTAGTCGATCTACAAACGGGTCAGCTTACTTCGCGCATCCATCCATTACTCGATAAGGGTCGGCCTTTGCTCGGCGACCATATTAAGCCGGAGATGCTGCAATCCGTTATTGAGATTATTACTCATGTATGTTCTAATATCAGCGAGCTACGCGCCGATCTCACGCGCTTGACCGAATCCGTTGCGCGGCTGGCGGCAGCTGAAGGCGTGGCCCTTGTCAGTGCAGGCACACACCCTATGTCGCTCTGGCAGGATCAGCAGCGTACTATTAATGATCGTTACGCGGAACTGGAAGAAGAGTATCAGGATGTAGGACGCTCTATTCTGATCTTTGCCGCTCACATCCATGTGGGGCTTGAGCACCGCGAGGCTACCATTCCGCTAATGAATCAGCTTCGCACCTGGATTCCCCACCTGCTGGCAATCTCCGCCAACTCTCCCTTCTGGAACGGGCGTAACACCGGTCTGAAATCCTACCGCGCCATTGTCTGGCGTCGGTTTCCTCGTTCCGGTCTTCCGCCCACATTCTCATCCGCTTATGAATTTGACGATTATGTACAAACACTGATTCATACTGGCTGCATAGACAACGGGAAACGCATCTGGTGGGATATTCGCCCACATCCCTTCTTCAATACGATTGAGTTCCGTGTTTGTGATATGCCTCCCACGCTTGAAGATACGCTCGCTATTGCCGCCTTCTGTCAGGCATTGGTGGCTAAACTCTCATGGATGCACAAACACAATCTCAGTATGCCTGTTATTCCCAGTCACTTTATTGAAGAGAACAAGTGGCTCGCCGCACGCCATGGTCTGGACGCTCGCATTGTTGATTTTGTGCAAAATCGCACGATCAGCATCCGTGACTCAATCAGCGCCACACTGGATTTCATAGATGATGTGGTTGATGACCTGGGCTGTCGCCGTGAGATCGACTATCTGCGCTCCTTCCTCGCCGACCCACGAGGAACAGGCGCGGATCGTCAACTGGCGGTCTATAAAGCCACTGGCAGTCAACTGGCCGTCGTCCGTTATCTGATCGAGCAGACGATGCAAGGACTTGCGTCCCCCGCCACACTCACGGACTATACGCAGACGATACGATAGCAGACATTGTTGTTTAATAATAGAATCCCGCTCTATCGTCAGGAGAGCGATAGAGCGGGATTTCATCGCAGGGTGGCAAGGTAGCTGCTCTACCCTTGTTGCTGTTGCTGCAATCTCCACTGCTGCTGCGCTTGTTGAAGACCCAGAAGTTCCTGTTCAAGCTGCATGATCTGTTGCTGCAATTGCTGACGCTGCTGTTGCGGACCAAGCAGGCGCATATCTTCAAAAAATTTATAGCCCAGTTTGAGCAGGCCCGGCGGCACAAAGGGGGCCGTTTCATAGTAGCCCAGGCGCGTTGATGACATCTGTTGATTGACCTGACGTAAGTAAAGTTTGAGTTGCTTGATTTGCAAACGCAGTTCAGCAATGCGTTCCCGATAAGGGTCTTGCGCCTTCGCGCGTCCTCCACTACCGCTACGCCCCTGGCTTGCTCGCCGCCGCATTGCTCCATCTCCCCCCTGTGATACAGGCGGTGCTGATGGCATCACAGACGCGCGTGGGTATGACTCATGCGTCACGCCACCAGGGATCGTGAGTGACGCCCCACAATTCTGACAAAAATGGGCACCATCCGGTACCTTCGTGCCGCAACTTGCACAAAACATAGGTCTCTCCTCCAGGCTGAAATGCTCGCAACACCAGACTTAAGGGAGCGCGAGTGACGAATGAATTTATCTGTTACACCTGTTTGATGCGCGCTTCGAGGGTGCTCACCTGCTCTTTGAGCCACCGATTCTCCTCACGTATATCGTCCAGGTCTTTGCGCAGATTTTTGATCTGCTCATCGTCCTTGCCACCCTGACGCAAGACGTGGGCCGCGACGCGCATGCGACGCCGCACTAACGAGTCCAGTTCACGCCGGGCCGCGTTCTCCAGGGCATCAATTGCACGGCGCTCGCCAAACTCCATCAGAGCCATTGCGGCGATGCCACGTATCGGTGGCCAGGGGTCATGCTCCAGAGCGTAGATGAGCGCGGTCACGGCGCGCTGGCGGGACGCTTCGCTGTACTGGCTGCGCTTCTGTGCCAGCGTAAGTAAGCCAGAAACCGCCGCTGAGCGCAGGGTAGGGTAGTTGGCAGGGTTATTCATATAGAGTGCCATTGTGTCCACTACACGCTCATCCTCGGTCGCGGCCAGACCGGCGAAGATACCCTGTTGCACAGTATACAGCCAGGATGGGCGCGCCAGAAGTTCCGTGAGGAACTCGACATTACCGGTGCGCGTCTGGCCCAACCCGCGCGCGGCAGCGGACTCGACGAGATAACTGACATCGCCCTTTGCCAGCAGGCCGCGCAAGACCTCAGCCGAGCGCTGCGCCAATCCCTCCTGCTGCGGTGCGCTGAACTTGCCGAGCGTCGAGGCAATAGTCGCGCGTACCCGCGAATGGGTGGTTGCATCCAGCGTTTGCAGCGCGGTGATCAACGCCTCCTGTGCCTTCGCGTTGCCCCGCTTGCCCAATGCCCCCACTGCCGTCGAGCGCACGCCCCAGAAGGCATCGTTGTTGAGTGCAGCGACGAGCGCGTTAAAACTTTCCTCGTCATCCCGCTCGCCTAGCGCCTCCGCCGCCTCAATGCGCCCCAACACATCGGGATCGTTAGCAAGCTGATAACAGAGCATCTTCGTCGAGCGCTCGAACTTCAGTGTCTTGAGCAGCCAGCCATCGGGGTCAATGCGTACCATCAACGGCTCACGCTCTAACGGCAGATAGAAGCTCTGCTCTACCTGACCATCCTCGCCAAGCATGACCCGCATAGAGACTGTGCGAGTTTGTCCGGCCTGCGCATCATCCGCGACGGGAATGGTGAAGGCAATGTCCAGAGGCGTCAGGAAACACGGCGTCAGATCATCGACGGTCTGCGTCTGCTTAATCTTGACCTTCGCCATCTTTTGCTCGCTCTCCCAGGAGTAGTTGACCTCCAGTTCGGGATGACCACCACTGTGTACCCACTGCTGGAAGAAGCGCGCCAGACTGCGACCCGTGATATCTTCTAACGTGCGTTCAAGATCAGCCGTGATGACCTCTCTGGTACGATACCGTTGCAGATAGGCATGAATGCCGCGCCGGAAACTCGCCTCGCCGAGCTGATGGCGCAGCATGTGCAGCACCCAGGCACCTTTGTTATACAGGTGCCGATCAAATAGCTCAAAGCCGTCATCATAGTAAACATGATAGACTATCGGGCGACGATAATGGCTATCCTCTTGCAAATAGCCGCTCTTCTCTTGCAGCATAGCGTACTTGAACTCATCGGTACCACGATCATGCTCGCCCCACAACTGCTCGAAGTAAGTGGCAAAGCCCTCATTGAGCCAGCCGTTTGACCAATCGCGGCAGGTCACGAGGTCGCCGAACCACTGATGGGCCAGCTCGTGGGCCACCACCGGCACCAGTTCGATGTCAAGCGAGGCGCGCTGATCAGGCAACAACGTAAAACTATGTGTGGTGGCTGTGGTATGCTCCATCGCACCGGTGTATAGCTCCACCACCGTCTGGGCATATTTGTCATAGGGATATTCGACACCGGTAAATTCGGAGAAGAAGCGCATCATCGCGGGCGTCTTGCCCATCAGTAACCTGGCATGCTCCTTGCGATCCGGGCGCACATAATACGTGACCGGCTTGCCGTTATAACTATCTTCGATAACGGCAAAATCACCAACCACCAGCGAGATCAGGTAGGCCGCATGGGGCACGTCATGCCGCCAGTGATGCGTTCTGGTCGCGCCATGATCCGTCACATTGAGCAGGTTGCCATTAGAGACGGTCAGGAACTGCGACGGCACGGTGACGATGATCTCGGTGGTAGCGCGATCATTAGGCGCGTCATGACAGGGAAACCAGTGGCTATGGTATTGTGGCTGCCCGAAAGTCCACGCCTGCACCGGACGTTGCGGGTCTTCGGGCGCGGGCTTGATAAAATGCAAACCAGTGCGAGGTTTCGCGTGATAGGTGACAGCGACAGTAAATGTCTCACCATGCTGATAGGAACGATCTAACGTGACAATCAGCTTTTTGTCGGTAGTGGTATAGTCCAGCTTCTTGCCGTCATCCAGCGCTACATTCTCGATATGTAGTTCAACGGCATCGAACGCAATAGTTTTCACCTCTTCATAGAGAGCCGAGCAGGTGGTATAGACCGTACCACTGATCGTCTCCTGCTCAAAGTCGAGCGCGATAACCAGCTTCACGTGGCGAACATCGACGGGTCGGTCGGGCGCATAGTGCAAGCGATCATCGGGCAATTCAAAAAAGCGAGCTTTGGGAGTAGGAAGAGCTGTATAAGTATTGAGAAATAGCAGACTATAGCCATCTCCTGCATTAATGTGTTGAGTACGAGTGCAATAAGCCAAAACACATCCTCCTGGTTCTCTGTAACTTTGTGAGACAACAATTGAATAAGAACACCCCATATGATATACTATACCCATCAAAATAGCCATTAAGGCAGGGAGAAAAACCGATGCCCACTATTGAGGAGCGATTGCAAGCCATTGAGCGAGAACATGCTGAACTCAAGAAGACGCTAGAGCTACAGACTATTGCAATAGGAGCGCTAGTTAACAAGACCACATTAGAAAGACTAAAAGAGCAATACGACAAACTATTTGATACCCTCATAGCCCACGACCACTTTACCAATCAGCAACTTGCAGAG
>DAOTVZ010000005.1:0-48572 GCA_034436045.1 Ktedonobacteraceae bacterium | reverse complement strand
CCGTAGCTCATCTCGGCCTTGATGCCCGCGTGTCGTAGCTCGGCCACCAGTTGCACAACAGCGTCCTTGATCTCGTTGCCCTTGCCCAGCGCCACCACAAAGGCGCGCGTATGAGCCTCGGCGGGCGGTTGGATACCCTGTCGCTTGAGTTCAAGAATGATACGCTCGATACCGGCTCCGAAGCCGATGCCTGGCGTGTGCTGACCACCCAGCAGTTCGGCCAGCCCATCATAGCGACCGCCGCCGTTGAGCGCCTGCTTATCGACATCCGAGGTGAACTCGAAGACCGTGCGCGTATAGTAGTCCAGGCCGCGCACCAGCGATGGATCAAGTGAAAATGGCACGCCATAGCTGTCCAGGAATCGTTTGACCGCTGCGAAGTGTTCGCGGCATGGCTCGCAGAGATAATCGACAAATTTTGGCGCACCCGCGATTTTGGCCTGATCCTGTGGCTTTTTGCAGTCGAGCAAGCGTAAAGGATTCTTATAGAAACGTATCTGGCAATCCTCGCAGCAATCTGCCAACATTGGACGATAATACTCTTGCAGTATCTTCACATATTGCGGACGGCAATTGCTGTCGCCAATGCTGTTGAGCAGGACACGAATGTGTTGCAGGCCAAGCTGCGTATAGACCTGATAGAGCAAGCCGATCATCTCGGCGTCAATGGCGGGATCATCTTCGCCCAGCGCCTCGCAGCCGAACTGGTGGTGTTCACGGTAGCGACCGGCCTGGGGTTTGTCGCGCCGGAACATGGGCGCGCTCAGATAATAGAGCTTCACGGGCTGCGGCCATTTGAACATGCCATGTTCGAGATAGGCGCGTACCACGCCTGCCGTCCCCTCCGGGCGCACGGCAATCACATCATAATGGCCCTCTTTATCGGGGCGATCATTGAAACTATACATCTCTTTATCGACTATATCGGTGCCCTCGCCTACGGTGCGCTGGTAGAGCGCTACTTCTTCCAGCAGGGGCGTCTCGATGCGCCGATAGCCATACAACTCGGCCACCGAAGCGGCGGCTTGCTCGACATAGCGCCAGTATGGCTGCTCATCGGGTAGAATATCACGAAACCCTTGTAAGGCTTTATACTGTTCTGGCATGTTCTTTCAACTCCTCTGCGATGTCTGTGCCCGCCTATTATAACAGACTTTCCTCGCAGGCGTCGAGTCCCGTGCGCAGAACAGAGCCAACATGTAGCAGGGTATCCTGCCTCACGTTCGCTCTGTTGCTCAAGCGTCTAGTGACGTTTAGTGCATGACCTGGGATTGATAGTAGCTGGGCTGACCGAACATGACGCGGCGGGGGCCGGTCTGGCCGAAGAGTAGGTAGAGTAGTGGCCCGATGAAAGGAATGAGCCAGATGACCGCCAGCCAGAGGATGGTGCCGGAGAGGGAGTGATCATCTTCCAGAACCATCAACGTCTCGATGATGTGCCCTACGAGGGGAACGAAGACGATGATCAGAAACAGTAGCGAATTGAAAAAACAGCCTCGATTGCCACGCATTGCTGTATCTCCTTATCTTTCATTGTATATGTAGCGCAGTTTTGTCACGTAACACAATATAGTTTTCCTCAGCCCATATCATGTTCTATCCATCTCTCCATCCAGTTACTGGTACGAATGAGGCGGCCTGCGTGTTGCAAGCAGGTGTTCAGTTCACAATGATGGTACAATATGCTCAGCCATTATTTGCTTTTTCCATTTCTATTTTCACAAGGAAGGAAGCTGAACGTGTTGTATCAGACCGATTCCCCCGGTGACTGGGGACAAATGCAGGCGACGGCGACTGTGCAGGTTGCGACCGAGAAATGGGCCGCATCCGATAACACGTCGCTCTTTGTGCGTAGCTGGCTGGTCGAGAGCACCACCGTGCTGTTGATTGTGCATGGCCTGGGTGGCCATAGCGGCTGGTATATCGATATGGCGAACACGCTGGCGCGTAATGGTATCTGTGTCTATGCGATGGATCTGCGCGGCTTCGGGCGCTCCGGTGGTATGCGTGGTCACGTGGACAACTACCGCATGTATGTCAATGACGTGCTGACCGTGTTACGCGAGATACGCCAGCGCCATCCCGATGCTCATCTACATCTGCTGGGCCACAGTATGGGGGCAGCCATCTCCACACACGTGGCGGCGCGGCATGATGGCCTGCTCTCCAGTGTGCTGCTGCTCAATATGTGGATACAGGAAACGGGCAGCCCGCATCCTGGGGCCATGCTCTCCATTCTGCTTGGCGGCCTCTTTCACTCCAAACGTTACTGGCGCACCGGCGACAGCACAGAGGGCATGACGAGCAATCCAGAGGCGACGCGCATGCTCAATGCCGACCTCTACTGGCAGCGCGAGCAGACGGTGACGATGCTGCTCCAGACGCTCTTTATGCGTCAGGCCATTCCCCGCCTCGCTAAACACATCACCATTCCGGTGTTTTTCCTGCAAGGTGCCGCTGATACGGTCATCGTCCCTGCCGCGAATAAAAAGTTTTATGACACGCTAACTGTTCCCAAAGAGTGGAAAGACTACGCTGGTTATGAGCATGATAGCGAGTTCCATGCTGACCGCTCTGCGATGGATAATGATATGATAGCGTGGTTGAAGGCGCATTAACCGGGTAAAAGGGCGTGGTTAGTAGCTCTGCAAGTGATGGTTCTTGCTGATGGGAGCGGTAGCTCTTCATGAGCCAATCCGATCCCGGAGAAGGTGCGGCAGAAGGAGACGGAGTATCCCGTCTCCTTCTGGTTTTATGTATCGCCGTATCGCCTATATTCCCGCTCCCATGCTGCTATACACTGCCCCTGCACCCTGTATGTTTACAGTAGTGTGCTGCTCGACAATAATAGGCTGCGTGGCATAAAGCATGATGCCGCTGTACTGGTTGGCAGCGAGGTCTTGCGCAACCGAGAGTGATAGGTGAGTATAGGTGGCCAGCGTGTAGCTTTTGAGGATGGGCAAACCGCTACCGGTGTAGCAGGCGATCTGTACCTGCGTGGCCTGCGCATTGGGGTTGGCAAGATCAAGCTGCGTGTTCTGCCCGTTGTTATTGCCGGATGGGATGTACCAGCTACTGTAGAGGCTGCTGCTGCCCATCGTCGTTGTACTGCCGGTGACGCCGTTCAGCGTAAGCTGTTCCTGCTGCTCGGCGACAATGGGTTGCGAGGCCGTGATAACTGTAGCATGCGGTGTACTGAGTGTCGCATTGACATTGACCGTGCTACGACTCATGGCCGGTACCTGCACGCTCTGTTTGACGCTCTGCCCATTATCGGTTAGATAGCTGATCTGCACGGTGGCGCTGACGGGATTGGGGTTTGCCAGTAGCAGTTGTTCGCTGGAACCGGATTGTGTATTGCCTGCGCCGAAGTACCATGTCTCCTGCGGCGTAGTGGCACCGACGACCGAGCTGCCGCCGCTATACTGTCCGCTGGTTAGATACTCCGGTCGCTCGATTAGCACGGGAGCGCTGGCGCTGATGGCCATGCCGAAGCGCTGATCGGGGAAGAGCTGGTTTAGTACCAGTGTGGTGCGTGATTGCGGCGGCACGCTGGTGACGCTGAGAGGGCGCAGCAGGGGCGAGGTATTGGATTGTGTGTCGGGCAAGTAGCTGATGTTGATGGTGACAGCTTGCGAAGATGGATTCAGGATAGAGAGCAACGTATTCCAGTTGGCGGTGGTGTTGGCCTCGGCAAAGTACCAACTGGTGCTGAGTTGCGTCGTGCCCAGGCTAGCGGTGGCGGCGGCAAAACTGCCATCGTTCGTAAGCATGACGCGCTGTGCAATAAAGGGTTGATTGCCCTGCACGATCATCGCTACTGCCTGATTGGCACCCGCTTCCTGGTTGATATTCAACACACTCTGAGCCTGTCCAGCCAGTTGATAGGTGCGTACCTGCTCCGGCGCATCGGCATACAGATAGGTAATGCCGATAGTGGCGGGTTGAGTAGAGAGATTGGTGAGCGTCAGCGACTCGTCGGTGTCTGTGCCCGTGTAGCCCTCAGCGAAGTAGTAGGTTTCCGGCACTGCCGACGTGAGCGTGATAGGTTGCGTGAACGGCGTGGCACCGTGCTGTGAGAAGATTATGTTGCCCTGCTGCATATCCCATTGCAGATTGTAGTTGCCACTTGAGGACGGCGTTGCCAGTGTTGCGCTCAGCGTGACCGTTTCACCCGCATTGACGCTCTGGGGCAGCGCGAGCGTGTTGCTGGCAACTGTCTGGCCCTGTGTGTTCAGCCAGCGGTAGAGCAGTTGGACGGCGTTGCTGCCCGTATTATTCCAGGTAAAATTGCCGGTATTTTTCAGCGTCAGATTGACGTTCAGCGTGCCGGATGGTGCGGCGATGGCAGGCAGATTATCACTGTTGACGCTGAAGGCATAGACGGGGGGCGGCGGTGTGGCCTGTACTGAAACGGGCACAAACTCTACGGCGTCGGCCCCCAGTTGTTCCCCGTCAATGTCGGTGCCGTTGCTGAGAACGACGCGCGCAAGCTGCGAGGCGCGGAAGTAGTAAGTCCCCAGGCCAACCCACTGTGGCCCTGTGTTCTCCCAGCTATATGGCCCCTGAAAAGAGCCGATATGCGATTGATCGAGATAGATCGTGTGGCTGACCTCTACACCCGGCTGATTGGGATCGGCGCTATAGATGGTAAAGGGCGACCAGCTACTGTCAGCGTGATTATCGTCCACGAAAGCCCCGACCTCGTAGTAGCCATCGGCGGGGAGCGTGGGCTGCCATGTTGCGGTTGCCGTCGCATTGCCGCTCGTAGTGGTTGTCCAGTGCATGCTGCCGCCGATGTCGGTGGGAGAGGTGGCGACCTGCCAGTTACCGGTGCTGCTCCAGCCCGCGCTGCCGTCATCGACCAGCGTTGCGCCGGGGTAGACGGCGCTACCGTTGGCGCTCAGGAGTGGAACGGTGCCGTTTGAGGCGGGATTGCTAACCCAGAGATAGTTGTCCGGCACAATGTTAGGGTCGGCATAGTTGCCGGTCCAGCCGAATGGGTCAGTGGCCTGCCAGTAGGGGAGATAGTAGGTAGCCATATGCAAGTGCGGGCCGGTTGAGGAGCCGGTGGTACCACTGGTGCCGATTTGCCATTGTGTCCCCACCTGATCGCCCACCTGCACAGTGATGGCGCTGAGATGCCCATAGGCGGTCACGAAGCCATTGCCATGATCGATAGCCACCCACAGGCCGAGCGAACTGTTATGGTCGAGGGGATTGTACCAGCCTGCGCGAATAACCGTGCCCGCTGCCGCGCTCAGCACCGGCTCGTACCAGAGATTCAGGTCATAGCCATTGTGCCCATCATAGCAGTTGACACCGCCGATACAGGAACCGATGCTGACGCCGGTCCATTGCGCACCATCGTAGCGCACAAAAAGTCCATCGTTGACATACCAGGGCTTGTCATGATCAACAAAGGAGACGGTGCGCTGCAAGATGGTCTGATTGCCGTAATAGGGTCGGTGCAGAAACGGTGTGGGCGTGTTCGTCGGCAGGTGATAGATATTATTTTGCGCAGGCTGAGCTTGCTGGCGTGTCGCAGCGTGCGTTGTGGTAGTCAGTACACTGGTAGAAGTTATAGATAATAAAAGAAGTATAAGAATGATAAAAGTTAATAATTTATGTGAAAGATGTAGCTTTTTGTTCATAGCAATATACCCCATCTTGTTAATTAAAATCCTGATCATCCTTACACCGCCTCTTTTATGCGGCGGCGATGTGTGATAGAGCGGATGTAAGTGGCACGAGCGATGAGTGAGCCTGGAAGGTGCCGATAGTGGCTGACCAGTAGCGCGGTGTGCCGCCAGCATCCAGGTTGATGGGATTGAGCGCCATAAAGGTTACGCTGCTGCTGTCTGCGGCCCATACGGGGTCGATGTTGAGCATTTTGCTCGTTTGTTGTGGCGTTGCGACAAGCCGGGAACTGTCTGTGGCGACTGTAACGACGCCGATGGCGCATTGCAGGGATTGTGCCAGAAAATTGGCCTGCTGATCGTTGAAATTGGTGCGGGCCACGTAGGCAATCATGCTCCCATCGGGCGACCAGAGTGGAGCATAGCCGTGACCGCCGTCGGTGATGGCAAGCTGACGCTGTAACTGGCCCTGGCTATTCATGACCCAGAGGCTGGCCGGAAGAAAGGGCACCTCGCTGTCAGCCAGGCGCTCATAGGCTACCTGTGTGCCATCGGGCGACCAGGCAAAGAGGCCGACGATGGATTGTACCGTGTCATGCACGCTGAAGAGATGCGTGTTCTGGCTGCCGTCGCTATGCATCAACCAGACATCGCTGCCTTCGCCCAGACCGGCGCTGGTAGAGTAGATAATGCGAGTGCCGTCGGGCGACGGTGCGGCATCGACCAGGAAAGCCGAAGGTACTGGCAGGGCGAGATTATGGATTGCGCCGGTGGCGGCATCGACCAGCCAGAGGCCGGGGTGCCAGCCGGTACTATCCATCGGTGCGGGGCCGAGCGGGAACATGGGGCGATAGAGGAAGGTATGTCCGTTCTGGCCGGGTAGCCAGTGCAAGAAATTGCCCATTGCCTGTGCGGGCTGGAGCTTGACGGTATGATGCAGTGTATCGTATATCCAGACTTGCTCGCTGTCGGCGCGTGTACCGTCGATGGCCAGGTAGCGACCATCGGGCGAGAGCGACATGCTCACCACGCTATCCGAGGGTACCTGACCGAAGCCACCGCCGAGCAGGACGAGCGACTCTAAGGAGCCGACTGGCTGATTATTGCTGCCCTTGTGCGCGCGTGCCAGCATAAAGCCCTGTGGTGTCTTGAGGATATAGTAGAGATAGCTGGTAGGGGGGGCGTCATTCGTAACGCCCCTGTGAGTCAGATTGCTGTTGGCGATACTTTGGGAGTGTACATTGATGCTGTTACGGAATAACACGGCCATAGTTGCTACAGCAGTGAGGAGTAACAGCAGCAGTACAGTCAACGTTTTGCGTCGCATGATAGTTTTCACTCTCCTGATACTTTGCCGGTCTAATATGCTTCTACTTCCATCTATCGGCATGTGTAAATACTTGCAAAGTATGTAGAGGAGAGTGAGGGGAGAAAAAGGACTTCTGGCCGATTGCTATTCGTGCTGTTTACAATATTACGCGCAAGGGGGCCAGGATGCGCTCACCGAGCCTGCTAAACCAGGGGCGGCTTATCCATTCCTCTAGCGTGATCTCGTGCGCATGCGTCAGATCGCCATTAAACAGCTCTTCCATCTGGTGCGCCAGCTCGCTACTGTAAATTTCGATGTTGATTTCGTAATTGCCTACCGAACTCAGGCGATCCAGGTTCGCTGTCCCAATCGTAGACCATATACCATCAATTGTGCAGGTTTTCGCATGCAGCATATCATGGTAGCCGAAGATACGGATTCCGGCTTCTAAGCACTCGGTAAAGAGTCCACGTGCCAGCCAGTCCACCACGATATGATTGGAGAGCCAGGGCACCAGGATGCGCACATCTACACCATGTTGCGCTGCGTGCTTCAATGCGTCGAGTAAAGCGCGGTCGGGGACAAAATAGGCGTTGGAGAGGTAAATATGATTTTCGGCGCGATCAATGGCCTCGATATACATATCGCGGATGGGGAAAGTGAGATTGAGAGCATTGTTGCTACGCAAGTTGAGCAGCGGGTCGAAGTGGCGTCGATCATGAAACTCGATTTTGCGTCCACGCGAGTCATGCCGGTTCCAGAAATCCACAAATGAGTGAGAGAGGTCGCGCGCCGCAGGCCCCTCGACGCGCAGGTGCGTATCGCGCCAGTCGGTGGCATAGAGCTTGCCGATATTATAGCCGCCGATGAAGCCAACCCAACCATCTACCACCAGCAGCTTGCGGTGATCCAGGGCATAACGACGTGGATCCAGCATATGGAAGGGATGGCGCAACGCCTGGTAGGGCAGGACTTGAATTTTGGGATGGAATTTTTTAAAGGAGTGCGGAACGACAAGGTTGGCAAAGACATCGTAGATAACGTATACTGCAACTCCTTCCTCGGCCTTGCGAGCCAGATGCTCTTTAAACGCCTGACCTATCTCGTCCCCTTTCCAGATATATGTCTCCAGATAGATACGCTCCTTCGCCTCATCTATCGCGCGTAACATATCGGTGTAGAGGTCTTTCCCATAATCATAGATGCGCAGACGGTTAGCTCCCACTATGACATCATCGAAACAGGGATGTGGAAAGTTGGCGGCTTGCTGACGGCCCCTGCGCTGAAATGAAACAACCTGGAGAATAATGAGGGTGATGACCTGCATCAAGAAAAAGATGCCCGTCATGTTCAGTAGCAGACGCATCAGGAAACGGCGATCAAAGAGTTTCAGTGCAGCGCGTATAGCGTGTACAATGCGTCCTTGCTTAATAAACTCCTGTATCCTATTCATTGCTATAGTTTTGCCCTCATGTTACTTAGGAGATGACCCCGTCCCAGAGTCGGCGCTCAGCGCCTTGTGGGTCAAACTCTATATGACACGCTTCATGAAAAATCATCGTTGCTCTGCGCTCAAGATCGTAGGTGGGCCAGTTGGGCAACACACCGGTATTGGGGTTGCCATGCTGCGCGAACATAATCCACGCGCTATGCATGCGGTCGGCCAGTGGCTGGCGTGTGGGCGAGTCACCGGTAAACAGCTTGACGCCCCTTTGATGCAGATTATTCCAGACAAAAGGAATCTCTAGGGCGTGGCACGCGCCTAGTATACCATTCATAACCGGCGTTGGCCAGTCGAAGCGGTACATCCAGACCGATGCGCCACGCAGCACCTGCTGTTCCGCCAGACGCAACGCGGGAATGCGGAAAGTGCGGTCTGTCAGCAGATCATTCCAGGCGGCAGTTGGCGAGTCCGCGTGGGCCTGATAAGTTGCCATGACCTCTTCTGCACGTGCGCCAAATAGCTGCTGAAGCAAAGCCTGGTCTGGTTGCGCCTGACGGGGGTCAAAGGCTGTGAACAGGCGCATCTCATGGCGGTTAGTGCCGATCAGCGTTGTGATGTGCGCAGCAGAGCCGTTTGCAATGGCCTCTATTGGCCTGACAGGCAGGCTGACACCATCCACAACCGGCGAAAAGGCCAGCCCCGCCGTGCTGCTGACCAGCTTTGCCTGCGCCGCCATGATCTCTTCTAGCGGCACATCCGCCAGCCGCGCCAGTTGATCGTGTGCCAGACCCAGCGCTTTCAGAAAGGTGATGGCGCGCCGCGTAGCCTGCTCGCGGTCAAAGACATTCTGGCTAGCTCCGCTTTGCAAAATGGCCCTCTGAAACAGTTTGCTGACCTCTGGCATGCCCATCAGCGTGCCCACACTCATCGCGCCCGCTGACTCGCCGAAGATGGTGATATTGTGTGGATCGCCGCCAAAGACCGCAATATTCTCGCGTACCCATTGCAAGGCCGCTACCTGGTCGAGAAGCCCGTAGTTACCGGTGGCGTACTGCTGATCCAGTTCGCCCAGATACAGGAAGCCCAGCGCGCCCAGGCGATAGTTGACCGTCACCACCACGACATCGCCGTTAGCGGCAAAAGAGCTGCCGTCGTACCAGGGGGTCGAACCGGAGCCGGTCAGAAAGGCCCCACCATGAATCCAGACCATTACGGGACGATTGGCATGCTCAGTCCCAGGCGACCAGATGTTGAGGTACAGGCAGTCCTCGCCCATTGCCTCCTGTCGTCCACTCAACAGCCCACCGGCATCCATCGGTGGCTGCGGGGCTGTCAGGCTAAATTGCGTGGCCGCGCGTACCCCACTCCAGGGCGTTACCGGTTGTGGTGGACGAAAACGCAACGTTCCCAGCGGCGGTTGTGCAAAAGGAATGCCTTTCCAGACCAGCACGTCGCCATTCTGCGTGCCCTGCACTTTGCCGTATGCAGTTTCAACAACGGTTGTCGTCATAGCTCTAGCTTTCTCGTTCCAATTTTAGAGAGCGTGATCGTGATCATGAATTTTTTCAAACGAAACCGTCAATCGTAGGGGCGTGATTCATCACGCCCTGCGTGCCCATCCAATCACGCCCTGCGTGCCCATCCAATCACGCCCTGCGTGCCCATCAATGCGCGCTCAGAGCGAGATGAAGAAATTTTTCACCCGAAACCGTCGATGGCATCATACCGTAGGGGCGTGATTGATCACGCCTTCTACACATGCACGCCCCTACACATGTAGGTATCTCTATCGTCAATCATTATACAATCAAAGTGTGCCTGGCTGCTGTCTTTACAGAAAGCGGTTGTTGTCCTCACCGAGCAACGGGGGCGCTTTGTACAGGCGCGTCGGCGTCTCGGAGAGGTGGATCGGTGAGCCTGAGAGCTTGATAGTGCCAGCCGTTGGGTGAGAACATTCCCAGACCAGCCCTCTCGCCTGAATCTGTGGATCACTGAAAACCTGGCTCACCTTGTTAATCGGGCCACATGGAATACCCACCTGGCGCAGCAGCGCCAGCCAGTCCTGGCTATCTCGTGCCAGAAAGGACTCCTGCAACTGTGGAATGAGTGCCGCTCGATTGCGCACGCGCTGCGGATTGGTAGCGAAACGCTCATCATGTGCCAGGTCATCGCGGCCTAGCAGTTTGCAAAGCGCCTGGTACAATCGATCATTCCCGCAGGAGACGACGATATAGCCATCTTGCGTGCGAAATGCCTGGTAGGGCACAATGTTGGGATGGCCGTTGCCGTAGCGTTTTGCCTCTTCGCCGGAGATCAGATAGTTTGAGGCGACATTGCCGAGCAGAGAGACCGTCCCCTCAAGCAGGGAAACGTCGATGTACTGGCCCTTGCCAGTATGATCACGCACTCTGAGCGCGGCCAGAATCGCCATGCAGGCATACATGCCGGTCGCTTGATCGCCGATGGGTGAGCCGACGCGCTGCGGCTCGCCATCAACCTCGCCCGTCACCGCCATCAGGCCCGACTCCGCCTGCGCCACAAAATCGTAGCCCGCGCGCTTCATGTAAGGGCCGTTCTGCCCGTAGCCGCTGATGGAACAATAAATAAGGCCCGGATTGATCTCTTTCAGCGACTCGTAGTCCAGACCGTGACGTGCCAGCGTACCCGGACGAAAATTCTCGACCAGTACTGCCGCTTGCTTAATCAAGTCTAATAAGCGTTCCCGCTGCTCCGGCACATTGAAATCGAGCGTGATGCTATACTTATTGCGATTGAGGCCCAGGTAATAAGCGCTCTCGCCCGCGATATAGGGTGGGCCGTACTGGCGCGTATCATCGCCCTTGCCGGGTTGTTCTACCTTAATGACGGTCGCGCCGAAATCGCCCAGCATCATCGTACAGTATGGGCCGGCAAATACGCGCGACAGATCGACAACGACAATATCTGACAGCGCTGCATCCATGAGGTTTCCTCCTCTTTTCTTCATAATATTGTTATCTATTATATCGCCAGAAAGTCGTTGCGGCGGCGCAGCAGCAATAACACGAACTCATACATAGCAAAGAGTTCGCAGGCAAAGGGCAGATAGCCGGTGTAGCCCAGAACAGGCATCTCGAAGATTTTGAAAAATCCTACGTAGGGAATAGTGTAGTACCATTTAGGTAGCGCATAATAGTTCCACATTTCCCAAAAGAAGCCGCAGAAGAGGCCAGCAAGCGGCAGCACAAAGAAATGCCAGTCTTTCAACAAGATATGTGCCAGCACAGATTTGCGTCCGAAGAAGTTATTGATCGGGTCAAGAATTAAGGCTAGACAGAGCCAGATCAGACCGAAACAGTAGCGCGGAAAAACCCAGGGCAAGATAAAACAGAGAATACCTGCCGCTTCCATTGCCAGTAGCAAGGGTAACGAGGCTCGTGGCCCGCTCTTGTCAGCCGATAAACGTGGATGCAGCGGTTTAAAGGTTGAGAGAAATTCCGCCGTCTCCATCACTGCCGGAAGCACCGTGCTGAAATTCAGGCTGGCGAGCAGAAAATAGGCCAGCGGCGTGTAGGGCTGATCCAGGATGTAGTGCCAGTTCTGCACCGGAACATTTAGCCACTCGAAGCACCACCAGAAAACACTGGAGATCAGGAAGAGGAGGAGAAAACGCCAGCGCATACGTTGGAACAGTGATGTGCCATGCCGTGCCACCACCAGTGCATCCATCGAGAGAATGTAACCCAGCCAGAGCGGGAAAAAACTGTAACGGTACAACGGGTCAATGCGTAACCAGGAGGCCGACCAGGCAAAAAGGCATAAAGCAAAGCCAGCGGCTCCATAGAATGGAAAACGTTTTACTTGCACTAATTTTTCTTCTCAGAACGCTGTTGTAGCATCTCTAACAACTGTTTCACGATAACATTCAAATCGCCGTGCTGGTAGATGCCGGGGATTTGCGCAATCACATTGGGATAATGCACAAAGACCTGTCCCCCAAAGGCAAAGATCGGGCGCGGCGGTGGCAGAGCGTCGATCAGGTTGCCCAGTTCGATCAGCGCCGGCAGATAGGTCGGCATGGTGAGCGAGACGCAGACCAGCACCGGAGCCAGCTTTTGAATCGTCTGAATCAGGCCCGCCGTCTCAATGCTCTGGCCCAGGTACGCGACACGTACCCCGCTGCGTCTCAGGAAGAGCGCGAGCATTAAGGCCGCCAGCTCGTGGGCCTCACCCGGCGCACAACAGGTCAGCGCCAGTGCGCCACTCGTCGGCCCTGGTGTGACGTGATACAGGTTAGTAAGCAGGCCACGAAAGAAGTTGCTGGCGAAATGCTCTACCGACACCGAAAGCTGCCCCTCGGCCCACAGGTGTCCAATGCGCCAGAGGGTGGGCGTAATCAGTTCAGTACACACCAGTTCCACCGGATAGATGGCGAGCATGGAGGCTACCAGCATATGGGCTTTCGCCTCATCCAGCACATTAAATGCTTCAATCAACTTTCCACGTGCCATGCGCATGTTATGGATGGCAGGATAATGGCCCGCAGAAAGTTCCAGGTCCTGACTCAGTCGTGGCCAATCGCGCACGGACGGCTGCTCAGTCCGCTCTTTTTCGCCCGTTTTCCCGGTTGGCGACTCTGCTCCTGGCTGTATGGCAACCTGAAAAGCCGGTAGGCCTGGAAAGGTTTCCTCCGGCGGTCGCTGAAGCTGCTCGCGTGGCTGTGAACTATCCTGGGCCTGTTGCTTTGCCTGTATGTGACGAAAAAGAGCGACGGCCTGGCTGATCGCCATCCCCTCATCGACCCGCTCTTTAAGCCAGCGAATCATGGCAATGTCGCGTTCAGAGTAAAGGCGATAGGCATTGTCGGCCCGTTCAGGCGAGAGCAAGTGATAGCGGCGTTCCCACGCACGCAGCGTCGGTGCCGGCACGCCTGTCTTCTGCACGACAGCTTTCGTGTTAAACATGGGGCGATCCGAAAACTGGTGCAGATCAGGCATAGCGGTAATTTCCTCTCGTGAGGCCATACGTTCTTCTCCGCTTATCCTCGGTATTCCTGGAGGACAGACGATCCAACAAGGTAATCACAGCCACGCTCCCAAACTACCATATCATACGAAGGTATCTCATGTCTACTATTTGCATATCTTTTGTTCATACCCTATCTGCGTGCTATCTCCCCTCATCGCTATGTGTACTGGTGACGCTCAAGAGGGAGAAAGTGGGTAGGGTGAAAAGGTAAACTTTACCGCACTCTACCAATTAATTGTCTCTGCAATTGACAGTGGAGCAAGATGCCTTTAAAATAGAAACTCATCCATGTAGTACTTCATTAAGGACGCTATAGCACTAACAAAGAGGGAGAAAGACAAAGTGGATAAGGAAATAATCAATCAGCCACTAGAAACAGTGCTACGCGAACGCTTTCGCATCACTACAGGTTTTCATCCGGGTCAACGAGAAATTATTGAACATCTGAGACTAGGCAGACGTGTGCTGGCTATCCAGCGCACAGGTTGGGGGAAATCCCTCTGCTACCAGATAACCAGCCTGTATTATCCAAACCTCACTATCGTCTTCTCACCACTCAAAGCGCTTATGCGCGATCAATGCAATCGTTGCAACAGCATTTACGGCATTCCTGCTGCTATTGTCAGTTCAGACTTTACACGTGAAGAGAATCTGGTCACATTGGCGCGTGCTCAGGCCGGAGAATTAAGAATTCTCTTTATCGCTCCTGAGCGCCTCAATAACGTAGACTGGCAGAATAGCGTAATGCAGATGCATATCAATCTGATTGTTGTTGATGAGGCCCATTGTATTTCAATATGGGGACATGATTTTCGTCCAGACTATCGCCGCATCAAGCGACTTCTAAACATCCTTCCACGACGGATACCAGTGTTGGCTTTAACCGCGACTGCGAATAAACGGGTAGAACAGGATATTTTAGAACAAATTGGCCCATCAACGTTAGTTATCCGGGGGACAATGCATCGTTCCAACCTGTGGCTTCATGTCGTTCCTCTCAGCGGTGATGTGGCGAAGCTTGCTTACCTTGCGACTGCATTGCCTCAGTGGGAAGGAACGGGCATTATTTACACGACCACACGTGCTCAAGCCGAGGTCGTCGCCAGTGTCCTTCAAGGGGCAGATATTGACGCGATCTATTACCATGCTGGGCGTGATAATAGCATGAGACAAGAGATAGAGAAAGCGCTTATGCAAAACAAGTGCAAGGTTATCTGTGCCACTAATGCGTTAGGGATGGGCATTGATAAAGCTGATGTGCGCTTTGTCGTTCACTATAATATTCCCTCCTCTCCCATCCATTATTATCAAGAAATGGGCCGTGCTGGACGTGATGGCAAGATGGCGCGTTGTGTCTTGCTCTATGATGCTGATGACTTAACGATACAACACCATTTTATCGAGCATAGTAAACCAGCCGCTCAATGTTACCAGAGCGTCTATGCCTATTTACGCAAAGCACCTGCAAAATTGTATGATATTATGCGCCAGACAGGTTATACTCAGTCTGCCGTTAACACGATCCTCAAAGATATGGAAGAACTAGGCATTATCGAGCGTGCTGGAAAAAGTCCAATACTGTATACTGTAACTGGGCCTCTGGATCAGCAATTATTGCAGAGCTATGATGCCATACGACAACAAAAGCAACATGAATTGGAAGATATGCAGACCTACGCAACTGGGCAGCACTGTTATATGAGCTATCTTACAGAATATCTCGGTGACAAACCGGGCTACCGTTGTGGTGTTTGTGGCGTCTGTGCAGCGGAACATTTTCCGCTTATTGTCCCGACACAAAGAATACAAGAACGAGTAAGGTACTTTCTGGAGGAAGAGTATCTACCAGCTATCGAGAAACGAGGTGATAAAAAGCCTATTCACGAGGCGGGTTGGTCACTTTCATATTATAGCAACACACGGATTGGACGTATCATACACGCCTGTAAATATGAAAGGGTTGGTCAGTTTCCTGATGAGGTGGTGCAGCGAGCGGTTAAAGTCCTGCGCAAACGTTACCCGCTTGATACAATTAACGGCATCGTTTCTGTACCACCCACAAGGAGTGGAAATCTTGTTGAGATGTTTGCACGCCGCGTCGCTGCTACCTTACATATAACGTACTTGCCGGTGATTCAGAAGATACGTCCAACACAGGAGCAGAAAATCTTTACCAACAAAGTGCAAAAAGGGGATAACGTGAAAAACGCTTTCGCTGTTATCTCACCTGAGCTTGTTAATGGACGTACATTGTTACTCATTGACGATATTTATGACTCTGGCCATACGATACGTGCAATTGCCCAGGTATTGATGAAAGCGGGAGCAGTTTGCATCTACCCATTCACTATTACCAGAACGCTCCATTCAGATGACCAGTAAAGTAAGGAGAACGATCATGAATCCGCGAGAACAGGCTTGTATGCTTGCACTGCTAGCCAGTCAACTTTCACCATCGAAAATCAATACCATTCTGGCCGTCTGGTGCAAAAAAAGGGGGCAGTCATTAGAGGAGTTTTTTGAAGCTGAACCGCAGCAATGGAGCAAAGCGTGTCGTCTGGAAGAGAAAGATGTGCAGAAGTTGCATCAGGTCAGAGAAACGCTAACGGCGCAAGGATTTTTACTGGAACAATTGCAGCATAACAATATTGCTATGCTGACGCTCCTCGATTCCGCTTATCCCAGGTTGCTCAAAGAGCTACGGGATGCAAAACAGAAGCAAGACCTTACACAACTCCCTCCAGCATTGTTCTATGCAGGTGATCCCACAATTCTCTCTCGCCAGACTATCGCCATCATCGGCTCACGCAATGCCAGCGCGACCAGCCTGGCCTTTACCAGAGCCGCTTCAGCCTATCTGGCCTCGCAAGGTGCCAATATCATTAGCGGCTTCGCACGCGGCGTAGACAAAACAGCGTATGAAGGTGCCACCAGCACCGCACAGGGCTATACCACAATTGTACTACCGCATGGTATATGCAAGCTGAGCAAAACGCAGATGCGCGAACTGCAACCGCGCATTGAGGCCGGTCATGTTCTATTACTCAGTCAATTCTATCCCAATGATGCCTGGACTGTAGGTCGGGCAATGGAGCGCAATAAGGTCGTTGTTGGCCTGGCTCAGAGTGTTATTGTAGCCGAAGCTGATATCAAAGGTGGCACCTGGGACGGTGCCCAAAAAGCGTTGCAACAAAATCGCAAGCTGTACGTGAGAGAAGTAAAGGATGATGACTCACTACCAGGCAACACCAGACTGCTGACAATGGGGGCCGTACCGCTCTCCTGGCCCGGCGACGATTTATGGAGAGAAATGGATGTCGTCTTACATGAAGGTCAAAGAGTGTGCGAGAGTCAGCAGATCATGGCAGAAGCGCCGCAGGCAGAACAGCTACGACTCATTTCTTAATGCTCACTTCCACATTCTAGGAGAAGGAAGTACATAATGGCCGATTACATCGAAGTTCACACCGCCATCGACTCGCGCGAGGGCGCGCAAAAGATTGCCGATACGCTTGTCTCCAGGCGGCTCGCGGCTTGCGTTCAGGTTTCAGGGCCAATCACCAGTACCTACTGGTGGCAAGGGAAGATGGAGCAGGCCGAGGAATGGCTCTGTACTGCAAAGACGCGCCGCGAATTATATGACCAGCTTGAGCAGGCGATCAGAGAAGTTCACACCTATGAGGTGCCAGAAATCCTGGCGGTGAAGATCGTTGCGGGCAATGCCGATTATCTCAACTGGCTATCACAAGAGACAAAAGGATAGCAGCATGACAGGGTATCGGCCAGGGGCACCTCTATAATGACATATTGTCCCCCATGCCTGCCATTGTTGTTAGGCGTGCCGTGGCAGATGTTCCGTCATGCTTGTCTACTCTTGCTTTGCCTCAGCCTCGGTCTGAACAGGGAGATGACGAGTACCGCTTGAGGCTCCCCAAAGGCCAATCAGGCCGCCGATAAAGCACCAGATGCATAGGAAGACCAGCGTTACCACAATGCCACCGGCAACCTGCGACACGCCGGTGGTGTTTGCGGCTATATTGCCGGGATAGTTGGGGATGTAGCGTACCACAAAGCTGGCGAGGTAGGTAATCAGACCCGCCAGCGCCCCGGCATAAAAGCCCAGGCGGCGTTGCCATGTGCCCCTACCCACCAGAAAGCCAGCGATAAAGCAGATCAAGAGCGTGAGTAGAAAGCTGACACACTGTAAGCCCAGGAGAGTATAGGCCAGACCTGTCGTTACCTTACTTCCCTCAGCGGCAGCTTGCTGGTAAGAGGGAGCATTGAGGAGTGTAAGGCCCACATTGACTATCACACCCAGTAATCCTGCGCCGATGCCATATGGGAGCATAGAAAGCAGACCATGCCCCGTTGTTTGTTGTTTTGTATCCTGCATATGTCTTGATCGTTTCTATAGATAAGTTATCTGATGCCCGCGAATACCTGCGGATAGGTATTGATAAATTGCCAGTCCGATACGGGCCAGTAGACCATCACCGCTTTACCTACAATATCATACTTTGGCACAAAACCCCACACGCGCGAATCATCGCTTTGCGGACGATTATCGCCCAGCACAAAATACTCGTTGGCAGGTACCTTCCAGACCTGGCCCTGGGGATTGGAGGCCTGCGAGATGTAAGGCTCCTTCAATTCAACGTTGTTTACCCAGATATGGGTACTATCTACTCTAATTGTATCACCTGGCAAACCGATGATGCGTTTGATGAAATCTTTTGAGGTGTCGAGGGGGTAGTGAAAAACGATCACGTCCCCGCGCTGCGGTGCGTGGAAGAGATACGCCACCTTGTTCACCATCACAAATTCACTGCCATGCAATCCCGGTTGCATACTGGCATCATTAATCTGATAACTCTGTACGACGAAGCGCACGGCAATGAAGATCAATACCGCCAACGCTATAGTTTCGACAATCTCGCGCGCAAGATGCGAACGTTTCACTATTCAACCTCACAGTACTGTATTTTCAGATACAGCTACACAGGCTATATCAGCATATCCCATTGTCAATCACCTATCCTATGTAACGAAAAAGGTGCCTCTATTTGGCAAAACAGGTATGCTGGTAATAGGAAACTCATAAAGATAGCGCGAACTGTGGCGAGCGGTTCCCTTCTTCGTCCAGATCATTTATCTGTAGTACGCGACGCAGATTTGTCAATGCGGCCTGAATGCGCTTCTTCAGCGTGTTTTCAGATGTATGCAGGCTACGTGCCATCTCCGGGAGCGTCATCCCATTGTAATAATGTAGCATGATCACCACGCGCTGCTTCGGAGGAAGCTTCTCTACCGCGTGCGCCAGATCCCAGTCACGCTCCAGACGCCCCTTATGGTCATCGGCCAGGCTGGCAAGAAAATCTGTTTCCTGGTCGGAAAGCGCCTGGCGCATAAAGGCTGATGAACGGGCCAGGCGGCGCTTAAAGCTGATACATTGATTGACCACAATCCGCATTAACCAGGGACGTAGCGCGCTCGCCTCACGCAGATCGGCGAGATGGTTCCAGGCCTGAATAAAGGCGTCCTGCACCACATCCTCTGCGATGTCGTGATCTCCCACAATCATAGTCGCGGTACGTAACATCAGAGAGCTATACTGATCGACAATGTCGGTAAAAGCAGCCTGATCACCCCGCAACACGCGCGTAACCAGCATTCCCTGATCGTTTTGCCGACCAGGTTCATTTTCAGTATTTTCGATATTTTCTCTAGTATGTTGAGATTGTTCCTGTACAGAGTCTTCCAGAAAAAAGCTATCCTCTATTGCCGTTTGTGATCCCTCTTCTACTGTGCAGCCTGTGAGTGCGAGCATCTGCTTTCCTCCTGTGATCTCCTGAGTACAAACTATATGCATAAATATAACATAGACTATACACAGTATAAGGTGTGCCGACTCACGGATTTTGTCATGATTAGACTTTGTTCATAGTTATGGCGTATAACGCAGGAAGATTAGCGCATAAAGTCTATGCAATCCTTGTTCAACCGCCGGAGGTGAAATGTTCAGGGTGTGTATGTCGCCATTCTCTCCACAACGTGGCTATCAGCACCTGGAGGACGCCCGCGATAGGTGAGGCCAGTAGCGCGCCCCAGATACCAAAGAGTTCTGCTCCGGCGATCACCGCGATCAACGAAATTGCCGGATGCAATCCCACTGCTTTGCCAACGATGCGCGGGCCAATCACGTCGCCCTCAAGAATGTGAATCCCTATAAAGCAGGCAAGTACCCCGATGGTGGTCAAGATGCCCACCGATAGGGCCAGTAGGATACTGATTACGCCGGAGACGATAGTCCCAATAAATGGGATAAATTCCAGGAAGAAAGCCAGCATGCCGAGTAGCAGGGCATATGGGACACGGAAAACGAGCGCAGTGATGCCTACCAGCACACCAACCAGGGCAGAAAGCAACACCTGGCCACGAATGTAGTTGCCCACCACGTGCTGTACGGAATTCACCACTACATCGGCCTGGGCCAGGCGCGGTGTGTTATGGTGTATCCAGCGATTGAGGCGCGGCCCATCGACCACCAGGTAGATACTTAATACTGCTACCACGATGATGTCCAGGCCGACATTGAAGATACCCGTCACCAGTGGCACGGCGCTGCTCACCAGCGACTCCGCTTGCTGCACGAGCTGATTGCGCAAAGCCGTAATCTGGGTATCACTAAGACCAGAAGATGCCAGGATGTGTTGCAACGGAGTCGCTGCTCCACCACTGCCGGGGGTAAGCAGATAGGAGATATAGTGTGCCAGCGAGATCACCTGTTCCATTGCAGTTCTGATGAGGAGATAGCAGAGGAGGCCAATGCCGCCAAAGAACAACACGTAGACCGTGATGATCGCCAGTGGGCGCGGCATCATCCGCGTCAGCAGACGGGCCAGTGGCGCAATGGCAAAGGCGAACAGCGCGCTCAGGATAATGAGCAAGATCGTTCTGATAACATGGTTTGCCAACCAGCCAATAATGAGCGCCAGTGCCACCCACGCTAGAATAGCCAGCGGCACGTCCCGCCGCCTCTGCCATTTGTACAGTGACTCAGAAGGTGTCAGAGGGCGAGTCTGCTTGTTTATGGCCATCGGGTGATCCCTGCTAGTGAGCTTTACATCCGCCATGATCCAGACAACATTGTCATACATCTGGCACGTGCGACATAGGCAGAGGGTGTCACCGAAGCATAACAAAAAAGAGAGAGCCAGGCGCTCTCTCTTGTGCTGGCTGGGGTGCAGGGATTCGAACCCCAATTGACCGATCCAGAGTCGGTAGTCCTACCATTGAACGACACCCCAATCTCGTTCACTGACGTCATGTATCATACATGAACGTGAGCCAATTGTCAAGCACTTTTTTGGATGGGTCTCCATCCTTTAGGGGGATGTTAGCCAGGGCGTCATGAATGACGGCCTGACCGCCCGTTGATCCGCGCACGCACGGGGCGTCATGAATGACGCCCCTACATCCGTTTCCCCCCCCGGAAGGATAGAGAGCCTTTTGGATGTTTGGATGTGCCTGCTCACGATCCTCTTATGGCTGCATGGTGAAAGGCAAACGCATAAAAATCTGGTTGCTGCCCTGCTGATAGCACGCAAATTCTAGCGGTTGTCCCATCATTGAGGAGTTGAACATGTAATTAAATGCTACTGTTTGCCCAGAAGCGATGGTCTCGATCATGTGCAGTGCTGCACGTTGACGATCCATCATCGACATATGCTCCATCTCCTGCTCACGATTTTGCGCCATCATAGCGAAGGTATAGGGCTGATGCCCATCATTGGTCACCACAAAATGATAAGTGGTTCCAGTGGTAAAAGACGTTACAGATGAGGTAAGAGATGTATCCAGGAGCGTGACATACACTGTTGGTGTGCTAGGGGCTGTTGCCTGACTTGTTGGCGTAGTGGAGCCGGTGCCGGGGACACTACACGCTGCCAGAAAAGCCAGCAGCCCCACCAGAATAAGGCTCAACATTATTCGATATTTCATAGTGTTTCTCCTGTATATTGAGAAGAGCTGCATTAATTTCCGTGCAGCGAAGAGAAAACGCCTCTTCATACGGTATTTTTCACTATGACACGTTCTTCTCACTATCTCATCACAAAGAGCAACCATGTTCTCACTATCTCATCACAATCAATCGTCTTGCTCGCATGATCTGCTACCGCTGGCCTGACGCCATCATGCATGCACTGTCAGTCCAACAAGGAACAGCACCCCTTGTCCTGGCATCGCAGGCAACCAGTTGATGCACTGACGCTCGTGTTTGCTGGTTGCCCTGCCTTATCTATCATCTATCCTGCTACCTTGCCGCTTATCCGCTTGCTTCATCCAGATTGTTGCGTAAGTATCTGGCCAGCACGCGAGCATAGACTGTTTTGCAGGTTTCCCGTGTGCCCGCGAGGGTACGTATCTGGTGTTTCTTATCATGCTGCGCGGAGATACGCTGCCAGAAAGCGCCGTCGCGTTTCAAGACATCTCTGGTGAAGTAAAAGCGAACCCGACCTCCATAGCATCCTGGCCGATAGGCAGCGGCTAGCCAGCAAAACAGGCTTTCATCGTCATGGCGTAACTGCTCTACCGAAGGAAACAGGGGGTCCGGCCAGAGCATCGTCCACGTCGGCCAGGCGAAAGCAATAGAGCGCACATTCTTTACTGGCTCTTCGTCCTGCTCCTGTCCTAGTTGCCGCCTCTCCTGCTGGCATACCATCTCACGTAACGCCTGTTGATAGCGGGCGTGAGCCGCTAAAATCACACCACCGACGGGCTTGTGTTCACTCTCTGATACCTCAAGTATTTCAGCTAACAGGCTTCTGTAAAAGGGAAATGTGAGCGAGCGGTAGATATGTTGCAGGTAACGCTCAAGATGTGCCAGCCACAGGAAACTGTAGAGTTGCTGCTGCTCGTTTCTGCGCAACAACGTCCCCACATGCTGAATGACGCGGCGCAAACGGGTATGGATGCTGAAGTTGTGCGGATCGACCAGCGCCAGCAGGTCAATCTGCGCGTCAGCGGCTTGTAGTTGGCGTGCCGCCTCATAGGCAACCAGCGCACCATCGCCAAAGCCACCGAGCAGATATGGCCCTTGTTCCTGTGCCTGGCGTATAGTGGCAACATAGGCGGCGGCAATCGTCTCCAGTGTAGGTGGCGAGGTCCTCTGATGCAGTGGCAATGGTGAGAGAGCATAAAATGGTTGATCCTCACCAAGACCGTGCGCCAGCGCAATACAGTAGGTGTAGCCACTGTGATCGATGCCGCGCAGGAAGAAGAAGGCTGGTTTGTTTGTGCCGATCTGGACTTTGACCAACTCTGGCTTCTCACATGCATCCTCCACTGCTTCTACAGGGCGACCGCAAGGGGCATCCTTACTTTTCTCTTGCTCATCCTTTTCCTTCCTTTCCTCTTGTTTCACTTGCTCACCTTCTACCACATGTGGCATCGGTAGTTTCTTCATACGCACGGTCACTGCATCATCGCTACCTTCTGCCACTATCGGTAGTTCACAGCGCCCTAACCAATCCAGCGAACCATCGGGGCGATAGCGCACCAGGATACCCGTCCTGAACAAGCGGGCCTCCGGCGCGCTATTCCAGGGATGAGGGACAAAGCGCGCATTCGTTAGTTCTGGCCGATTCAGATAGCCGCGCGCCAGCCCCACTCCTCCCAGCCATAACTCGCCGGGTACACCTATCGGTACAAGTGTCTGGTGTGCATCCAGTACGTAGACCTGCGTGTTGGCAACGGGATAGCCGATAATGCGGCTCTCAAACTCCGAATCGACCTTCCAGAGCGTGATCCACGTTAGCGTGTCTGCCGGACTGTACAGATGCCAGAGCGTAAAGACTCTCGGCAGCAACTGAGCAATCAGATCATCTGGTAGCACCTCACAGTGGCAAAGAGCCTTGAGGCGTCGCCCCGACCAGCCGCTCTCTAGCAGACTCTGCCAGGTTTCCGGCAGTGCCAGCATGATTGTCACTCCCTCACTGATGAGCAGAGCCGTCAGTTCCTGTTCGTTCTTCGCTACTTCCGGGCAGCTTAGCACCAGGCGCGCGCCTACCGTTAAAGGCAGCAGGCATTCCAGCGCGGTCATCTCGTAAGAGCGCGACGAGGCCAGCAACAGACTATCGCTAGCGCCAAGTCCTGGTCGCTCGTGCAGGGAGAGCAGCGCATTGACGACGGCGCGTTGTGATACTTGTAAGCCATAAGGGGCAGGCGGAGAGCCGAAACTATATACGATAAAAGCTGGAGAAGAAGCGTGAGCCTTGATAACTGGATTCTCCACGCGCTGTGCTGCCAGTATCTTGCCGTCGCTATCAAAGCACACTGTTTTGCTCGCCAGTGCAGGTAGCCTTTTGAGCAAGGCCTGTCGTGACACCAGCACCTCAATCTGCGCGTCATCCAGCATGAAGGTAAGCCGTTCCGGCGGGTAAGCCGGGTTCATCGGCACACACACACCGCCCGCCTTGAAAATTCCCAGTAGCCCGACGACCATCTCAGGCGAAGGCTCCAGGTACAGACCTACCGGCACCTCCGGCCCGACTCCCAGATGTTGCAAGCGGTGTGCAATCTGGTTGGCCCACCCGTTGAGCGCGCGATAGCTCAATAGCTCCTCGCCCCAGCGCAGCGCTGGCGCTTCGGGATCACGGCCTGCCTGTGTCTCAAAGAGATGCTGGATGGTAAGCATGGGCGGATAGGGCATGCGTGTCCTGTTCCATTCGACCAGTGCCTGAAATAGTTCCGCGCGTGTGAGCAGGGCCAGCTCGGAGAGGCGCTGCACGGGTTGAATCACGATGGACTCCAGAAGCGTTTGCCAGTGTCCGACCATACGTGCAATCGTGGCCTCGTGAAAAAGATCGGTCCGGTAGATAAAACGCCCCATCAGGCCATCCGCCTGCTCGTCTAACTCAAGCAGCAGGTCGAAGCTGGCTGTGCCCATATCCACATTCACCGGCATCACTTGCCAGCCAGAAGGAAGCCTCTGGTGTGGCTCTTCCAGACTCAATACCACCTGCACGAGCGGCATATACCCCTGCGGCTCCTCCGGGCAGAGTGCCTGCACCAGCAACTCAAAAGGCAGTTCATCATGCTCCTGGGCGGCTATTATCGCCGCACGTACCCTATGCAGGAGTGTCCTGAAGGGCGGGTTGCCGGAGAGGTCGCAGCGCAGGGCCAGCATATTCCTGAACGCCCCCATCAGTAAGCGCGTCTCCGCTCGCTTGCGTCCGGTCGTTGTGGTACCAAGCACCATATCATCCTGCCCGCTATAGCGGTAGAGCAGAGCTTGAAAAGCGGCCAGCAGCGTCATGTAGAGTGTGACCCCCTCGCGCTGGCTCAGGGCCTTGAGGGCGCTAGTAAGCTGTGACGGTATCATAAAGGCATGGAGTCGCCCACGATAGCTGCGCACTGGCAAGCGCGGATAATCTGTGGGGAGAGGCAGCAGTGGTGGCGCATTCGCCAGTTGCTCCCGCCAGTAGTCCAGGTGCCCTATCAGTTCATCGCGTTGCGCCATTCGTTGCTGTTCGTTCGCAAAATCGGCATACTGCATCGGCAGTGTCGGTAGCTGGGCCACCATGCCACTGACCCGCGCCTGATATATGGCCCATAATTCAGGTAAGAGGACATGATACATGGCATACCTGTCAAAAATGAGC
Source organism: Ktedonobacteraceae bacterium (assembly GCA_034436045.1). Classification (GTDB taxonomy): domain Bacteria; phylum Chloroflexota; class Ktedonobacteria; order Ktedonobacterales; family Ktedonobacteraceae; genus H111-94. Next base: position 23,510 of record DAOTVZ010000005.1, on the reverse strand, counting down.
TGATGCAAGGTAAAGAACAGGCGATGATCTGTATCGCTGAAATGCATCAGTAAGATGCGAAACAGAGGACAACGGCCCAGGTCAAAGGGATGAAGGGCATCTTCCGTCGCCAGGCGATGGGCGGTATTCTCGCGCCAGCGTGCTGGCAGGTGACGCAGGTCAATCTCGGTCACGGGTACAAGCAGGTCAGGCTGGCTTGTCTGGATCAGTTGTCCATTCACCTCATGAAAGCTAGTGCGCCATATTTCATGCCGCAGAATAAACAAATGTAAACTCTCTTCGAGTTCGTATACGTTCAGACGTCCAGGCATAGAGAGCATAAAACATTCATTACATGCAGCGCGATTGGGAGTCAGTCGCTGTAAGTGCCAGTATTGGCGCTGAGCAAAAGAGAGAGGAGCAGAACTCAGAAAGGTGCGTGCAAGAGTCTGTTGTGTTGCCTCTCCGCTGTGCGACTGCTCATCGATATGTGTTCCAGGTGAAGCTTGTGTATTATTAGTATCAGTGCTATTCGGCATAGGATAATTCTTTCATTGCCAGGAGTCAAGCATTATTGAACATAAAATAGCGATAGAGAACAGCAAGGGAACTATGCTGTCTATTCGGTAAGTCTAGCAAGAAGGCTTCAGTGTTGCAACCAAAAAAGCACGCAAGTTGTAGTTACGTATTTTCACTCTTTAAAGGGTACATACCACATCCATTGTAACCTGATCATTGTAGTATAAGATCAGTTTATTTATGTAGTACTATAAAAGTACAGTAATATTGATTAGTGGTCTGGTTTATGATATAAAATGTGGGGAATAACCCGATTACAATGTTTGTCTGATACCCCCAGGGGCATCCCTACCTGTAGTGGTATCCCTGCCAGGTATCAGACATGTCACTGCATCTACTTGATAGGGGGAAATCATGTTAGACATACACACAGACCAGGCACAGAGGGACGCGCCACATGAGGCGGAGATAGCGGACTCATCGGACGGGGCCATCACCATGTCGCCGATGACGGTGCTGGTGGTTGATGGTAATCGGCTTGTGCGCGCGGCTCTCACGCAGGTATTGCAAACACAATCCGCCATCAAACAATTCGCGGTGGCGCGCGATTATAGCGAAGGCATGGTACAGACCAGTCACGTGACTCCTGACATTATCTGGCTCGATCTACATATTACTGCGGGCAACGCCCAGAATAATCTCATAGAGATACATCGTTTAAAGCAGGTTGTTCCAGATGCACGTATTCTTGCAATCACAGATGTGGAGGATGAGCAAGAGGCTTTTGAAGCCATTATGGGAGGGGCACAGGGTTATCGTTCAAAACAGGATATCGACCCGGATGAGATTATGACACTGATTCAGGCTTTGTATCAAGGTGAGTTTGTCTTGCGCCCCATTCTCCTGGCACGACTTATGCTTCGTTTACGTATGGTGGCTATGTCCGGCTGGCATAGCGGGCAACGTGGTAGTGATAGCGGTGCCTTCAACAAGCTGGATACTCATGCCGGTGGAGTATCTTTGTTGACCGCGCGCGAGCGCGAGGTATTGCAACTTATCATTCAGGGCCAGCGCGACCGTAGCATCGCAGAGCAGTTGCACATTGCCGAAAAGACGGTACAGAAGCATGTGCAGGGCATCCTGAATAAGCTGGGTGTGCAGAATCGCACAGAAGCTGCCTATCTTATCTTCAACCAGGGCATCTATAATTCGTAGCTGGCACTCTCTCGGCAGGGAGATTTCACCCGCCGAGAGAGCATCTACTTTGGTGAGAGAGTAGTGGGGAATGTTGGTGCAGGGCCAGCGCCGTAAGTATTCCATGTTTTATTGTCATACGCTCTTCTTACTTTACTGATATAATCCAGCGCTCCAGCATCATACCAATGCCCTGAATACCATTCTCCCATGCATCCCCACAGGTCTCCTGCATGATAGCTATTGCCAAGATAGGTGAGTTTTCCATCAAAGCATGCGCGTCTGATAGCCATAGCATAATCAACATTGAACGCGGTACTCTTATATCCATATGGCCAGGTACCTGGAAAAACAGGTGGGTTACTTGCGCCTTTGATTTGCAGGATGCCAAAGCTTTGACATCCATGTGTTTCTGGAATGGGGCTTCCGCTACAGTCTCCTAATGTCGATTGATGCCAACTGCTTTCTACAACGGCCTGGGCACGAATCATGTTAATATCAATTCCCCATTTACAGGAAGCCCATTGAAAAATTTCATCCGTCGTTCCTGTAAAATTGCCCGTAACGCGGTTGACATATACCTCATCAGGTGAACGTGGATCGGGTTGTATATGATAGTTAGGGAAAGTGGTATGGTTAGCAGTAGTATTATCGGGCCGTGGTTCCCAGCTATTACGAATAACTTGTGTTGCACAGTATGCATCGTCCGGTAATGCTGAGCCAGGAGGTAACGTCGAAAAATTGGCTTGTGCGGTGCGCCGTTGTAGGGATAGAAAGGCTCTTGCAGTTGTTTCGGGAGCAAGGATAAGGAGAATAAGCAGAAGCAATATTCTTTTTTGGAATTTAGAAATTAGTATCTTATTATTGAGTTTTTGATTTTTCATATACTCTGACTTTGTGATACTTTCTATCTATTAGCGAACTTATACTGTCTACTCGTTAAATCTAGCAAGATAGTTTCAGCGTCACAAATAGCAGCTTCTATCCTGCTGGCCCCCACATGGTACAATGAGAGCGACGAGCTATCGGTTCGTGTTGAGTTTTCTAATACCAGTCCGTTTGCAGCGGACTCAGCATATTTTGTTGGGGAGCAGAAATTTCTATGGCAGATGTTAGACCTTTGCGTGGCATACGCTATGCGCCCGCGTTGAGATCAGAGATTGCGCGACTAGTTACCCCGCCCTATGATGTTATCAGCCCGCAGGCACAGGCGGCATATTATGAACGGCATCCCTACAATGTGATTCGGCTAGAACTGGGTAAGGAATATGAGGGCGACAATGGCCTCAATAACGTCTATACCCGTGCCGCCGCCACCTATGCGGAATGGCGTAATCAGGGCATTTTGCAGCAAGACGCGGAACCGTCGTATTACCTCTATCAGCAACGCTTCACTCATAACGGTCAGACACGGCTCCGTACCAGTTTGCTGGCGCGCGTGCGCCTGGAGCCGTGGGAGAAGCACGTGATACTGCGCCATGAGCATACGCGCACGAAGGATAAGGCCGACCGTCTGAACCTGTTGCGTGCCTGCGCCACTAATTTCAGCCCGATTATGTGCATGTATGATGACCCGCAAGGACGTATACGCCGCATGCTCAGTGCTTCTGGTGAACATGCTGAGCTACAGTTCCTGGATGATATTGGCGAGGAGCATCGGCTGCATCCCATTACCGATGTACAGCAAATTGCCCTGATCCAGGACTTCTTTTCCCAGCGTCAATTATACATAGCGGACGGTCATCATCGCTACGAGACGGCGCTGGCCTACCGCCAGGAAATATTGGAGCAGCGCCACGAACTGCATCCAGATGACGCGGTGAATTTCGTGCTGATGGCCCTGATTGACCTGGATGATCCAGGTTTGTTAGTCCTGCCGACACATCGCCTTCTCTTTGGGCTGGAGCAGAAGGTGCTGGCGCGACTCTTCTCGTCAGATGTGGAGCGCTACTTTAGCGTGCGGGAGTTGACGGCCATGACGGCGCGTGAGATGGAACTACAACTGGCCGAGGCTGGTCAAGAGCAGACGGCCTTTATTATCAGTGCGCCGCACCGGACGTTGCTGCTGATGCTCAATGAGCGGGGGCAGGAACGTATGCAGGACAGTGGGCATTCGATGGCCTGGAACGAACTGGATGTTGCGGTGGCGCACCAGCTTATTCTGGACGAACTGCTCGGCCTGGGCGCGGAAGCGATGGCGGCGGGCGCACATATTCGTTACAGCCACGATACGGCGGAGACGCTGCAAGCGGTGCGCGACGGCTCGGCGCAGGTGGCGCTGCTGCTCAATGCCACGCGCGTGCGTCAGGTGTGTGCGGTGGCGGATGCCGATGACCAGATGCCGCAAAAGTCTACCTACTTCTATCCCAAGCTCATGACGGGGTTGGTGATGAACCCGTTGTGGTAAGGAGTATGTGCATATGATTATCGTTGTTGGCGCGGGCCTGGCGGGTCTGACCTGCGCCGGAATGCTGGTGGATGCCGGTAAGCAGGTACTAGTGCTGGAGGCCGCCGACCAGGTGGGTGGGCGTGTGCGCACAGACTATCACGAGGACGGCTATCGCCTGGATCGCGGCTTCCAGGTGTTGTTCACGGCCTATGCCGCCGCTGAGCGCCACCTGGACTATAGTCGCTTGAAAATCCGTAAGTTCGACCCCGGCGCGATTATCGTGAAAGACGGCAAGCGTTACGAGGTCGCTGACCCCCTGCGTGAGCCAGATCACCTGCCCGCCAGCCTGCTCAATCCGCTCATCTCGACGCCAGACAAGTTGCGCGTGCTGCGTCTGGTAGCGCAACTACGCGGCCTGACAACGGGCGACATCTTTGCTGGCAAGGCCCAGCCAGATGGGCAAGACGAGACAACGGAGGCATTTTTACGCCGCCAGGGTTTCGGCGAAGGTTTCATCGACAATTTCGCTCGTCCATTCTATGGTGGCATCTTCCTGGATCGCTCGCTTCAGACCAGCGCACGCATGTTCCAGTTCACCTTCAAAATGTTGGCAAGCGGCGATACCGTGCTTCCGGCGGAGGGCATGCAGCGCATTCCTGAACAACTGGCCGCCCACCTGCCCAAAGGAACGGTGCGCTGCCACGCGCGTGTGGAGAAAGTGCTGGTCGAGGATGGCAAAGTGCAGGGCGTCTTGCTGGCGAACGGCGAGAAGATTGAGGCGGAGCAGGTGGTAGTGGCGACAGAGAGTCCCGTTGCCACTACCCTGGTCGATAAGCCTCTGCCCACGCAGGCGGTGAGCAGCACGTGCCTCTACTTCGCGGGCGACGAGCAACTTTACACACAGCGAAAGATCGTGCTGAATGCCAACGCCGACGCCTACGTCAATAACGCAGTGCTGTTGAGCAATATCGCGCCCAGCTATGCGCCACGCCGCAAGCACCTGTTGTCCGCGACGGTGCTAGGCAATCCGCAGGAGGATGACGAGCAGGTGGCGCACAGGGCCATTCAAGAGATGGCACGCTGGTTCCCTGCATATGACCTGAGTCGCTGGCAGCTACTGGCTATCTATCGCATCCCCTTCTCGCAGTTTGCGCAGCCGCCGGGCATCTTTGATCGCCTACCGAACAACCGCACCTCTGTTGATGGTTTGTTCGTTGCAGGCGAGTACACGAAGTCTAGCAGCATCCAGGGAGCCATGCACAGTGGCGAATACGCTGCCCATGCAGTGCTGAAAAGTCTTGTGGGGGTGTGATTCATCACGCCCTGGGCGTGTCTCGGCAAACAAGTGGCGTGTGATGAATCGCACCCCTACGGCATGACCAGCTTCGGTGATGAATTTTTATCATCACGCCCCTGTAGCCCCGATTGAGGCTTTGTGCAGCGTCACGTTGCCGGTGCTGACATCAAGCACAAGCACACTGGTTGGTTTGTTGCTGCTGCTGGGCTGTAAGGGGCCATTATAACTCATGCTGCCGTCGCTGGACTGGACGGGGAGCGCGAAGTCGTTAGCTTTGATCTGGCCGACATTCGTATTGGCGTCGATGATTACGTTGGTGCCGACAGGGAGCGTCACGTCGATATTACCCTGCTCGGTCTGGATGATATAGCTGTTCGGCGCACCGTTCGCGTTGCTTCCGCCTTGAGCGGGTTGTGCTACTGCCAGCGCACCATTGAAGGTCACATTGCCCTCGCCCGTCTCAATGTGCGAACCCAGCGCCAGCACGGCCTGGTTGACCGTGATATTGCCGCTACTGTCTTTCAGTTGCAAATTGCCGCTGACGCCGTTGACCGTGATATTGCCGAGCGGCGCGTTGACCGTCAGGAGGAAGGTGGATTGGGCATTGGCCAGCAGGCCCGCTGGAATGCTGATAGTCACATTGACGGAATCGTTGGTGCCGCGCAGGATGCCGCTGGTGTCGGGCACGCTCGCATCGACCTCTAAAGCGTTGGCGTTGCTCGTCGCGCTTTGTACTACCGTGTTCGTAGCGTTCGCTGGTGCAGTGGAGGAAAAAGGCGCACAGGCGGCTACGGAGGTGCCACTGCTAAGCATGCTGGTCTGCGTTGTCACGGTAATGCGTCCGAATTCCTGGTTGGCGCTACTCTGATTGGCGCTATGGACAACCTTTTCTGTCGTGACTGTTATCGCATTACCCGTGCTACCGGTGCTGGTGGCAGAAGTAGTGTTAATAGTAACGTTGCCAATCTCGTTGCACACCTGGATCTGGCTGAGTGCAGTCAGCAGAAAGCTCTGACTCTGCTGTTGCGTGAAGACCTTCGTACTATCCAGGCCGCCGACACCGCCCAGATTTCCCACCGGCATGACACCCGACAACGACTTGAACGTGAAGAAGACCACAGCAGCGGCGGCTAGCACGGTTAGCACAATGCCCAGGGCGCAACCGGTGATCAGGGCGGGCCAGATGCTACGCCGACGACGCACATGCCGTCCCCGTCGTCGCGGTCGCTGTTGCAGTTGACGACGTTGATAGATATACTCATCCTCTTCGTCATCATACCACTCCTCGCTGTCACTCTCCCAGGAGCGGCGTGTTCTATTGCTGCCTCTATTCATCAGGCCATGGCCTCGCTTTCCCTGTCCGATACATAGTTATACATCATCTGTACTACGCACCAACATAGCCATCGGTTTGTGATTCTATCACATGCGGAATATGTCCTGAGTAGATCGCTTAGGGCATGCTCTGGAGAAGGCTATCAGAACGAAAATGTAAAAGTATCCTTTTCTCAACTCAACTATACTTAATTTAACTTATCTTTAACCTACATCGCAACCTCAACTCTATTGTAACATCATAGAATTTGTACTGGTCAAGTTAAATTTGACCGATTTTAACACAAAGCTTTTGCGGATATTTATTAATGCAGTCGAGGTAGCGGTATACGCAAAAAATTTCTAAGTTGAGCGAGGTTTTTTTCTGAGTCGCTACCGTGAATACGTTAGGAGCTACAAATGACAAAAGTTGATGACGATATCGTCATTATCGGCGCTGGACCATATGGTCTTTCTGTGGCAGCGCACCTGCGTGCAAAAGGCAGGGGGGTTCGCGTCTTTGGCAAACCAATGGAACTCTGGAAGAGTATGCCTGGGGGCCTCTTCCTCAAATCGATCTGGAGTGCATCTTCCCTCTCAGACCCTGCTGGAACCTATACCCTTGAGCAGTATGTCAAAGAGACAGGTGCAGCAAAGCTGGAACCTATTCCGCTGGGTTTCTTCCTCAACTATGCGGACTGGTTTCAGCGCCATGCTGTTCCTGATATCGACCTGACTTATATTCGGGATGTAGCCACCGATGGACAGATTTTTCACCTCGATCTGGCCGATGGACGCTCGCTGAGAGCCAGAAAGGTAGTGGTCGCAGTCGGTATTGCTGGCTTTGTTTATGTCCCGGAGTTTGCCAGAGACTTGCCGCCAGAACTGGTTTCGCATACCTCATCGCTGCTTGATTTAACCCGCTTTAAGGGTATGCAGGTGGCGATGGTAGGCAATGGACAGAGCGCACTGGAATATGCTGCCATGTTACATGAGGCCGGAGCTTCAGTCGAGCTGATCTCTCGTCATACAGTTCGCTGGCATAGCAAGATACTCTATGACTATACAGGCCCGGCCAGACACATCTTTTATCCTCCTGGTGATGTTGGCCCGCCAGGAATCAACTGGTTGGTAGCCTTCCCCACCATCTATCGGCGCTTGCCCGCCTCCATTAAAGCTCCGGTTCACAGGCGTGCGGTGTTACCCGGTGGGGCAAAGTGGTTGCGACCGCGTGTAGAGGGAAAGATACGCCTGACTGAAAATACCCATGTCGTCAAAGCGGTGGCACAAGGGCAAGGGGTATGTCTTGAGCTAAGCGATGGGACATACCGCGAGGTGGATCATCTCTGCCTGGGTACGGGCTACAGGCCGAGTTTGGAGAGGCTGACCTGTCTTGATGATGCGTTGCGTCAGCGCGTGTGTACCCATGAAGGTTTTCCTGTGTTACAAGGAGGCTTCGAGTCTTCTGTTCCTGGCCTCTACTTCGTTGGGGCTTTAGCCGGAGATACCTTTGGGCCAACATGTCGCTTTATCTCCGGTTCAAAAGCGACTGCCAGTCTGGTAGCCCGCCATCTTACACAGACGGCCTGAGAAGCGGTGCTGATCTGTAGCATTAGATAGCGAGAGGAGCATCTGATGGTACTTTCTCTGGCAGGAACTGCCTTCCCAACTGGTCTCTATGCCGCCAATACTCTTGAATGCTTCTGGCACTTGTTGGCAGAACCCCAGGTGTCACCTGCCGAATGGGAGGAAGCCGCGACTGATGCGGCTTCTCTCCTGCCCCAGGGTATCATTCCGCCTGATGGTGGTAGCGAGCAGATCCTTGCTAACGTGTTTGGGGAAATACTGTTTGGCACTCAACGCTGGCAGTTGAGTCGTAGCAAACAGCTCTATTATCGCGTGAAGCCCTACTTCCCCCGACCACTGGCTATTCTCCTGCGCCAGTTCTATCGTCGTAAACAAGAGCAGGCATTTGTGCTGGGCTGGCCGTTGGAGGATCGCTACGTTCGTTTCCAGATGCAGTGCATCGCTAACCTGCTGCGCATGCGAGGTATGGACACCCTGCCCTTTTTACATTTCTGGCCCGATCATCACCGCTTTGCGCTGGTGTTAACACACGATATTGAGGAGGAGCGGGGTGCTGCCTTCGTAGAGCAGGTCGCCGATCTGGAGGAAGAACTGGGCTTTCGTTCGGTCTTTAATTTTGTGCCAGAGCGGTATCCTATCGATCAGGGACTTCAGGCCGCGTTGCGTGCGCGTGGCTTTGAAGTGGGTATTCATGGCCTGAAACACGATGGCAAGCTCTTTGCTTCCAGGCAAGCGTTTGAACAGCGGGCCGCAAAGATCAATGGCTATCTACATCAATGGCAGGCCGTCGGGTTCCGCACACCTTACATGCATCGTCACCCGGAATGGTTGCAGGCGCTCGACGTAGAGTATGATCTTTCCTTTTTCGATACCGATCCCTACGAACCCCAGGCCGGTGGCACGATGAGCATCTGGCCTTTCATGCTGGGTGCATTTGTGGAACTACCCTATACGCTGGTGCAGGATCATACGCTGACAGCCATTCTCAAGCAGACCTCGCCGCGTCTGTGGTTGGAGAAAGTGGACTTTCTCGAACGCTCGTGTGGCATGGCGCTGGTCAATGTCCATCCCGACTATTTGCGCAAATCCACGAATTTTGCCCTCTATCGCGATTTCTTGCTGACAGTGAAACAGAAGTACACCTACTGGCATGCGCTACCACGTAGCGTAGCCCAGTGGTGGCGACAACGTTCAACCTTCAAGCCGGAACTGCGGCAAGGAACGTGGAATCTGGCCGATCTGCCCGGTGCGACTATGGCCCGGCTTGTGCTAGAGGCAACAGGGGCAGTGTCTATACGCTGTGAAGAAACGCCTCTTAAGACTGTACATGAGGAGAAGCAGTCATTCATAGAGTCGATAGTACGAGAGCCAGAGGCGGAGTTTCCCACAGAAGGAGTGGGGGCGGTGATCCTCGGCGGCGATTATCAGGGTTTAGGGATCGCTCAGAGTCTTGGTCGGAAAGGTATTCCTATATGTATCATCGATGATGAATTCTCTATTGCTCGTTTTTCACGATATGTGACTTATAATGTTCGTGTACCGAATTTGCGTGATGAATGCAGGACGATAGAGGCAGTGCTGGGTGTGGGGAAACAGCTGAAGCTTGATGGATGGGTTCTCTATCCGACCCGCGACGAGACGGTGGCGGCGTTCTCACGCCATCGAGCCGAACTGATGACCAGGTTCAGAGTACCCACACCGGCGTGGAACGCAGTGCGATGGGCATGGGACAAACGCAACACCTATCGTCTGGCACAAGAGTTGGGGATTCCTACGCCGCGCACATGGTATCCGCGCACAGGTGAGGAAGTAGCGGCGATAGATGCCGCACTGCCACTGGTGATCAAACCGGCGATCAAGGAGCATTTTATTTATGCCACGAAGGCCAAAGCCTGGCGTGCTGATAGCCGTGCAGAGCTGGTTCAACGCTTTCAGCAGGCGCTGGAGCTGGTCGGAGATGAGGAAATCATGATTCAAGAGCTGGTGCCGGGCGATGGGCAGCAACAGTTTTCCTATTGCGCGTTCTTCAAAGAAGGACAAGCCAGGGGCAGTATGACCTGTTGCCGCCGCCGCCAGCATCCGGCAGAGTTTGGCCGTTCCAGCACATTTGTAGAGACTGTAGACTTGCCGATCATCGCGGAGTATTCGGAGCGTTTTCTGAAGGCCATTGATTACTACGGGCTGGTGGAGATCGAATACAAGCGTGATCTGCGTGATGGACAGTACAAACTGTTGGACTTTAACGCGCGCACCTGGGGCTACCATTCGCTGGGACAGAGCGCGGGTGTGGATTTCCCCTATCTGCTGTTCACCGACCAGCTTGGCGGAAGTGTTGAGCCTGTGCAAGCTCGTGCCGGTGTCAGGTGGATGCGCTTTGTCACCGATCTACCAACTGAAGTCTTGGAGATTTTCAAAGGCGCACATAACTGGCAAGATTATGTACATTCGCTCAAAGGCATCCAGAAAGAGTCGGTCTTTAGCCGCGATGATCTCATGCCAGGGCTGATAGAGCTATTGCTGGTGCCTTATCTGTATATAAAGCGCGGTTTCTGAAGAGGGCGACATCTATCGTTTATCGCCTATGTACTACCCGCATCCCCTGAGGCAGTTGGAGAAATACCTCGTAGCAGGGTGGCTGGCGAATTGCGAGCCATCCTGCAAGACCTTTTCAACTAATCGGTGGACACGCTATAATAAGTGCAACTACTTTTTGGATTGTATGGCTCGTCGGGTAGGAGCATAGGAAAATGGCGGAATTACAACCGTTTCTGGTGCGCTTCTGGGGCGTGCGGGGCAGCTATCCCACGCCGGGGAAGCATACCGTGCGGCATGGGGGCAATACGTCCTGCCTGGAGGTCCAGGTTGGCGGTCACATACTCATCTTTGACGCTGGCAGCGGCATTATTCGTCTGGGTGATGTGTTGATGCAGGGTATACAGAGTGCGCAGAATGGGCAACATGCACAAGATCACAACTTGCATCTGGCACTCTTTATCACGCATGGCCATGGAGACCACCTGGTTGGTTTTCCATTCTTTGCTCCTCTTTTCTCACCATCTACTCACCTCCATCTCTTCGGGCCGCAACTGGCCGGGCAAACTATCGAGCAACTTGTAACCCCACTGATGTCTCCACCGTATTTTCCGGTAGACATACGATGCCTGCCTTCGCGCCGTATCTACCATACCATCACAAGCAACCAGTGTATCTACTGGCAAAATGGCATGACCGAACCAACGATTATGAAGAATGGATCACAGGCTGTGCCAGAACAGGATGCGATGCGCGTTTCCGTCAACGCCTGGTTTACCAATAGCCATCCGCAGAACGGCGCACTCATCTATCGCATTGAATACGCGCAACGCAGCGTGGTCTATGCTACTGATGTCGAATGGCGCAAGGGTTGCGATGAGCGCTTTCTTTCGTTTATTAAAGGGGCAGATGTCTTGATACATGACGCCCAATATACGACGCCTGATTATCAGCAGAATAAACAGGGTTTTGGGCACAGCACCGTCGCCATGGCGGTCGAGGCGGCGCGGCAAGCCCAGGTCGGGATGCTGGTACTGTTCCATCACGAACCGACCTATGATGATGAACGGCTTGACCAGATGGAGATGGAGGCGCGCAGCGTATTTCCGCGTAGCTATTCCGCCTATGAAGGTATGGAGATTGATTTGCTAGCACGAACCATAAAGCGAGGCTCTTGATGTTATATATTAACGTGCTGCTGGCACTGATGATTATTGTCTCTTTTCTTGGGGCGATTGTACTGCACGAGTTGGGCCATGTCCTCGTGGCCGCCTGGCTGGGTGATCACACCGCGCAGGCCGAGGGGCGGCAAACGCTCAGCCTGAGCGCGCATCTCGACCCGGTTGGCACGCTGATGTGTGTGCTACTGGCCTTCCAGCCCATCTTAGGCGTGGGTTTTGGCTGGGGCAAGCCGGTCAAGCCCGACCCCTGGAAGATGCGTGTGGGCGCAAACGCCGGCGTACTGATTGTTGCCTGGGGTGGTATGCTCTTCAGCCTGCTCATTGGCTTGCTGGTGAGTGTTCTGATTCGCTTCATCGCGCCATATATGATGCAGAATGTTATACTGACGCACATTTTGCAACTCATCCTGGTGTTTGCGATTGTCAATATCTCGTTGACGCTGTTCAACTTGCTGCCTATCTATCCGCTCGATGGCTATCAGATTGTCTACGCGCTGTTACCCAGTCGGCAAGCAGCACAGTTTGCCCGGTCGGCCCCTTATGGCCCCTTCATCATTCTGGCGCTGTTCTTTTTCCTGCCCTTCCTGGCGCGACTGGCCGGTCTGGGGGGGTTCCCGCTCTTTGAGTTGCCCTCGTACATTCTCTTAGGGGCGCAGAGCCTTGTCTCCCTGGCCCTGGGGCCGACGCACTTCGCCAATAACTTCTTGTTTGTCTCAATTCTTTATGGGCAGCATTAATCAGTTGATACAGCGGAAACAGAATGAGGCATGTAGAGCGAGAGTGGTGCTGCTGGCTTTGGGCAGGCGAGTTGGTCAGGCTGGTCGGCAGATGTTCTACCGTCTCGATCAGGTGCGGCAGCAACTGGGGTTCGTTGCACCACTCACGCCCGCCGAGATGGATGAAGTAGCACACTGGCTACCGGCGGCGGCGCTGGCCTTGTTTCGCAGTATGTCATGCGCGGATCAACGCCATAGCCTGCGTGTCTATCGTGGCCTGATAGCGCGTGGCTGTGCCGAGGCCGATATGCTAGCGGCGGCGTTGCTGCACGATGTCGGCAAGGCTGAGGGGCGCGTACCGTTCTGGACTCGTCCAGCTATTGTCATCGGCAAAAAGTGCGCTCCACGCCTGCTGACGAGGCTGGCGCTACCCCCTCATATACTGGATAAAAGCAGCATTCCGCGCTGGCGGCGCTCGCTGAGCTACGCATGGTATCATGCCGAGATGGGGGCGCTGCTGGCTGCGCGCGCTGGCCTCTCTGAGCGAGCCATTCTCTATATTCGTACCCACCACCAGCCACACGGCCCCGCCGCGCTATTACATGAGGTGGACGAGGTTTCATGATATGCTACAGCAAGATCAAGGGACTCCTTTGGCTGAATTGACTATTACAAAGCAGGAAGAACAACAACCTGAGCAGACGCGCTATGTCGTGCATCTCCCTGTCTTTGAAGGGCCACTTGATCTGCTGCTGCATCTGATCGAGAAGCGCCAGATGGAGATCACGACTATCTCCCTGGTCGCGGTCACGGATCAGTACCTGGCCTACCTGCGCCGCTGGGAGGAGGAGGCGCTGCCGCTGGCGAATATGGCGGCCTTTGTCTCGATTGCCGCGCGTTTATTGTTCATTAAATCGCAGAGCCTGTTGCCTCACAATACGACAAAGGAGGAGGGGAACGCGGAGACGGAGAGCGCCGCTGTGATGGCCGAGGAGTTGCAACGTCATTTGATCGAATACAAGCTGGTCAAAGAGATTGCGCAGCATCTGCGACGACGCGAGGAGCAGGGTTTGCAGAGCTTCGCCCGTTCCGCGCCGCTGGCAAATGTGGAGGCGCAACTGTCCTGGACGCCGCCGCGCCTGGTCGGTTTAGAGGTGCAGTCGCTCGCGCAGGCTTTTCAGCGCCTGCTGGAGTTGCAGGCAAAAGACGCCGAGCGGGGCAGCGACCTCATGCCGGTCGCCAGGGTGCGTGTCAGCGAGCGTATGGCCGAGATCATCAGCCATTTGCAAGAGCGCGAAACCGTCCTGCTGAGCGACGTTTTGGCCAATGAACACTCACGCCTCGTTATCATTGTGACCTTTCTGGCCGTGCTGGAACTCTGGAAATGGGAGCGCATCGCTGTGCGACAGGATGAACTAATGGGGCCAATTCTGCTAACGCGCGGCGAAAAATGGGCCGAGCCGCTCGACGTGTTGCACCCCGAACTGGACGATTGATGATGTTACAATGCAAGCGCACTCTCCACGCATCCTGCAAGAGATGGACAGGAATCCCTGCCAGGTCAGAATCTTGACAAAGATGGACTCAAGTTTTATACTAAAGAAACGATAAAACTTATTTCTTCCTTGCGTCCTTCGAGCGAGGGGAAAGTATGCCTGATACACTCGTAGTGAGTAAGGAGATAAATTGTGATGGAAGAGTCGAAAGAAATGTCTACTGAACAGAAAGCACAACAAGAACAACGGGCTTCACAAGAGCAGGTGGAGCAGCCTGACAATGCGCTCGCGGCTGCCGAGGCTCGTATCGCTGAGTTAGAGGACCAGTTGGCAAAGGCATTGCAGGAGGCTTCTGATAACTGGAATAAGTATCTGCGTGAGCGCGCGGAGATGGAAAACTTTCGCAAGCGTCAGGAGCGCGTGCTGGCCGACCGCGTGCTGAACCAGAAAAAGGCTTTTATTCAGAAGCTGCTCGGCGTGATGGATAACGTCGAGCGGGCGCTGGTCTACCAGGATACGCTGGATCGCCAGGGCTTGCAGCAGGCGTTACGGATGGTGCAGTGGCAGATGAACGAGGTCATGCGCAGCGAGGGCATCACGCCGGTGCCTACCGTTGGTCAGGCTTTTAACCCCTATCTGCACGAGGCCATCGAGGCCGTCGAGGATAGCGATCAGCCGGAGGGAACGATTGTCGAGGAGGTTCTCAAGGGCTATACCCTCGGCGATGAGACACTGCGTCCTGCCCGCGTGAAGGTGAGTACAGGTAAGGTGAATAACAAGGAAAGCTAGTTTTCCGGCTGGCCGTCGGTTGTCTCCAGGAGGCCAGAAAGGCTCAAAAAGAAGAGGGGCAGGAACATGGAATACAAAGATTACTATAAAATCCTGGGGGTTGAGCGTAGTGCCAGTGCGGATGACATCAAAAAAGCCTTCCGCAAATTAGCGCGTAAATATCACCCTGATGTCAACCCAGGTGACAAAAAGTCGGAAGCAAAGTTTAAAGAAATTAACGAAGCTTACGAGGTACTCTCCGACCCGGAGAAGCGCAAGCGCTATGATACGTTAGGGCCGAACTGGCAGGAGCAGTTTGGGCCGAGCGCCAATGGGGCGTGGCGTACCTACAACTTTGGCGGGCGCGCAGCGAATCAGGGCTTTGACTTTGATCCGACCGGTTCCGGCTTCTCGGACTTCTTTGAGATGCTGTTCGGGCGAGCCGGTATGGCTCGTGGCGGCACCGGCGGCGCGGGCATGCGCAGTGATTTCCGTCGCCGCGCGGGCGATGACATTGAGCAGCCGGTTGAGATCACCTTCCAGGAAGCCTATACCGGTGCCACGCGCACGTTCAATATTCAATCCAGCGAGGTCTGTCCGTCGTGTCAGGGCACCGGCGAGCTGAATAATCGCCTCTGCTCAACCTGTGGTGGGAGTGGCGCTGTGCCGCGCAACAAACGTATCCAGGTCAAGATACCGGCGGGTGTGGATAATGGTTCCAAGATTCGTGTCGCGGGCGAGGGCCAGCCCGGTATCGGTGGTGGCCCTCGCGGCGACCTCTACCTGGTCATCAGCGTTAAGCCAGATGCTGTCTTTGAGCGCAAGGGCGATGATCTCTATGAGGATGTGGATGTAGAACTGGTCACGGCCATGCTGGGCGGCGAGGTGCCAGTCCCTCTGCCGGATGGAAAGAAACTGCTTTTAACCATCCCGCCGGAGACGCAGAATGGGCGCGTCTTCCGCCTGGCCGGAAAAGGTATGCCGCGCTTGCGTGGCGAAGGGAGTGGCAACCTCTACGCGCGCGTGCGCGTCGTCCTTCCCACCCATCTCACCGCGAAAGAACGCGCGCTGTTTGAGGAACTGGCTCGCATGCGCGGGGTCGGTGTAGCCTAGTAGGGAGAAAGGAGCGCTAGCTATGCCTGGAAAAAGCGATGGAGCGTGGTATGTAATCAGCATCGCGGCAGAACGCGCCGACGTGCATGAGCAGACATTGCGCCATTACGAGCGCCTGGGCTTGATCTCGCCCGCGCGCAAAGGGGATAGCCCGCACAGCCCTCGTCTCTACTCTGATCGAGATATTGAGCGAGTGATTCAGATTCGCCGCCTCATGCGCGACCTGGGTGTCAATCTGGCGGGCGTCGAGGCCATTCTGCACATGAAAGATCGTATGGAGCAGATGCAGGCCGAGCTTGAACAGCAAATGGCCGAGATGCGCGCACAACACGAGGCTGAGACGCGCCGTCTCAAGGAGATCATCGAGCGATTACAGCGTAACGCTTCCTCGCTTCCACAATAACATAAAGGGGGTTGACCACATGCATATGGTCAACCCCCTTTATCGCCTTACTCACCCGCACTGGCACCGATAACGAAGGCATCGACGGCATTCAGCTTGCCACGCCAGTAGGGCAATTTGATCTGGTGACCGCCACTGATGATGGTTACGTCGCGCATATGGGCGTAACGATACATCACTGGTAGCCCCTCTGGCCCGATGTCTGGCTGGTCGGCAGGTGGGATCAGACCTGTATAGTACTCGCGTAGAAAGTCCGCTGTCTCTGGGGCCTGTTGCCGGTACTGCTCTTCATGCAGATCAATGTAAAACTGCGCGTAGGCCCGTGTGCTGACCAGCACGCCGAAGATCAGCAGACCGTGCATCTGGAGCATGATCTCGACCTCACCATCCTGCTGCTCTACCAGCCGTACCCAGCCTTGCAGGGCAATATCCTGCGCCTCATAATCTCTTAACCATAAGTTGCGCCGCTCGACGCGCGTGATAGGGCGAAATGCCTGCTCACTCGTGTTCTCCGCTTCCTGTGCTCTTCTCTGCTCTGCCTTATCTGCCATCTGCATCTACTCCCGACTTGTATAATTTAGTCGCATTGTAGCATAGCCGTCCAGAACTTACGGGAAGGAAGGCCAGCCGTTCCCGGTGGGCCACGTTACGCCAGGAATGCCGGGGATGGTGATCTGCTGCGGCAAAGGTGGTGGCATTGGCACTGGCGGCCCTGGATTGGGCGGATTCGTCGGATTGCAGTTCTCACCACAGGGTGGGTTGGTGGGCCGGGGCGGCACGTAGGTCGGGCCGTAGATCGTAGGCATTGTACCATCGATAAACCAGTCGCTCACTGTTGGTTCTCCTGGGTACGGCAGCAGTCCGTTTAGCGCGGAGACAGTGCCGATATGCACATCAGATGGTCGGGGGAAATCATCCGGCGGATAGTTGTAGTGGTGGGAAGCGTACTCCATCACATCATGCCAGATGGGGCCAGCACCGGTAATACCGATGACATTGTTCATGATGCTATTGTCGCTGTTACCGGCCCAGACACCGGCCACAATATACGGTGTGTAGCCCAGCGTCCAGTTGTCGCGGAAACTGTCGGTCGTGCCGGTCTTGGCGGCGGCGGGCCGATCCAGTTCAAGCGGGTTGCCCGGCCCGAACTCGTGATAGCGTGCCGTCTTATCGGAGAGCATACTATTAATTAAGAAAGCCACCTCTGGACTGATGGCGCGCACGCCCCGCTCCTTTGCCGGATTAAATCTGTACATGACCTGCCCAACATTGTTGGTGATCTCCAGCACCGAGACAATTGGCATGCGTACCCCCTGATTGGCAAAGGTGGCATAGGCGCTGGTCAGGTGCAGTAGCGAAACCTCTGTTGAGCCAATGGCCATCGAGGGGCCGAGACTTGAAAGCGGCTTGCTGGCGACTTCAGTCAGGCCGAGGCGCGCTGCCATGTTCAGCACGTTGGGGATGCCGACGTACTCGATAGTGTCGATGGCCGGGATGTTGAAGGAGTTGGCAACAGCCGTGCGAATCGTCATGGGGTAGCCAGTATGGAAGGTACCATCGTAGTTCTGTGGCGTGTAGTAAGGTGGTTGCAGGTTGCCAGGATAGATGGTTTTGTGATCGGGTACAATCATAGCCGGATACCAGCCCATCTCAAAGGCGGTAGCGTAGACGACCGGCTTAAACGATGAGCCGGGCTGACGCAGAGCCAGCGCTGCGTTAAACTGGCCCTGCATCTGTGGTGTGTTCATGTTGTAGTTCGCGCTGCCATCCATCGCCAGAATCTCGCCTGTAGCGGGATTCATCATCACCACCGCCGCGTTGTTGACGTTGTTGGTCTGGTAGAGCGGCCCATAGTAGCCAAAGTAGGAGTCGTATTGTGGCTTGTAGAGATGATTATAGACGCTCTGTTCGACATATTGTTCCAGCGTGAGATCCAGTGAGGTGTAGATGCTATAGCCGCCGGTGAGCAGGTTTTGTGCGCCTAAAAGTGGCACCAGTACCTGGTCGATGACGTACTCAACAAAGTGCGGAGCCAGCATGTGATGGGTGGCCGAATAGGGTCGGAAGGTCATTTTGGCCGCCTCGGCCTTGGCCTGTGCTTCCTGCTGGCGTGTAATCATGCCCAGACTGACCATATTGTCCAGCACGACCGCCTGACGCGCCAGTGCTGCTGCCTTATTCACCGTCGGATTATAGTAGGAAGGGCTTTGCGGCAGACCGGCCAGTAGTGAGGCTTGTGCCAGATCGAGTTGCGCAGCGGCGGGCACACAGGCTTTGGCAGTACATCTGGGTTGCAACCCCATGTAGTCCTCGGCTGCTGCCTCAATGCCGTAGTTCAGATCGCCGTAGTACACGGTGTTGAGATACATCTCCATAATCTTCCACTTGGGATATTGCTGCGTCAACCCCAGCGCCAGTATGGCCTCTTCACTCTTCACTTGAATGGTACGCGGTTCGCCGAGGAATAACTGGTTCTTGATGAGCTGTTGCGTGATCGTGCTGGCCCCCTCGACGATCTGGTGGCTCTCCAGATCGGTGATGGCGGCGCGAACAATGCCAGAAACAGAGATGCCGTTGTTCGTCCAGAATGTATGATCTTCGGCTGCCACAGTGGCCTGCACCATCACCGGCGCAATATCCTGATAGTTGACATATGTGCGGCGTCCGTGATTATTCTGATTGCTATAGAGTTCGTAAAGTAACTTACCGTTACGGTCATAGATGCGTGTGGTCTGAAAAAGAGAGTGGGTTGCAATGCCATTTAGAACAGGCAACTGTGATTGATAGTAGGCGTATGCCGCTCCGAGCGAGCCGGTGAAAAGTGTAAGTAGCACCAGCAATACAGCGACGACTATTTGTAATAACCGTGAACTGGCGCGCCGGTACTTGCGTGTAATGCGCAGGTGGCGCAGCAATTTTCGGTTTAACCGCATGCGCCGCAGCAGGAGTACATGCGTTGCAAACCTATCGCTGGTCGTGGGTGGGCGCGTGGCGTGGATGGGCGCGATGGCCTGGAGTTGCTGATTCGGTTGCACGAGCAGTGCCCTGGGCGGTGAAGCTCCTGCTGGCTTCTGCTCATGCGAAATATCTGGCGATAGTGGATCATTAGCCTTATCTGTTGGCAGGTCTTTCTCCATAAGACAATCCTTATATCCTGTTTGAGAAACATAATTAAAGAAAGTACAGAGTAGCGAGAGATTGCACCGAGAAGATATACGCTTGCTCTCATTATAACGTATATTGGCGCTACTTTGTTTCCAGAACATTCCGCGACTGCCTTGCGTGAAAGCCGTATCAGGATAGGGTGTTTCGACCTCTACAACTCTTATCAGAGGGGGACGTATAACTAAGTAGCGGTTCCACGAGGCTGGAACCTATATTTGTACAAAGACGCAAGATAGGGTACAATGCACTTGAGATATGTGACTCATTAGCATGTATTTCTGTGCTTATTCTGTGAAAAAATAAAAGTGTTGGAAATGTCTATGTCGGATAGGATCGGGGTTCATGATGAGTCGGACCTGACAGATATGCGCGTGTTGCGCACTTTGTTGGCCGAACACAATATGCGCCCTCATAAAGCGTTTGGACAGAATTTTCTGGTTGATCGCGGCGTTCTGCAAAAAGTAGTTGAGGCGGCGGAAATCAGCCCCACCGATGCGATTCTGGAGGTGGGCGCGGGTACCGGCGTGCTGACGCGGGAACTGGCAAAGCGGGCGCGGCGTGTCGTCGCCGTCGAATTAGAGCGCGACATGCTTACACTGCTGGCGCACACCACAGGCCACTATCCTAATGTCGAACGTATCGCGGGCAACCTGCTCTATGTTGATCCAGGCCGGATTTTTGGTGAGGAAGCCTATAAACTGGTGGCAAATATTCCCTACTATATTACCGCGCCGACCTTTCGCCATTTTCTGGAACAGCCGAATCCGCCGCGTCTCATCGTGGTCATGGTACAGTTAGAGGTAGCGCAGCGCATCGTCGCCCAGCCAGGCGATCTCAGCCTGCTGGCAATCAGCGTGCAATTCTATAGTCGTCCGCAGATCATTGCCCGTGTACCGGCAACGGCCTTTTATCCCGCGCCGAAGGTCGATTCGGCGATCTTACGTCTTGAGGTCAATTCAAATCCACCATTGCGGGCCGAAGAGCGCGCCAGTTTCTTTAAACTGGTACAGGCCGGTTTCTCCGAGCGGCGTAAACAGTTGCACAATGCGCTAACGCATGGTATGCATCGCAAGAACGAAGAAGTGAAAGGCTGGCTGGCCGCCGCTGCTATCGATCCCAGTCGGCGGGCCGAGACGCTCACTATCGAAGAATGGTTACGGCTCTGGGAGGCAAGCAGAGCATGACAGCGCAGGAGCTTTATTGTGATAATTGTGGAGCCGCCAATCCGGCAACGGCGCGCTTTTGTCAATATTGTGCGGAACCACTGCCTTTTTCTCATCAAACCGGTACCTTGCCGGGACAAACACTGCTGAAGAATCGCTATCAACTGGATCGCCTGATCGGCCAGGGCGGCATGGGTGCCGTCTATAGAGGCATCGATACCGAGTTTAATAATCGCGTCGTGGCCATCAAGGAGATGAGCCGCGCCGGTCTGACGCAGGCCCGCATTCAGGAGGCCGAGGAAGCCTTTCAGCGCGAGGCCAATATTCTAACCAGTCTGCTTCATCCCAATCTGCCGCGCATCTACGATAGCTTTACCGAGGGAGAACGTTCCTATCTGGTGATGGACTTTATCGAGGGCGAGACGCTGGAAGATTACCTGGAACATTCCGGTGGTGGGCCGCTACCATTAGAGCAGGTGTTGAAATGGGGCGAAGAACTGTGCGATGTGCTGAGCTATCTGCACGACCACCAGCCACCGATTATCTTCCGCGACCTCAAACCCTCTAACGTCATGATCGATAAGCGCGGCCATATCTTCCTGATCGACTTCGGCATTGCGCGCATCTTCAAGCCGGGCAAGCAGCATGATACTGTCGCGCTCGGCTCGCCGGGCTTTGCCGCGCCCGAACAGTATGGTAAGGCGCAGAGTACGCCGCGCTCGGACATCTACAGTCTCGGCGCGCTGCTGCATTGCTTGCTGACCGGTGTCGATCCCAGCGAACAGCCATTCTTTTTTCGCCCTATCTCGCAGCTCAATCCCAATGTGCCGTTAGAATTGGAGGCGTTGATCCAGCAAATGCTGGAGATGGACGTGGATCGTCGCCCGGCCAGTATGCACGCAGTAGCCGATGCTCTACGTCAGATTGAGCGTCAGCTTAGTAATGGCACGCTGACGCTGACACAGACGACTGGCCCGATTGCCAGTGTCAGTGGCACTATTCCGTTCAGCCAGCCAAAAGATCAGAGTACAATGCTGCTGCAAGACGCCTACGCTCTCTATACGCAGAAACGGGTACGCGAGGCGCTGAATGCCTATGATCGCGCACTCAAACTGGATAGCAAAAACGCGCAGGCGTGGCAGGGGCGTGGTCTGACACAGGCAATGGGCGGGATGCATAACGAGGCGCTGCAATCCTTTGAGCGTGCGCTGCAAATCGATAAGACGCTGACAACCTCATGGAACGGCAAAGGCACGGCGCTCTCCATCTTGCATCGCCATCGTGACGCCCTCGATGCCTTTGAACACGCACTGCTACTGGAACCGGATAACGCCTTTGCCTGGAACGGTAAAGGGGCGGCCCTGAGCGCGCTCAATCAGCCGGAGATGGCCCTGAATGCTTTCGAGCAGGCCCTGCACCATGATCCGTACATGGCGCAAGCGTGGAGCAACAAGGGACTTGTTTTGCGGCAATTGAAACGCTACAGTGAAGCCTTGCGTGCCTTCGAGCAGGCGCTTTCGCTCGAACGCAATAGTCCCGCGTATTGGAATGGCAAGGGCTTAGTGCTATACGATATGGGGCGTTTACAGGAAGCTGAAAAGGCATTTCAAGAAGCTGTTAACCGCGATGGGCGTTTCGCCCCTGCGTGGTATGGTCTGGGCAATGTGCATTACGCGCAACAAAAGTTTGAAGACGCGGTAGAGGCATATGATCGTGCGTTGCAATGTGACCCGCGCTTCGTGCGTGCCTGGGACAAGCGAGGCAACGCCTTAACCGATTTACAGCGTTTCACGAAAGCGCTGGCCTCATACGACGAGGCATTGCGTCTCGACCCACGTTTTGCTCCCGCCTGGAATGGTAAGGCCAACGTGCTGTGTCAATTGGGCCGCTATCAGGAGGCGCTGGACGCTTATAACCGTGCGTTAGCTATCAATGCCAACGCGCCCGTAACGTGGAACGGCCTCGGCAACGTGTACTTTTACCTGCATGATTACACGCGCGCGCTGGATGCCTATGATCGCGCGCTCAAACTCTATCCGCGCATGGCCTCAGCGTGGTACAACAAGTCGCTGGTGCTGCTGCAACTGCGGCGCTACCAGGAGGCCTTGCAGGCAGCGGAAGAGGCCATCCGCCTCGCTCCCAACGACCCCGACAACTGGCGGCGCAAAGCCGAAGCCCTGCGCAAGCTCTCGCGCCGCAAAGACGCTCGCGCCGCCGAGGCTGAAGTTGCTCGCCTGCAAGGGCGGGCGTAACGGACAATTATTGTCCGTAGCCCCTTGCTATGGTTAAGATTTTAGAAACAATAATCATCATTGAGCATTGCAGCAGTTCGTTGCTAGAGGGGTTTTGAGAAAAGAACTTTTTTCCCGTTCCCTGAAACATATTGCACATATAGAAAGGGTTGGGTGGAAGAATATTTCATATAGTCAAAATTTTGCGAATTGTTTGTGATTGGAAACAACCCCCTTCCCCGTAGGGGCGTGATTCATCACGCCCTGGTGGCCCGTCGAGCCGTTGCCAGCCGTTGCCAGGGCGTGATTCATCACGCCCCTACGGGGTCGTCGATCTCGATGGGGAAAAATTTATATAGTCAAAATTTTGCGAATTGTTTGTGATTGGAAACAACCCCCTTCCCCGTAGGGGCGTGATTCATCACGCCCTGGTGGCCCGTCGAGCCGTTGCCAGCCGTTGCCA
>DAOTVZ010000004.1:0-2746 GCA_034436045.1 Ktedonobacteraceae bacterium | reverse complement strand
GCCTGTGTTGTTTTTGGGCCGGGTTCCTGATCTGGTCGATCCATAAGGGGAGTCGTGTTATATCTATCGGCCATAATAGTGTTTTCTCCTTATTCTGAGACAGATAGGTGTATACCGACGAACCTGTAAAGCGCTCATGTTGCTGTGAGCGTCTAGCTTTGTTCGTCATGTGATAAAGCATAAGGATGGTAAATCTCATCCGGGTCACAAAGAGCGCCGACAAGATCACGAGTATATCACAACTTTGTTCTAAAGTGATTTTTAGAGGCAGTGGTGAGGCAGTTTGGATGATAAGTTCTGCTGAGGGAACCTGTGATAATATCAGGGCATAACAGGCTAGAGCGGATGAAGCCTGTTATGCCTGAGAAAGTATTCCGTGAAAGCAGTTAGTAAACGTTATGTCCGAGTAGTTGCAAGGTCAATTTTGCTAGCTCAAGCACGCTATGCAGGCCGATGGCGGCGAAACCCAGGCAGGCCAGGGTGATGTGAATATAGCGCCAGCCCTGGATGATGTTGCGTGCGCGTTTCTGCCGTTTGAGTGATTGTACAAGTTGACGGTGTTGCGCGAGAATCTCCCACGTGCGTTGAAAATCGGCCTGCTCGTGGGCGGGCAGGTCTGGTGGCATTGCTTTGAGCGCGCGTCTACCTTGTAGAACGCCGGTGCAATAGTCTTTAAAAGCGGCGGATTTGCCTGCGCTCAGGCGTCCAATGGTGAGATCTAACTCGTGCAGGCGCTCTTCGACCGCCTGCTGGATACCCACGCCGTTGCGATTGGCCTCGTGGGCGATGACGCGCGCCTGCCACGTGTCCAGGAGACGCCCGATGATGCCGGTGAGGACGAGCAGCAGCAGGCCATAGAGTGCGCTCATACCTGCGTTCCCTTCAATTAGCGTCGAGGGCATGAGGGTGAAATAAGGGTAGATGTTCATGAAATTGGCGTGCCAGAGCGCGATGATGATAGCGGCGATGCCGAACCAGGTGTGCAGCCAGAGCCAGCCCTGGACGTTACCTGGCAGGTGGCGCATGAAACGGCGGCGCAGGGTATAGGCAATGGTCAGCAGAACCAGCACGAAGGAGACGATGCCGAAGAGGCGCAAGGGATCGTAGTAGGGGCCTGGGTATTGCTGGGTTTTGAGCGTGTAAAAATAGATAACGCCAGCGATGACCGTCACCACGAGCGCGATACCCAGCCAGAGCCAGGCGGCGCGCGTGGTTGGTGTTCGCCAGATGCGTTGTACCGGTTTGAGATCAGGTGATGGTATCTGATTGGTTTGCCTGCTTGCCAGCATGAACAGTTCCTCCTCTATTGTACCCGTCGTCGCAGGATTTCCTCTGTTGAGCCAAAAAAGACGGTTGGTTGCACGCGGAAAGCTGCTCCCATCGGACAGGCTTCGACGCATGCCTGATCCTTGTAGCCCGCGCACAGGTCGCATTTGATAGCTATCTTTTTACGCATTTCGGCATAGCCATCGCGTGGCAGCGCAATATCGAGTGGGCTGGGCGCGGCATTGTAGCCGGTCACGGCCATCGGCACGGGCTTGCGCTTGCGTTCTTTGCTGATGCCCGTCTTGAAGAACTGGCTAAATTGCTGCCATGTGGAGCGACCGATCTCTTCTCCTGGGGTCACATCAACGATGGAAATGGCGTCGTAGGGGCAGCGCTCAGCGCAGATGCCGCAGCCGATGCAAGTTTCAGTGATATAGACTTCGCCATCGGGAGTACGCGCGATACCGGCACGGCTACATAGCATACACACAGGGTCCTGACACTGGCGGCAGGCTGTAGCGATGCTGATATTGCCCACGATCATGCCTTTGCGGTTCATACGCGAGTGGCCATGACGGCGCGCACAAGCCTCTTCACATTCATTACAGTGAATACACTTATCCAGATCAATGACCAGCACTTCGGTTCCTTCGACTACGCCGTCGCTAACAATGGCGTGCAATCCGGCACGTGCTGCCGGGTCTGCTGAGACCTCGCCCGGCAGCAGTTGCCTGAGATGCGTTGTATCGGGAGTATTCTCGACGACGGAGACAGTGCTTTCCACGTATTCGCGCAAGCGCAGGCTGAAACGCTGGTGAACCTCCGGGTAGCGTTGGAAGAGTGCCATGAGAGCGGCGCGCGGAAATTCCGCTACCCTGGTGCGATTGATGGAAGTGACGGTCACGGCGCGTCCATCACCTAGCAGGTCCAGGCCGCCGGCGAAGTAGTCGCCGCCCTGGCGATATGCGATGATGCGTTCATTGCTTTTATCATGGCCCATGCCTTCGGCAGTGCGGCGAGCGACCTTGACAAAGCCTTCCAGGATCAAATGAAGCGATTCGCGCATCGGACGCCCGCCCTGATCATCTTCCGCGAAGAGACGTTCGCCGCGCTCATAGCGTTTAATCTGAGCCTGTTCGGCCAGGGCCTGGATATCGGCATCGGCTACGCCCTGGAAGAGCGCGAGGCGTTTGAGGATAGCGCTGACAGATTGCGCGGCATGAATCTGGTCGAAGAAGCGGCGCACCTGTGGTGCCAGTTCCATGAAGCGTTGCATGACCTGCTCTGGTATGCAGAGCAACAGTGAATGGCTGCGTGCGCGTGCGCTGGTTAGATAAGGCTGGCCCGTTAGCATGCCGTATTCGCCCGCGTATTCGCCTCGTTGTAAAATGGCAACCAGCGTTTCGCGTTCGTCCGCCTCGGTCATAGTGAGTTCGAGGCTGCCTTCCAGAATCAGGTACAGGTCGCGTCCATAGCTGCC
>DAOTVZ010000003.1:0-44390 GCA_034436045.1 Ktedonobacteraceae bacterium | reverse complement strand
CAGGGATGGGATTCATCACGCCCTGGGGGCAGCTCGACGGGCGCGTTCGATACGCACGCGGGGATGGGATTCATCACGCCCTGGGGGCGGCTCGACGGGCGTGCTCGATACGCACGCGGGGCGGCTCGACGGGCGCGCTGGGCATCATGAATGACGCCCCTACGATTTCTTAATTTGGAGGAGTACACACTGATGGCTGATCAAGATGCTGTTGCTCAGCTTGAACCTATTCCACAACCACCGGCTAAACCGGTGGTCGGCAACCTGCTAGACCTGGATGCGGAGATGCCCATTTTAACCGCGATGGAGCTGGCCCGCACCTATGGCCCCATTTTTCAACTCACGATGCCGAAACGAACGCTGGTCTTCGTTTCCGGCCATCGTTTAGTCGATGAGTTATGCGATGAGAGCCGCTTTGATAAAAAAGTCTGGACGCCGCTGCGCAATGTGCGCACCTTTGCCGGTGATGGCCTCTTCACCGCTTGGACTGACGAGCCAAACTGGCATAAAGCTCACAATATACTGATGCCAAATTTCAGCATGAAGGCTATGCAGGGCTACTTGCCTATGATGATCGACATCGCGCGTCAGCTCATGGACAAATGGGCACGTATGAACCCGGACGACGAGATCAATGTGCCGGAGGATATGACACGCCTGACGCTCGATACCATCGGCCTGTGCGGCTTCGACTATCGTTTCAACTCGTTCTACCGTGAGACGCCGCATCCCTTTGTACAGAGTATGGTGCGCGCGCTGGCCGAGTCGCAGCAGCGCACCCATCGTCTGCCCATTCAAGATAAGCTGATGGTGCTGCATCATATGCAATACCAGAACGATATCAAGTTTATGAATCAACTGGTAGATCGCATCATCAAAGAGCGCAAAGAGAGCGGCGCGGAAGGTTCAGAGAAGAAAGATTTGCTCTCATATATGCTCAACGGCGTCGATAAGCAGAGCGGCGAAAAGTTGGACGACGTGAATATCCGTTACCAGATCATCACCTTCCTGATCGCCGGTCACGAAACAACCAGTGGGCTGCTCTCCTTCGCCATTTACGAACTTCTGCGCAATCCGGCTGTGCTGGCAAAAGCCTATACAGAAGTAGATCGCGTGCTGGGGCGTGATCTCAATGTTGATCCCACCTTCGCGCAGGTCAATCAACTCAAGTACGTCTCGCAGGTTCTCAAAGAGACGCTGCGCCTCTATCCGACCGCGCCTGCCTTCGCGCTCTATCCGCGTTCTGGCGAAGAGATTATTGGCGGTAAATATCGTATCGTCAAGGAGCATATGGATGTGGCCGTACTCACACCCATGCTGCACCGCGACAAAGAGGTATGGGGTGAGGATGCTGAGATGTTCAATCCCGACCATTTCTTACCCGAACGCGAGGCGCAACTACCGGCCAATGCCTACAAACCTTTCGGCAATGGGCAGCGCGCCTGCATTGGTCGCCAATTCGCCATGCAGGAGGCCACATTGGTACTGGGCATGCTGTTGCAACGCTTCAACTTCGTCGATCACACGAACTATCAGTTAAAGATCAAGCAGACGCTGACGCTCAAACCGGATGGCTTCAAGATTCAGGTCCGACCGCGCACGGCGACGGAACGCACGGCGACGATCAGTGTTACCACAACGCCGGTGCGTACCGAGGCACTCGCGCCGGAGCCGACCACTCCTATCGCGGTCAAGCAGCATAACACACCCTTGCTGGTACTTTACGGCTCCAATCTGGGGACAGCGGAAGAACTGGCCCATCGCATCGCCGAAGATGGCAACGCGCGCGGTTTCACAGTCGGCGTGGCCCCATTGGATGAGTATGCCAATCGCCTACCTAAAGAGGGCGCGGTAATTATCATCACCGCATCGTATAACGGCACACCGCCGGACAACGCCGTCAAATTCCATCGCTGGTTGGCCGGCGCACACTTACCTGCCGATGCACTCAAGGGTGTGCGATACACCGTCTTTGGCTGCGGCAACCACGAGTGGGCCTCAACGTTTCAAGCCATTCCGCGCTTCATCGATAGCCGGTTGGAACAACACGGCGCGACCAGACTTTATCAGCGCGGCGAGGGCGATGCCGCCGACGACTTTGATGGTCAGTTCCAGTCCTGGTATCGGACACTGTGGCCTGTACTGGCAAAGACCTTTGCGCTTGATCTGGCGGAAAGCAGCGCTCCCCCGAAACAGTTATATGATATCGAGATTGTGGCGGCTATGCCTGTTCCCGGCACCTTTCTGGCCTCTTTCGGCGCGCGTGCCATGCAGGTGATGAGCAATCGTGAACTGCACAGGAAGGATGGCCCACTGCCTTCGGAACGCTCCACGCGCCACATCGAGATCGCCTTGCCGAGCGGTGTAAGCTATCAAGCCGGCGACCACCTGGGCGTCCTGGCGCATAATACTATGATGCAGGTTGAACGTGTTGCCAGGCATTTCGGCTTCGACCAGGAGACACGCATCCGCATTCACAAAAACGATACGCGCAAGACGCATCTGCCTGTTAACGAGCCGGTGCGTGTCTACACGCTACTCAGCGATTACGTTGAACTGCAAGATGTAGCAACGCGCTCACAGATCAAGCGTATGCTAGAATATATAGAGTGTCCGCCGGAGAAGTTGCACCTGACTGCGCTGGTTGGCGATGACGAGGCCAGCAACGCACTTTATCGCCGCGAGGTGCTGGCGAAACACAAGTCGCTGATCGATCTGCTAGAAGAGTTCCCATCTTGCGCTATGCCTTTCAGCGTCTACCTGGAGCTGCTCGCGCCCATCCGCCCGCGCTACTATTCCATCTCCTCTTCGCCCCTGTCACTGCCGGAGCGTTGTAGCATCACGGTGGGCGTCGTTGAAGGCCCGGCCTGGTCGGGACACGGCACCTACGAGGGCCTCTGCTCAACTTACCTGAGTCATCTGAACGAGGGCGACACCATCTATGCCTTCGTGCAAGATACGAAGTCGCGCTTCCGCCTGCCGGAGAATGCCGCAACCCCGCTCATTATGATCGGCCCTGGCACGGGCCTGGCTCCTTTCCGTGGCTTCTTGCAGGAACGCGCGGCTCTGAAGGCCCAGGGTCAGATAATTGGCCAGTCGCTGCTATTCTTCGGTTGCCGTCATCCGCAACAGGACTTCATCTACGAAGATGAGCTGCGCAGCTACGTTGAGCAAGGCGTGACCGAACTCTATGTGGCCTTCTCACGGCTGAGCGAACAGAAGGTCTACGTACAGGATAAAATCAGGGAGGAGAGCGCAAGGGTCTGGCAACTTTTGCAGAATGGCGCGGTCATTTACGTCTGTGGTGATGCTAGCAAAATGGCACCCGACGTGAGAAGCGCTTTCGCCGCTATCTACCAACAGCAAACGGGCGGCAGCAAGGCTGAGGCAGAGCGTTGGTTAGATGAGTTGACGGAGCAGAACCGCTACCTGGTTGACGTATGGGGAAACTGATACGTCTGGATAGGCGTGGTAAATTTCGTAGGAACGCGGTTGAGATTTTTTTCAAACAAAACCAGCAATGGTACCATCCCGTAGGGGCGTCATTCATGACGCCCTGCTTACCCCTCGCTCCGCTCTCAGGGCGTCATGAATGACGCCCCTACGAAATCGCCGATTTCGATGCAGAAAATTCATAATCGCGTTCCTAAACGGAAAGGAGTAGTGCTATGTCGAGGATGATAGATGAAGAGCAGGTGGAACAGGGACGGGGGGCGCGACGCAAAGCGCGCACCCGCGCCGAACTGTTGACGGCGGCGCGTCAGGTTTTTGCCAAGCGCGGCTTTCACAATGCCAGTATTGCCGAGATCACGAAGGCGGCGGATGTTGGCGTGGGAACCTTTTATCTGCACTTTCGGGACAAAGAAGATATTTTCCATAGCATGCTGGAAGAGGGCGTCGAACACATCCGTGAGCAGGTAGCAGAAGCGGTGGCAAATGCTTCACAGAGAGACAAGCTGGAAACGGGGCTGCGTGTTGGCTTTCACCTGGCCTATAAGCACCGTGACCTGTTTCGCGTCATGCTCAACGAAGGCATGCTTTTTCCCGCCTCTTTGCGCGTAGAGATGCCCCTCGTCAACCTCATCAGCGATGGCTTGCAGCAAGCAGCAAAGGAGGGCCAGCTTGAGGGCTATGATCCCGCTTTACTGGCGCGCTTCATGAGCGGCGTTGTGCTACAGGCCATCGCCTGGTGGTTCGACCACGACGAACCAGGTCCCGACAGCATGGCCGAACAGGTTCTGCGCTTCATGCGTCACGGCCTGCCGCACGAACGCCCCTAGCGTAAAACGCGATGACCGGCCTGTTCAAGCACCTGGATTGATTGTTCCAGGTCTTTTTCTTGAATCAGCAGATGGTCAGTCTCATAGGTAGAGACCGAGAGGATGCTGATGTTGGCCTCAGCCAGCGGCACTGTAAGGTCTTTATGGATGCCGGTTTGCGAGAAATCGAACGGCCCCTGCACCTTGAGACAATGCCAGCCACGCTCGGCCCGTGCATCTTGTGGCACGTTCTCCTGCATGCAGATCACAGAAAGTTCTTCACGGGTGCGTGTCAACGAGACAAAATCGTCACCCAGCAGCGCCCAGGGGGGGATATAGCCATTGGGATCGAGGCGACAGACAGCATATTTATGTGGCAAGAGAAATAACGTCAAACTACGCATGGCTCTTCCTTGCTCCTCAAATTCAGAACTGATGTATGAGAAATCAGGCAAAGAAGCACACCTTCATCAATAGATGGTGCAAGAAGGCATACGTTGCGACGCTGCACGTAGACAGTACCGGTGACAACCTGCACGCCTATAGCCTTACCAGGGTGGATGAAAGAAGGCGGGTGAAACTTCTCACCACTCATCTTACCATATCCAGGCTTAAAGTGGTAGGGATTGCCAGGCGAACAGACAGGGATTGGTTGACACAACCAGGAGTTTTTCCTTATAGTATGAAAAAACTCTTGTATCTATTTGTTTGAAAGCGGGCAAGGCGAGCGCGCACAGGATAAGCAATGAGCACCTGGTTGTCCCTTGACACCATTACGATGCGTCAGTTACGTGCTTTTTGCGCGGTCGTGCGCCATCTCAGCTATACACGGGCCGCCGAGGAGTTGGGATGCCAGCAGCCCACTATCTCGGCGCTGGTGGCCGATTTAGAGCGTATCACCAAATTAACCCTGCTGGAGCAGCGAGGCCGTCACGTGGCGCTCACCAGCGAGGGGCGCGAAGTGTTTGCGCAGGCACAACTGATTATCGCCGCTGCCGACGAGATGAAATCGGCCATGGCGGAACTACGAGGCGCTGTTCAAGAGGAATTCGTGCCTCTGCGAGTGGCTGCCGATACAACCTTTGGCACCTACGTATTGCCACATCTACTCGGTGCATTCCATCACCAGCACCCCCACATAAAGCTTCACCTGCACGTCGCTAACCGGGCCAGCGTGCGAACTTACCTGCTTAACGGTGAAGTTGAACTGGTGGTTGCCGGTCGTCCACCCTCTGTAGAGGAGCTGATTACAGAACCATTTCTTGTCAACCAACTCGTGCCGATTGCCGCCCCGACTCACGTCCTGGCCAAACAAAAACACATCCCCCTGACGCGGCTGGCGCAAGAGACCTTTTTCTTGCGTGAAAGCGGCTCCGGCACACGCGCCGCCCTGGAAGAACTGTTTGAGATTGCCGGTTTGCCTCTCAAGGTCAGCATGGTACTGGGCCACGTGGAGGCCATCAAACAGGCCGTAGCAGCGGGACTCGGCATCAGCGTCATTTCGCAGGTGGCGGTGAGTCGAGAAGTGCGCTATGGCACGCTGGTTATCCTGGATGCCGAGCAGTTTCCCATTCAACGCCGCTGGTATATCGCTTACCCGGCACACCGGCCCCTTACCACCAGCGCAGAGGCGTTCATCGCCTTCCTTCGCACCTACGAGCAACATTAATTTATAGTATTCGTGTTTGCAGGAGAAAGGCGCGCAGAGCGGCGGCGGCCAGCGATAATCTTCGTTCTTTGAGATGCACGATATACCAGTGACGCAGGAGTGGAAAGCCTTCAACGGGCAAAATCACCAGGTCGCCATGCTCCACCTCTTGCGCCACCGACTCGCGCGAGAGAACGGCGATACCCAGACCGGCCATTACCCCCTCTTTAATGACCTCGATATTATCAAATTCCAACCTGCTATGGAGTTTGATCGCCTTTTGCGCGAAATGCAATTCGGCATCATAGCGCGTCCCGGCTCCGCGTTCGCGCAATAAGACCGTCTCTTCGCGCAGATCATTCAGTGTCAGGGCTGTTGCCCTGGCCAGGGGATGGGTGGGCGCGGCAATGATTACTAACTCGTAAGGTGCCAGGTGTTCAATGACGAAGCGTTCGCGGTGCGCGATAATACTTATCACGGCCAGATCAACCTGATGGGTGAGCAGGGCCTGCTCGATGCTGCGGCGATTCGCCACCGTCAGCGTGATCTGGATACCGGGATAGCGCGCGTGAAATGCACCTAGCAACGGTGGCACAAGATAGGTGCCTGCACTGGTACTGGCCCCTATCGTCACGCCCCCACGCCTGACGTGGTGAACATCGTGTACCAGAGTAGCCATCTCTGCGAACAGGGCCAATAATTGCTCAGCATGGCACTGTAGCTCTCGTCCGGCGGGCGTCAATGCAATGCCCCGTCCCTGACGCACGAACAGGGCTAGCCCCAACTGCTTTTCCAGGGCCTTGATCTGCTGAGATACCGCCGGTTGCGAGAGATACAGATGTTCAGCCGCGCGCGTGTAGCTCAAATAGCGCGCGACGGTGCGAAATAGTGTTAGTTGATGAAACGTGAGATCGGTAGAGTGGTCGATTTTCTCCATGCCTGGCGCTCCCTCTTCAAGCATAGCACACCCTGATACCCCAGGTAATATCACCACATTTTATAATAAAAAATTCCCCCGTAGGGGCGTGATTCATCACGCCCTGAGAGGGGAGCGACGCACGAATGGCGGGCACACTGGGCGTGATCAATCACTCCCCTACGACGGACGAACGGCGGACACGCTGGGCGTGATCAATCACGCCCCTACGATGGACGAACGGCGGACACGCCGGGCGTGATCAATCACTCCCTGAGAGGGGAGCGACGCACGAGCGGCGAACACGCCGGGCGTGATCAATCACGCCCCTACGGGATGGACGATTTCGATGATGAAAGTTCATTATAACGTTTAGCCTATGGGCAGGATAGCAAACTGCTACTACTACTAATACGTCAGGCATGCTACACTTCTCTACAGAACATAGTGTCATTCCCCATCACGAGGAGAAAAAGCATGACAACAGAAGCTGCCCCTGAAGTGAAAAGCCGCTGGCAATCGGGTGTTATTCCTTACGCACAAATGGGATATTGGAAGCCGGACTACGAGCCGAAGGACACCGATATCTTATGTGCCTTCCGTCTCGTACCCCAGGAGGGTGTTGACCCCATTGAAGCCGCCGCCGCTGTGGCCGGCGAATCTTCCACTGCGACATGGACGGTGGTCTGGACTGATCGCCTGACGGCCTACGAAAACTATCAGGCCAAAGCCTATCGGGTCGTCCCCGTTCCCGGCACAGACCAGTATATCGCCTACATTGCCTACGATCTTGATCTCTTTGAAGAAGGCTCGATTGCCAACCTGACTTCCAGCATCATCGGCAACGTCTTCGGTTTCAAAGCGCTGAAAAGTTTGCGCCTGGAAGATATGCGTATTCCGCCCCATTATGTTAAGACCTTTCAGGGACCGGCGCACGGCATCGTTATGGAGCGCGAGTACCTGGACAAATATGGGCGTCCGCTGCTGGGAGCAACCACCAAACCCAAGCTCGGCCTGTCCGCGCGCAACTACGGGCGCGTTGTCTATGAGGCCCTGCGCGGTGGCCTGGACTTCGTGAAAGACGACGAAAACATCAATTCGCAGCCTTTCATGCGCTGGCGTGATCGCTTTCTTTACTGCATCGAAGCAGTCAACAAAGCCAGCGCCGAGACCGGCGAAGTGAAGGGGCATTACATGAATGTCACCGCCGCCACGATGGAAGACATGTATGAACGGGCCGAATTCGCTAAAGAGCTAGGTAGTGTCATCATTATGATCGATCTTACGATTGGCTATACAGCTATTCAATCGATGGCAAAATGGGCGCGTAAAAATGGCCTGATTCTACACCTGCACCGAGCCGGACATAGCACCTATACCCGTCAGAAAATACACGGCGTCTCCTTCCGCGTCATTGCCAAGTGGATGCGCCTGGCCGGTGTTGACCACATCCATGCCGGCACCATCGTAGGCAAACTTGAAGGTGATCCGATGACTGTACGCGGCTACTACAAAACGCTGCGTGAGATGAAGTATGACGCCGACCCGACCCTGGGACTCTACTTCGAGCAAGATTGGGCCTCGCTGCCCGCCGTCATGCCGGTGGCTTCAGGCGGCATTCACGCCGGACAAATGCACCTGCTCCTGCACTACCTGGGCGAAGATGTGGTATTGCAATTCGGTGGTGGCACGATTGGACATCCAATGGGCATCGCCGCCGGGGCCACAGCAAACCGCGTCGCCGTCGAGGCTATGATTCAGGCCCGCAATGAGGGGCGCGATATTCTGAGCGAGGGGCCGGAGATTTTAGCGAAGGCCGCCCGATGGTGTGGCCCGTTGCGCGCCGCCCTCGAAGTCTGGAAGGATGTGACCTTCAACTACGCTTCTACCGATACACCGGATGCCACACCTACACCCAGTTACTAACAGCACCAGGAGGGAACACGATGCCTTTCCATCTGACCCAGGGGACCTTCTCGTTCCTGCCACCTCTGACCGACGATGAAATCAGGATGCAAATCCAATATTGTCTGGATCACAACTGGCCGATCAATATTGAGTTCACCGATGATCCACACCCACGCAATACGTACTGGGAGATGTGGGGCCTGCCAATGTTCGACAGCAAGGACCCGGCGGCAATTCTGTATGAGATCAACGAATGCCGCCGTGCCTACCCCAATCACTACATTCGCGTCAGCGCGTATGATCGTAGCAAGGGGAGGCAATCCATTATGCTCTCTTTCATCGTCAATCGCCCCAAACACGATCCAGGTTTTGCGCTCACCCGCCAGGACGCTCATGATCGCGTCATGCGCTACTCTTTGCGCGACTACGCAACCGACAAACCCGCCGGGGAACGATTCACGGATTGATTGTTCAAAGACGATAATATGGATACCCAGAAGAAGGAGTTCGCCGGATGCTTCCATCAATGCGCGATTACAGTGCCGACGGGGCGAGCCATGAAGACCAGCAGATACTCACCTCAACCCAGAATGATACGGTCAATATAGCGAGCGTGCTTGAGGAATCGCAGGTCATGGATGTGCTCCAGAAGCTGAATGAAGACCTGGTGGGTTTGAAAGCGGTGAAGACGCGCATCCACGAAATTGCGGCCCTGCTGGTGATTGATCGGATGCGCCGCAGCATTGGCCTGACGGCTCGACCGCCCTCGCTGCATATGTCGTTCACCGGCCCGCCAGGAACGGGCAAGACGACGGTTGCCATGCGCATGGCAACCATCCTTCATCGCCTTAACTATGTACGCAAAGGTCATCTCGTGGCTGTGACACGCGATGATCTGGTTGGTCAATATATTGGTCATACCGCGCCCAAAACCAAAGAAGTTCTCAAACGCGCCATGGGCGGCGTCCTCTTCATCGACGAAGCATATTACCTCTATCGCCAGGAAAACGAGCGTGATTACGGGCAGGAAGCCATCGAGATACTGCTCCAGGTCATGGAGAATCAACGTGAAGACCTGGTGGTGATTCTCGCAGGATACAAGGATCGCATGGAAACCTTTTTCCAATCTAATCCGGGTGTCAGTTCGCGTATCGCCCACCACCTTGATTTTCCCGACTACACCCTTGAGGAGCTACTGGTTATCGCACAACTTATGCTGGCCGAGCAGATGTATCGTTTCAGCCCTGAGGCCCTCAAAGCCTTTGAAGCCTATCTGGCGAAAAGAATGCGCATGCCGCGCTTTGCTAACGCCCGCAGTGTGCGCAATGCCCTTGATCGCGCCCGCTTGCGCCAGGCCAACCGCCTGTTCGCCAGAGGTGGAGCGATCTCCAGAACAGAGTTGATGACCCTTGAAGCCGAAGATATCCTGGCCAGCCGGGTGTTCACCGACGATGCCTCTCCCCAGGAGCAAGCAGTTCACGGGGAGGCTTAGCTCGGCATGAGCATTGGTAATACCTGCGCTGAATCCCTCAGTTATGTACACATGGAGCAAACAAACAGTTTGGAGTAACACTATGGCAATATCTTATGGAGTCACACCGCGCCCGGTTATTCTGGGCCTTGTGGGCGACAGCGCAGCTGGCAAGACAACTCTCAGTCGTGGCATCGCCCAGATTCTGGGGCCAGAGCGTGTCGCGGTGCTGTGTACCGATGACTACCATCGCTACAATCGCCAGCAACGCAAAGAGCTGGGCATCACCCCTTTACATCCCGATTGTAACTACCTGGATATGTTGGCCCAACACCTGCGCTTATTGCGCGCGGGTGAACCCATCCTTAAGCCACATTATAATCATAAGATCGGCGACTTCGGCCCGCCACAATATATCACCCCACATCCCTTTCTCATCGTTGAAGGGCTGCTTGGCTTCTACTGGCAAGAGATGCGCAACGCTTATAGCGTGCGGGTCTATCTTGAGCCGCCGGAATATCTGCGCCGACGCTGGAAAGTGCGGCGTGATACGACCGAGCGCGGCTACAGCGAGCAAGAGGTGTTGCGAGAACTGGATAAACGCGAAGCAGACTCCGCCGCCTATATCCGCCCCCAGCGTCACCATGCAGACATCGTTGTCTCCTTCTACCCCGATGAGACAAGGCACAATGACGATGCACACCTCAATGTGCGCCTGACGCTGCATGGCACGTTGCATCATCCCGACCTGAGCGATATCATCGAGGCCGATCAATCTGGCTGCGTTCGTTCGCGCCTGGGACGCGAGGGTGGGCGGGCCGTTGAGTACCTGGAGATCGACGGCTCGATACCAGAACAACCGGCCCGCGCCCTTGAACAGGGCCTTCTCGATCACCTCGGTACCTGTTGCGACCTTAACACGCTCTCCCGTATCGGGCTGTACACTGGTGCGAAATCCGGTCGCAGTCATCCACTGGCTCTGACACAGTTGCTACTCGTCTATCATTTGATGCGGGCCAGACAAACCGACGAAGTAGGGGTTTGAGTACATATCCGTGCGAGGAGAAGAAAAACGATGAGAATAGGTATTAACGGTTTTGGGCGTATTGGCCGCTTAATTCTCCGCTCGGCGCTCGAACGCGGCGTCGATCTGGATATTGTCGCCATCAATGATCGTGGCGATGCGGCCATTAATGCACATCTGCTGCAATACGACTCGACCTATGGCCCCTTGCGCGCAGAGGTTGAGGCCGATGACGAAGCTATCATTGTTAATGGCCGACCCATCGCCATTGTGTCACACCTTAATCCCTGCAATATTCCCTGGCGCGACCTCGGTGTCGAACTGGTGATTGAAGCCACCGGGGCATTCACGACGGCGGAACAGGCGAGTGCGCACCTGCGCGCTGGTGCCAGCCGTGTACTGGTGACTGCCCCTTGCGAAAGGTGCGATGTCACTCTCGTCATGGGCGTGAATGAGCATGATTACAAGCCTGCCGAGCATCAGATCATTTCAGCCGCCTCGTGTACAACCAATTGTCTGGCCCCGCTAGCAAAGGTCTTGCACGACCAGTTTGGTATCAGGCAAGGCGTCATGACGACCATCCACTCTTATACCAACGACCAGCGGATACTTGATCGCAGCCACAAGGACCCGCGCCGCGCCCGCGCTGCCGCTGAAAATATCATTCCCACCACCACAGGAGTGACGAAAGCTCTCGGCCAGATCATCCCTGCTCTGGTCGGAAAATTTCACGGCGTCTCCTATCGCGTCCCCACGATCACCGTTTCGGTCGTTGACCTGCTCGTCGCATTAGAGCGTGAAACGAGCGCGGAAGAGGTCAATCGCCTCTTTGCGCAGGCTGCTGTGGGATCACTACACGGTATTCTCGGCTATTGCCAATTACCACTGGTCTCCAGCGATTTTCGCGGGGATAGCCGTTCCAGCATCGTTGATGGCCTGATGACTACTAAATTACCACAGCACAATATGATGCGCATTGTCGCCTGGTACGATAACGAATGGGGCTACGCCAGTCGCGTAGCAGATGTGGCACACTTTCTCAGTACACGTCATTCCCCAGGAGATCGCCTCGAACAGATTGAACAGATGACACATCCGTAATCTCCTTCCATCCACAGCGGACATGGGGAGCAAGCAGGCAGGGCGAACACTATGTTTCGCCCTACCTTGATTCATTCAGGGATTTGTAAGGTACAGGTCAGGCATTGCAAGGGGACTATCAGGGACGACTACGACAATAGCAGAAGACGCATTATCTATCAAAGGGGATGCTTTTCGTATGAATATAGTACGCCGCATCGCATGGGCCACGGTCGGCTCAGCATATTTATCGGCGGTGCTTCCCGCTACCGGTATTCAAAATATTCATCCTATCTTTCTTGCTATCACCACCATTCTGGGGCTTGCACTGGTCACCAGCACGCTGGTCTGGGGGCGTCAGCAGCGATACATCTTGCTGCCTGCCCTGTTCATCGTGCCGCTCCTGCTGGCCGAATATGCTGCTGGAGCAAACAGGGCGTGGGTGCCTATCACCGCACAAGGAACTATCGGTCTGGCGAGCGCCTTGCTGATCCTTGCTATCGCTTTGACCATCGCCCTGATGGGTGGGGCGGCGACTGCGAACCGCGAGCATCCAGAGCAGACACGCCGCTTCGTCAATCTGGCCGCCGTCAGCGCACTGCTGGTCTACGGTCTGACGCTGACCGGCTCATATGTGATCAGCAAGGGGGCCTCGCAGGCATGCCCCGGCTGGCCGCTCTGTGGCAACGCTCCGGCCTGGGCAGTGCAGTATCACCTGAACGACATCAATATGCTGCATCGCTATGCCGCTATCTTCGTTGGGCTGGTGCTGCTCTGGCTGTGTATTTCAGCATGGCGCAGACGTGAGGTTGCGCCCACACAGATGTGGCTGGCTCTCGCCGCCGGGGTGTTGTTTGTGCTTCAGTCAGGCACCGGCGCATTTGTAACAGTCGATAATGCGCTTGTTTATGCCAATATTCTGCATCTGGCTTGCTCAACCGTCGTATGGGGCAGTCTGGTCGCGCTCACCGTGCTGGCGGCGCAACAACTGAATGCAGAGTCGGTGTATGTGGCGGAGACGCAGAGCAGCACCGTGACGAACGAGATCGCAGTGGCAAACGCAGGGGGTAAGGCCAAAGCAGTCAGTCCCTGGCGACACACCATCTCCAGCTATGTCAATCTGATGAAGCCGCACGTTACCGTTCTGTTGCTCGGCACTACGGCAGCGGCGATGACGATTGCTGGTGGCAAATTCCCCCCCCTCGGCCTGACTATCGCCACGCTACTGGGTGGCGCAATGGCCGCCGGTAGCGCCAACAGCCTGAACTGCTATATTGACCGCGACATTGACCAGATTATGGGCCGCACACAACGCCGCTCGCTGCCCGCAGGCAAGGTGAAACCGCGCAATGCGCTGATCTTCGGCATCGCGCTGGGCGTCGGCTCATTCGTGCTGCTAACCGTGTTTGTCAACCTGCTTAGCGCCGTGCTGGCCTGTTCCGCCATCCTATTCTATGTCCTGATCTATACCATGGGCCTCAAACGCTCGACGGCACAGAACATCGTCATCGGCGGCGCAGCAGGCGCGGTGCCGGTGCTGGTCGGCTGGGCCGCTGTCACCAATAGCCTCAGTCTGCCCGCCATCTGGCTGTTCGCCATCATCTTCTACTGGACGCCGCCGCACTTCTGGGCGCTCTCGCTGCTGATCCAGAAAGATTATGAGAAAGCCAACGTGCCTATGATGCCTGTCGTGATGGGCGAGAAGGAGACGCGCAAACAAATCTTCCTCTACTCGCTATTGTTGCTGGCGGTAACGCTGGTTCTCTTCGCCATGCACGCTATGGGCTACCTGTACCTGGCGGGCGCGCTCATCCTGGGCGGCATCCTTGTCTACATGGCGCTACGCCTGCTGCGCGACCAGAGCAAACACTGGGCGCGCACGCTATTCTGGTACTCTAACTGCTACCTGGCCGCCATCTTCGCCATCATGGTTCTCGACCGGGTATTGCACATCTAGAGTAGGTGAGGAAACTCCAATGAACTGGCGTCTCGCATCACGCTTATCGGTTATTGTACTGGCGGTGCTGGTCATCATCATCGTGTTGATCTTCCAGCACCACAGCAACAAAAGCTCGCCACCACCACCGCCCTCTCCAACCGGCGGCTCCGGCTTCAACTCCGGCGGCCTGGACGGCACAAGCATGGGCGGGACGCCCGCACCCGCCTTTCAACTCACTGACCAGAATGGGCAAACGATTTCACTGGCACAGTTTCGTGGCCAGCCCGTTGTGCTGACCTTCATGTACACCCACTGCCCCGACGAATGTCCCGCCAACGCCGGTAAATTGCACGCCGCTCATAGCATCTCACCTTATTTGTCATCTTCCCCCCATATGCGCTATGCTTATCTCAGACAAATTATCGCGAACACAAAGCAAGAGCAGGAGTCACCATGGCGGAAACATTTGCCGAACTTTACTCACAGCATACAAAAGAGGTTTTTCTGGAATATGCGCGCCAGCAGATGGCCCAGGGTAATGACGGTCTGACCAGCGCCCGTCACTACGCCGACCTGGGCAAACCCGATTTCACGCTCGCCTTCCTGCTGCTGAGCGAGGGCGCAGAGGATGTCAAACGCGAGATTTTAGCACACGCTTATGAGCAACGCGCGAAGTTCTCCGAGGAAAAGGCTGAGAGCTTCGATAAACAGTTTCATCGTCCCTTCCCGATGATTAAAGTTGAGGCTCAGAAAGATCGTACCACGGCCCGTCAGGTGCGTGAGGGGCGACGTATTCGGCGCGAGGTCAAGATACGCCTCAACCTCGATCAGGCCATCTCGTAGGGGCGTGATTCATCACGCCCAGAGAGGGGAACGACGGGCGAGCAGGGCGTGATGAATCACGCCCCTACGAGAGCGCGGGTTTCGGGTTGAAAAATTCATAATCGCGTCCCTATGGTATTACTCATCATTGGGATCATTTGCCTCGTTCATCTCCGGCTGCTCCAGCTTTTTGCCATTGGTGGTTGCTACGGCTACTACAGTATCGCCATCGGCTACGTGCATGAGCGTGACGCCTTGCGTGGCGCGGCTTGCGCGTTTGA
This sequence comes from Ktedonobacteraceae bacterium, assembly GCA_034436045.1. Classification (GTDB taxonomy): domain Bacteria; phylum Chloroflexota; class Ktedonobacteria; order Ktedonobacterales; family Ktedonobacteraceae; genus H111-94. The sequence continues at coordinate 29,042 of DAOTVZ010000003.1, read as the reverse complement.
TGTCGTTGACGTCCTGGCGGATCACGATGCCACCGGCGGAGATAATCATAAGATCATTGTCGTGGTCGGTAATGACACGCGCCGCCGCGACCTTGCCCGTTTTGTCCGTTACGCGCGCGGTGAGGACGCCACTACCGCCGCGACTATGGCGAGGATACTCGTCAATCGGGGTACGTTTGCCATAGCCGTATTCAGTGACGACCAGCAATTCGCTACCGGGTGAGGCGATGCTGAGCGAGACGACTGTATCGCCTTCGGCCAGACGAATGCCACGCACACCGCCGCTGGTACGCGAGGCGGAACGCAGTTCCTCGACGCTAAACCGAATGGCTTGACCATACGCGGTCACTAGCAGCACATCGTCATCTGCATGCGCCAGCCTGGCTCCGATCAATTCATCGTCTGGTTCCAGGTTCATGGCAATCAGGCCGGAGCGGCGCACGACCTCGAACTCTTCCATGGCCGTCTTCTTGACCTCACCCTTGCGTGTCGCAACGATCATGAAGTCGCGGCTGACACCCTTCGGTACGTAGACCACTGCCGTCACGCGCTCACTTTGCTCAATCGAGATCAGGTTGATGATATGCTCGCCTTTGGCAGTGCGCCCCACTTCGGGCAACTCATGCACACGCAACTGGAAGACGCGACCCCGGTCAGTGAAGAAGAGCAGGCTGTCATGTGTGTGTGCAACGACCAGATGGCGCACGGTGTCATCCTCGCGCGTTGCCATGCCAGTCACGCCACGCCCACCACGCCGCTGAGCGCGATACGTGCTGGAAGGTAGACGCTTGATATAGCCCTTCTCCGTCAGCGTGACCACGACCTCTTCATTGGGAATGAGATCCTCGGCGCGAAACTCGCCAACTTCAGAGGCTTGAATCTCTGTGCGCCTCGCATCGCCGTATTTCTCTTTTAGCTCAATCAGGTCCTGTTTAATCAGCTTGCGGATCTCATTGATGTCGCTGAGCAGCAGATGATAGTAATCGATATGTTGCAGCACATCCTTGAGTTCGTCTTCAATCTTCTGGCGCTCCAACGCCGCCAGGCGGGCCAGGCGCAGGTCTAGCACAGCTTTGGCCTGGGCCTCGGAGAAGCCAAACTGCTGCTGCAACTCTTCGGCCAGACCGGCGGTATCGCGGCGCGACTGGCGAATGGTATTAATGACAGCGTCCAGGTTATCTAGCGCGATCTTCAAACCATCCAGGATATGCTTGCGCTCCTCGGCCTTGCGCAGTTCGTAACGTGTGCGCCTCGTCAACACAATCTCGCGGTGATTGATGTAGTGTTGCAAGAAACTCTTGAGAGTCAGCGTGCGCGGCTGGCGATCCACCAGGGCCAGCATGTTGGCGTTGAACGCGCTCTGCATAGCCGTATATTTGAACAGCGAGTTCAGCACGCTATCGGGATTGGCGTCGCGTTTGAGATCGATCACGACACGCATACCCTGACGGTCCGACTCGTCGCGCACTTCGGAGATGCCGTCGATTTTCTTATCGCGCGCCAATTCAGCGATTTTCTTCACCAGTTCCGCCTTGTTGACCTGGTACGGTAACTCGGTGACGACGATGCTCATACGACCACGCTCGGCTTCTTCAAAGTGCGTGCGGGCGCGCAGCACGATACGTCCACGCCCATTGACATAGGTATTGCGAATACCTTCGTGGCCCTGAATAATACCGCCGGTCGGGAAGTCAGGGCCATGAACAATATGCAGTAGGTCCTCGGTGGTCGCATCGGGATGTTCGAGCAGATAGGCAATGCCGTCGCAAACCTCGTTCAGATTGTGCGGTGGAATGTTGGTCGCCATTCCAACGGCAATACCGGTAGAGCCATTAATCAGTAGATTTGGGAGGCGCGCGGGCAAAACAGTTGGTTCTTCAGTCTGGTTATCATAGTTAGGAACAAAATCTACTGTTTCTTTATCTATATCGCGTAATAATTCATCGGTGATGGCCGCCATTTTAGCTTCAGTATAGCGCATAGCAGCCGGGGGATCATCATCTTGCGAACCAAAATTGCCCTGACCCATCACCAGCGGATAGCGCATCGACCAGGGCTGCGCCATGCGAACCAGCGAGTCATACACCGCCACGTCGCCATGTGGATGATAATTTTTCAGGACTTCACCGACCGTACCGGCGCATTTGCGATACTGTTTGGTCGATTGCAGGCCCATTTGATCCATAGCATAAAGAATGCGACGGTGAACGGGTTTCAGACCGTCGCGCACATCAGGAAGGGCGCGCGCTACGATCACACTCATCGAGTAATCGAGATACGCACCCATCATCTGTTCAACAATATCAACAGGCTTAATGTTGCCCAGTTCCATAAAACACGTCCTCACCAAAACGCCAGACACTAGCCGCAAGGCATATCAGTAGCGTGATTTTTTCAGCACGGAGAAGGTTAAGAATATATGTCCTACCTTGTCTATTATAGCACAAAAGGGGGATACAGGACGAATCAGCTACCCTTTCAGGCTAACCGCATGCCTGGTCTGCTTGCCACACACCACGCAAACATCTAGTATGCTCTCATGGGCTGGCCTTGCCTTGCCAGCCCTCGTGTAATCAGGTACACTATGATTGATCAATGAGCTAGAATGAGAAGTTACGCAGCTTATGTAAGCCAGGGAAGGAATGCATGACGATGTCGATGGCTACGCCCGGATGCTTGCAGGTGGCACACCAGCACCACCTTTATATCACATCATTGGTTGTATCGTGAATAAAGCGAGAAGAAAGGAACGAGGTCATGCTCTCACGCCCCCAGCAACTTAAAATAAGCGTTGCGGAATATATGGAACTCAATAGGAAGAGCGAACAACGTTACGAATATATTGATGGCTATGCCTATATGCTTGCAGGAGGTAATCTCGCTCATGCTCGTATCGCTTCTCATCTAGTGCGTGAAATTGGCAGGCATTTGCTCGATGGGCCATGTGATGTCTATGGCTCCGACGCTCAGGTACTGCTGGCGGAAGAGCGCATCGTTTTTCCAGATGTTACCGTGAGTTGTGACGAACAAGATAGGAGTGAAGGCGCTTTAGTTATTCGTAATCCCCGTCTGGTCATAGAAGTTCTTTCACCCGGCACAGAGGCATATGATCGCAGTGATAAATTTGCCTATTATCGGGAATGCCCAAGCATTGAGGAATATGTGCTGGTAAATACACGCCGACGTGCGGTAGAGGTATATCGCAGAACGAACGGTCGGCTATGGATTCTTCATCCCTTTGAATCCGATGACATAGTAAAATTCTCCAGTATCGATCTGCTGCTACCAATGGATATTATCTATTATAATGTTCCCCTTACCAAAGATAAGTGAAGGATGTCATCTTCGCCCATAACGAGTAAAGAGGGCGGGCCATGAGTACACGGCTGAAAATCATCATTATCAGCGCCTTGCTGGTACTGGCAATTGCAAGCGTGGTACTGGCGGCGGCCAGCACTGTGCGGGCATTTCATGCCTTTCAGCAGCAACGTACACTGGTCAAGGTGGGCGATGTGAGAGCCATCCATGATTGGATGACCGTGCCCTACATCGCGCGTGTCTATCATGTGCCCCAGAGTACGCTATATACCGCCCTTCATCTTGCCCCGACGAAGTCCGATGCTCATATGACATTGAACGAAATCGCGCAACGCCGCCACGTTCCAGTCACAAAGATTATTCAACTTGTGCAGCAGACGATTCTTCAGTATCGTCGGCAACATCCCCAGACACCTACCCCTACGCCGAAGCATACGCTCATCAGGCAGGCAGCGTATGTGCTGTCGGAATATTCAGTTTGAGCGAGGGAAATAGTATTTAAGTAGTTATCTACGCCCGCAGCAAGCAGTTCCGCGCTGATAGCACGGCGAAGTAGCGATTCGTTGCTACCTTAGACCCTCTCGCGCGTATATACATACGCATACTGTGACGGCTGGCAGGCAAAGTATAGACAATTCATCGACGAGCCATGAACAAGCCGTAGACAGGCAGGCAGCACGTTGTGGCCAGATATTACACGCGGGCCAAAAAAGGCCGCGCGAGGACTAGAATCAATGGAGGTCTTGCGTTATAATTAGAACAGGAATATTTTCCGGCCTGGCTATGTTTTCTTACAGAGGAAACAAATTGCACATCATTGATTCCTCCCACTCGGCACTTGGACAACATGTCCCAGCGAAGGTTCGCTTTCCCTGAGTGTAGGACACAACCGAAAAACATATATCTTGCTGCTTGAGATATTAACTTTTCATGGAGGGCGCAGAATGATTGACATGGAGCGTGCCATGACGGGAACAACGCTTACCTTAAACGACAAACAGACACCCACAGATCTTCAAGAGCCACTCGACCTCGTTGAGCAACTCTTGGGCAAGGATCTCGATTATACAACAGAGGATGAGGTGGGGGAAGGGCATAACACGGATTCTTTAGAAGAAATAGTAGAGGAGGGAGGAAACGGTGCAGAGGATATAGAGGATGCTGCGGCAATTGAGGAGGAAGAATCTTTAACGGGCCTCGATACTGGACCCCTGGAGTTAGAGGATATGACGGACCTCCACGAGCTACACGACAACCTGACCCACGCGGCGTCAGACCTGGAAGCAACCGCCCTGCTCACCATTCCCCCACTGGCAACCGGACATGAAGCACCCGCACGTCGTCCCGCTATGCGCCGCCGCCGTTCAGAAGATGGCGATGAGCATACACTCAGCGACTCCGACTCTGGGGAGTCCGATGCCGTGATGACTTATCTACGCGAAATAGGCCGCGTGCCAATGATTACGCATGAGCGCGAGATCGAACTGGCGCAACGCATTGAAGCTGGCGACCGCGAAGCCATGAAGCAGTTCATTCTGGCCAACCTGCGCCTCGTCGTCAGTATCGCCAAGCGCTATGTCGGGCGCGGCCTGACGCTGCTCGATCTTATTCAAGAGGGCAACATTGGCCTGATCCGCGCGGTGCAGCGCTATGATTGGCGGCGCGGGCACCGCTTTTCCACCCATGCTACCTGGTGGATTCGTCAGGCCATCAGCCGGGCCGTCGCGGACAAAGGCCGCACGATTCGCCTGCCAGTCTACGTCAATACGGCGCTCAACCGCATCCGTCGTGAGCGTCAGCGCCTGTTGCAAGAACTGGGCCGCGAGCCAACCGACCTGGAACTGGCCGAAGCCACCGGCCTTGACCCCATTCGCATGGTCGAGTTACAATCAGCCCCTGGCGCGCCCGTCTCGCTAGAATTGCCAGTCGGCGAGGACGAGGAGCAGGAGTTGGGCGATGTGCTGGCCGATACCGAATCGGCTTCGCCAGAAGATATCGCCACCACGCAAACGCTGAAGGATGAGGTACAGCGCGTGCTGGAGTCGGTACTCACGCCACGCGAACAACTGGTGCTGCAACTGCGCTTCGGCCTCGGCAACAGCCAGGCCCATCCGTTAGAGCAGGTCGGGCGCGAACTGGGTATCACACGCGAGCGGGTACGCCAGATCGAGGCCGGGGCGCTGGCAAAACTGCGCCAACCTCCCGTGCTAGAGCGCCTGCGCGGTTAAGCACTCCCACAAAAAAGCGGTCAGCTTAGAGCATGACCGCTTTTTTCGTTGCTTCTACATAGCCGAAGCCCTTACGTGCGTTTACCCAGGTTGCGTTTCACGTGCATGACATCTTTGACACGTCCCAGACGCGCGAAGAGGCGTTCCAGTTGCGCAAGGCCATCGATCTCCAGCGTCGCGGTGATGATGACGGTTTCGCGGTCGCTGTGCATGCGCGTGTTGACAGCGGTCATGTTAACGCCGACATCGGAGACGATGGTAGCAATGTCGCGTAGCAGGCCGGGGCGATCATGGGCCGAGATGACAATGGGGGCCAGGTAACGCGGCTGACTCATGCTGACCCAGTTGACGTTAATCAGACGCTCACGGTCGCGGTCACGATGGCGGCGAATGTTCTGGCAATCGGCACGATGCACTACCACGCCTTTGCCACGACTGACAAAACCAACAATCTCGTCTCCTGGCAACGGGCAACAGCAATTCGCCAGCTTTGTCAGCAGGCCGCTGACGCCGGCCACCTGCAACTGCGCGGACGAGGTAGATTTGGCGCTAGGTGCTGAGGTGGGCAACAGGCCCTGCTCATCGTCCTTCGTCTCTTTGAACTCCTTGCCCTCGCGCTGCCAGTGTTCGACCAGCTTGACGGCGACGGCGTGGGGACGAATATCGTCTGCACCGATGGCCGAGAGCAGATCTTCAATGTCTTCCAGGCGATACTCTTCGCACAACCAGCGCTCGGCATCCTCGTTAATTGCCTCAATACCACGTGAGCCGAGCAACAGCTTGAGTTCACGATCCAGGCGCTCGCGTCCGATCTGAATATTGATATGCCGCTCGTGCGTCTTCAAATAGCGGCGTATCTTGCTTCTGGCGGCAGCGGTACGCACAAAATTGAGCCAGTCGCGCGTTGGGTGCGCGGTGCGGCTCGTGACGATTTCGACAATCTCGCCGCTCTTGAGTTCGTAATCCAGTGGTACCATGCGCGTGACGAGACGGCTCCCAAAGCCCTCTCCGGCCTCAGTGATGATGCGCGCACCCGCGCATTTATCGCCAAGTTTGGTGTGGACGCGATAGGCGAAATCCAGCGGTGTTGAGCCGACGGGCAGGTCTTTGACCTCGCCCTTTGGAGTGAAGACAAAGATCTGTTCCTGGAAAATATCGTCCTTGACCGCATCGGCAAACTCGGTATCGCTGGTCGAGGTTGAACGCAGATCATGTTGCCACTCATTTAACTGGCGCAGCCAGGAGAGCAATTCGCGCGCAGAGGGTGAAGCGGCATCGCCCACGTCTTTATAGTGCCAGTGCATAGCAACGCCATACTCGGCCATCTCGTGCATCTTATGCGTGCGAATTTGAATCTCGACGAGGTGGTCGTCCAGGCAGAAGACAGTGGTGTGCAGCGCGCTATAGCCGTTGGGCTTGGGATTGGCGATAAAGTCCTTGATGCGTCCCTCTTTTGGTCGCCACAGGCTATGCACGTGACCCAGCGCTAAGTAACAATCCTGTGTGGTGTCAACCAGAATGCGGAAAGCGATCAGGTCATGAATCTGGCCAATCTCTACCACCGATTTGACATCCTTCAGTTCGCCGACATCCTTGCCACTGCGCTGGAGCTTCTTATAAAAGCTATAGAGATGCTTGACGCGCCCGGATACCTCGGCGTTGACGCCAATGGAGGCCATTTCGCGGCGCAGGATGTCGCACACGCGCTCCACGTAGGAGCGCCACTGGTTACTCTCTTCCTCGACGATGCTGCGCACCCAGGCATACTTATCCGGCTCCAGAATCTGGAAAGCCAGGTCTTCTAGCTCGCTCTCCATGCGTGCCATGCCCAGTCGTCCGGCCAGGGGTGCATAAATCTCGCGCGTTTCCTGCGCCATGCGGTAGCGTTCCTGCGGCTCGCTCGCATAGGTAGGCTGTGTCAGCATGCGCATCGCGTGCAAACGGTAGGCCAGTTTGAGCAACACCACACGCGGGTCGTCGGCCATGGCCACGAACATCTTGCGTACCGTCTCGGATTGCTGGCGGCGTAACATCTCACGCGCGCGCCCCTTTTTGCTTTCGTTAGAGGTAACAACCGTATTCTCGCGTGCTGCCTCTTCCGGCGCGGCTTGAGAAGAAACCTGTCGCTTGGTGCGTTCCAGGATGTTCAGGCGCAGCATACTGCCGATGACGCGCGCGGTCGGCAGGCCCAATAATTGCTCAACCTGGCTCAGCTCCAGCAGGTCGGCATCAACGGCTTCAAACAAGAGACCGGCGGAGACACCGATGGCATCAATATGCATATCAGCCAGAATAGTAGCTACCGCCAGCGCATGCTCTAGCGGTGGAATCGGGCGCAGACCGATCACACCCTGGCAACGCTCACGCGCCAGGCGTAACGCCTTCGCCACCAGTTCCCTCTCCGGGGGTGACATATAACGATACGTCAGTGAAAGCAGGTTCGCAATCTCAGGCTCGAAATCACGCCCAATGATTGATTGTTCCTGTTGTTTATGTTGGTCAACAGCGCCGTCTATCATGTACATATACTTATGCGGAAATCCGTGTAAACTATCCAGCCCACCTGCTATCAGCATAATCTGAGGTCGAGCTTAAAGCAATACTTTTACTATGTAATAGCAAATTTGTCTCTCGCTGGTCTCTCGTTCTATTTTCTGAATCCCTGATTTTTTATTTCGTCGTCAGAGCGCGCTCCACACTGACCACGTTTTTTACCTGCCGTAGACGACGGAAGATGCGTTCGATCTGATCGTGGATACCATCAATTGCCGCGATTTCCAGGGTGACGGTAATCACTGCTTTCTGCAAAGAAACATTGGTCGAAGAGGTTACAGAAGTCATATTAATACCGGCATCGGCCACCACTGCCGCCACATCGCGCAACAGACCCGCGCGATCATGAGCAACAATCACAACAGGAACCCGATACGATTCAGGTTCAATCTGCAACCAGTTGACCTCGACCAGGGCCTTTGAGTTCTTGCGATAGCGCTGCAGCGAGCGGCAATCGGCCCGATGCACCAGCATACCCTTGCTCGGATTGAGGACTCCTACAATGGCATCGCCCGGAATGGGACAACAGCATGAGGCCAGTTTCACCAGGCCCCCATTCAAGCTTTCCTCTCGACCGGCAATGTGAGCATGTTTTTTTGCGCCTGCCCCTTCCTTATCCACTGGCGGCAAAAGCGTTTGCAGATGCGGCATCAGCAGCTTCATGAGTTGCTCTATCGGCAGGTCCTCACGTCCCAACGCGACGTAGAGATCATCAAAATTGGTGTACTTCTTTAACGAATGAGCAGCCTCCTGCATATACACCTGTTGAATCACGGTCTCTATTTCGTCCGTCAGGCCGCCCAGACCGACGGCTTTCAGCGCCAGATCCAGGCGCTCACGCCCCAGTTGTAAATTGATCTCGCGCTCATACGTCTTTAGATAGCGGCGAATCTTATTGCGAGCCGCTGCTGTGCGTGCGAACGAGAGCCAGTCGCGCGTCGGGTGGACGGTGCGATTCACCATGATATCTACGATTTCGCCGCCCTTAAGTTCGTAATCCAGTGGCACCAATCGTGTAACCAGCCGCCCCGTGTCATCCTGATTAGTAATGATGCGCGCACCGGCACAATGATCGCCAATATCGGTATGGATGCGATAGGCCATATCTAGCGGGGTTGAACCGCGCGGCAGGTCTTTGACCTCGCCTTTGGGGGTGAACACGAAAATCTGCTCCTGGAAGAGATCGCCCTTGACCGCCTCGACAAATTCATCGGCGCTCTGCTGAGGCAATTCGCGCTGCCACTGGCGCAACTGCTCAATCCAGGATACCATCTCGCGGTATGAGAGCCGCCAGCTATTGACCGTCGTCTCATCCTTGCCCACGCGCTCCTTGAGATACCAGTAGCTGGCAATGCCATAATCGGCGGTACGTTGCATCTCGTGCGTGCGAATCTGAATATCCGCCAGGCGATTCTCCAGGCAGAAGACTGTCGTATGCAACGACTGATAACCGTTGAGTTTAGGTGTTGCGATAAAGTCCTTAATGCGCCCATCCTTTGGACGCCAGAGGGCGTGGATATGGCCGAGCGCGAGATAACATTCGTGATCCGAATCGACCAGGATGCGGAAAGAGACGAGATCGTGTACCTGGCTGATCTCATTTTCACTCTGGCGCGGCATTTCTTCTAACTTGCGATTGATGCTCGCCACGTGCTTTTGCCAGGCGTGTACCTCAGCGTGGATACCGGCGCGCGCCATCTCTTCCTGCAAAATGCGGCAGACCTGCTCAATATAGGGACGACGCCGTTCGACTTCAAGCTCGATCTCACGGGCCAGCTTGCGGTAGCGTTCCGGTTCCAGGTAGCTCAGGGCCAGGTCTTCCAGTTCGGCCTGCACCAGTGCCATGCCCAGACGACGGGCCAGCGGCACATAAATCTCACGTGTCTCACGGGCGGTATTCTGCTGCTGCTGCGGAGACATCGCGCTCAATGTGCGCATATTATGCAAGCGATCCGCTAATTTTAGCACGACCACGCGCGGGTCTTCGGCCATCGCCATCAGCATCTTGCGTACCGTCTCGATGCGCTGACGTCGTTTATCAAGCACCTGTCGCTGCTGCTCCTCGACGTTTCCTGTCGAAGAGGCGGCAACATCAACAATAGCCTCAGCAATGCCTTCTTCGGCAGCCACTGCTCTCACGGCCTGCGCAGCTTTCGTCGGCACTTTACCGGCCAGGGCATCAAACTTCGTTACGCCATCGACAATCGTCGCCACCGCAGTACCAAACTGGGCACGCAGGTCATCCAGCGAGTATTCGGTATCCTCGACGACATCGTGCAGCAGGGCAGCCACAATGCCATCGGCGTCGATACGCATACCTGCCAGCAAGAACGCCACTGCCAACGGGTGCTGAATATACGGCTCGCCTGATCGCCGCAGCACCCCACTATGGGCCTTACGCGCCAGTTCATAGGCCGCACGCACCTTCTCGATGTCTTGCTCTGTCAGATATTGGCGTATTTCCGCCAATAAATCTTCCAGCGTCATATTCGACGGGGAAAGACTGCTATCTAGCACCGTCACTTTCTGAATTGTCAACACCGATGAACTAGCGGCCTGATTAAACTCGGTGGTCATCATTCTGCACCTACCTGCCCGCTGGTAGACAACAGGCTCACCGGGCTGTCCACCAGTGGGAAAAGAGTTCTTTCCCTCACCTCCGATACCTCCACTTATAATAACCTATCGAAGATGTATAACATTTCCACCACGCGCGTAGCCACATGTTCGCTAACACGTGAGTACAATGCCGAGTAAATGTTATTCCTTTTATTATAAGACGCAATCGATGTCTGTCAAGGAAAATAACGAACCATCGCAGCCATTGGACACATGGGTGAGCGCTGTGAGGATAAAACCGCCCCGGCAACCCAGGCCGGGTCGGAAGCATGGGTAGTATATAGAGGGAAACAGGAGAAGTAGCCACCTTATTCCATTTTTACATTACACAAGAAATAGCAAAACAGAGAACCAACCTCTGCTTTGCTAGAAGATTGCTTTGGATGGAGATCATCCGCACCAGACGGCGGGGCGGCGCAACTCCGCAGGGGGTGACTGATCACACCCCACCCACGACCAGGGAGTTAGCCACGGCTAACGCGGACCTTGTCGTAGCAGGAGCTGCAATAGACCGGACGATCATTCTTGGGAAAGAATGGAACCTGGGTCTCAGTGCCGCATTCAGCACAAATGACGGTGTGCATCTCGCGGGGGGCGCGCTCAGAACGATTGCTCGCGCTACCAGCCGAGGCGCGGCGCGCGGCGCGACAGGATGGGCAGCGAGCAGGCTGATTCATCAGCCCTTTCTGCTGGTAGAACTCTTGTTCACCTGCGGTAAAAACGAAATCGTTCCCGCAGTCACGGCATTTTAGAGTTTTGTCAACGAAGCTCAAACTAGGGACCTCCTTATGATATGTTGGTAATCCTCCGGGTCCATATCTAGCAGGTGTCACCAGTTTTTCTTCTCCCCCTACCAGCGTGGGATATGATACCTGGACGAGCACTGTATGCGAGACCGAGATTGGATACCGCAAGACAGCATACACTATCCCGTGTGGGTTTTCAAGGGCTTTGCATACGATTTTCACACTGATAGCGATTTCTTAATGGATTTTTTATACGTTGCCACAATCGACAGCTTGAGTATCAAGCCATCATTACCGTCCATCGAGCGGTTCGGCAAAAAGTAAAGTATGACACTTGTTAATCCACATCATCACGCCTTACGTATAGCGGGCCAGTTTTTCCAGGAGAACTTCGATTTTGAAAGGCTTGGTCATAAAATCGTCGGCACCCGCTGCCGGGGCTTCCTTGCTTAGACTGGGGTGGGCGGAAAACATGATGATGGGAATATGGCGGGTTTGCTCCTGGCTTTTTAACTGGCGTGTGATCGCGCGCCCATCTTTGCCAGAAAGCAACATATCCAGCAAAATGATGTCCGGCGGGTTGGTGGCGAGAACCTTTTCTACCTCTTCCCCTCGATCCAGCAATGTTACGGCATAGCCCTCCTCTTCCAGCAACAGTCGCATAGCGTAGATGATGCCTGGGTCGTCATCGACTACCAGGACTTTTTTCTTGCTCCCCTCGCTATACTGGCACACTTTGTCCTCCTCCTATACCTGACCCATACAAGGGCAACATAAAACTGAATGTGGAACCCTCTCCCTTGTGGCTCTCGACCCACATTTTCCCGTGATGGCATTTAATGATCTCATTGGAGATGTAGAGGCCGATGCCCAGGCCGGGGAAGGTCTTTTCGACCGGCCCCGTGACCTGGTAAAAGCGTTCAAAAATCTTTTGCTGGTCGGCCTCATCAATGCCGATGCCGAAATCCTGTACACTCACGAGAGCATACTCTCCGGTGGTAGAGAGCTGGACAATGACCTCACTACCCGGTGGCGAATACTTAACAGCATTGGTAAGTAAATTAATCAGCACCTGGCCGATACGATAGCGGTCGGCGAAGACCTGCACCTCTGTTGAAGACTCGTAGCGAATGGTGTGTGTTGTTTGCACACCGCCCAGATTATCGATAGTCTCCCGTATCAACATGCTTAGCTCGAAATGCCCTTTGCGCAGAAGGAGCTTGCCAAGCTGGATACGCGAGACATCCAGCATATCATTAATCAACTCGGTGAGCGTGTTGAGTTGCGTTTCAATTTTGCTTAGATATTCCAGATACTGGTCTTCACCATTCTTGCGGAAACGCCGTTGCAAAACACCCATGAAAATCTTCAAGCTGGTGAGCGGCGTCTTCAACTCGTGGCTGGCCATGGCAATAAACTCATCCTTACGCCGCTCCATCTCTTTCTGCTCGGTCAGATCATGAATGATGGTGATGGCAAAGAGAACCTTGCCATGCGCATCTAATACGGGGCGCGACTGCACGATGGCCCAGTGCTGAGCGCCGGTCACTCTGCTGGTCGAGTGAATAATAGCCCTCGCTTCCCGTTCTCCGGCCAGAACACGGCAACCGGGTAGACTACCTGGCCCCAGCACCTGCCCCTTCTCATCGACCATCTCGAACTGTCCCAGTATCTCCTCCCACGATTTGTCCAGCAACTGCTCGACACTCTCATAGTCCAGCACATCAGCGGCGGCCTTGTTGGCATAGAGCAGTTGGCCGTTCTCATCCTGTACCATGATGCCGTCGGCGACACTTTGCAAAATGGCCTCCAGTTTATCTTTTGCGACCCGCAGCTCTTGCTCATTTTGCACAATCTTTGTGATGTCACGGTAGTTGGCAATCACCGCCTGCACATCAGGATCGTGCAGATAGTTGGCGGCATGAATATCAATCCAAAGCCACGAGCCATCGCTACGCACCATGCGCCCCTGGAGGGTACGGATGCCTCCCGGCTGTTGCACAAAGTCTTGAAAATCCTGCTTTAGAAAGGCTACATCCTCCGGGTACACCAGTTCAAAGACGTTATGCCCGATGCACTGCTGAGGCCGATAGCCCAGCAACGTTTCAATAGAGGGGCTGATATAGCGTATAATCCCTTCTGCATCAAGCATCACAATGACATCGGAGCTTCTCTCAATGAGCAGACGAAAACGCTTTTCACTTTCCTGGAGGCGCTGCTCCGCCTGTTTCCACTCCGTAATATTCTCATGCGCAACAATAATGTAATCTCTATCATGTACTGAGAATTTTGAAATATTTACCTGAAACCATAGTGAACCCTTTATGCTGTAACAAGGATAATCGAGCATAAAGTTTGCACGTCTGCCCTCAATCACATTGCGAATACCATGTGCGACCATGCGTGCGGTCAACGCATCAGTGCCCAATGCCCTGTCACATATCTCTAAGTAATTCGAGCCAACGCCGGTATCTTGCGTTTGCATCTGATTCATTTGCGCAAAACGCCGCCACGATTCATTAACCATCAGGATCGCACCCTCTTTATCAAGAACAGCAATGTGGGCCGAGAGAGCATCAATGATGCTTCTCAACAAGCTCAGGTTATCAAAAGATAACGTGCATGCTGCTGACTCTGTATCCATCACGGTATGCCTTTCCATAGGTCACCTGGAACGCAATGTTCATGCTCGCCTTGCAATACTTTTATAAGCCAAAGTATGTATAGTATAGCATAGAAAGTTTATAAATAAAAACTGATCTTTATACAAAATATACTCGCTTGCTATCAGATGTTATACTAAGTACAGTTATTTTTTATTCAGGAGACAATTATGCATTATCGGTATGATGCGATTGTGATCGGGGCGGGGCCAAATGGGCTGGCAGCGGCGGCAGTATTGGCCCAGGCCGGATACTCGGTCTGCGTCTTTGAGGCAAAAGAGACGATTGGCGGTGGCGCACGTTCGATGGCGCTGACCCTGCCGGGCTTCCTGCATGATGTCTGTTCCGCTATCCACCCATTGGCTCTGGGTTCGCCCTTCCTGCGCACCTTGCCACTAGAGCAGCACGGCCTGGACTGGATTCAACCTCCTATACCCCTGGCACACCCCACTGAAGAAGGCAGCGCCGTGCTGCTGGCGCGCTCCGTTGAGGAGACGGCGGAGACGCTGGATTGCCGCGAGGATGCACGTGTCTATTGTCGCGTGATGAAGCCGCTGGTGGATGACTGGCCCGTGCTATCCCAGGCATTGCTAGGGCCACTCCGTCCTCAGATGTTGACGCATCCATTGGCGTTGGCACGCTTCGGTTTGAAGGCGTTGCGTTCGACATGTGGGCTGGCGCGGCAGTTATTTAGAGGTGAGAGGGCACGGGCGCTGTTTGCCGGTCTGGCGGCGCATTCGATGTTGCCGTTGGAGCAGATGCCCGGCGCTGCCTTCGGGCTTGTGCTGGCTATCGCGGGTCATGCCCTCGGCTGGCCAGTCGCGCGCGGTGGTTCACAACAGATCGTGGAAGCGCTGGCGGCTTACATACGTTCGCTCGGCGCTGAGATCGTGACCAACGCAGTGATAGAGGATTTACGTCTGTTGCCTTCTTCGCGCGTAGTATTATGCGATGTGACGCCACGCCAGCTTATACGCATGGCAGGTTCCATGTTGCCGGAGTCCTATCAACGCGCCCTGGAGCGCTATCGCTACGGGCCAGGGGCGTTCAAAATCGATTACGCGCTGGATGGAGCGGTGCCCTGGAAGGCTGCGGAATGTTTGCGTGCAGGCACCGTTCACCTGGGCTGGTCGCTGGAAGAGATCGCGCTATCGGAGCGTCAGTGCGGGCGAGGTGAGCCGCCGACGCGCCCTTATGTCCTGCTGGCCCAGCAGAGCCTTTTTGACGCGACGCGCGCCCCGGCAGGCAAGCAGACCGTGTGGGCCTATTGCCACGTGCCGAACGGCAGCAGTTTTGACATGACAGAGCGTATCGAGGAGCAGATCGAGCGTTTCGCGCCCGGCTTCCGTGAGCGCGTTCTGGCCCGGCACGTGACCTCACCCGCGCAACTGGAAGCCTACAATGCCAACTATATCGGCGGCGATATTAATGGCGGTTCGGCTGATCTCCTTCAGCTTTTTACCCGCCCCTTGCCCCGTCTCGTACCCTACAGCACACCCAACCCGCGTCTCTATCTCTGCTCGTCCTCGACCCCACCAGGGGGCGGTGTGCATGGCATGTGCGGCTATTATGCCGCGCATGCCGCGCTACGCTACTTAGCTGGCATAGAGAAAAGATCACGCTGACCTCATCAATACCAGGGTGGCAAGAGTGCGCACACCAACGCCGGTGCCACCCTTCTCCTGGTAGGCTTTTTTATCCTCAATATAGCTGGTGCCCGCGATATCGAGGTGTGCCCACTGTGTACTTTGAGCGTCGCCGACAAAGTTTTCCAGTATCTTGGCAGCAGTGACGGAGGAAGCTGGTCTGCCACCCGTTTGCTTGATGTCGGCAATCTCGCTCTTGATCTGCTCGCGGTACTCGTCATCGAGCGGCATGGGCCAGTATTTCTCGCCCGCCAGTTGTCCGGCGCGCAGTATCTGCTGTGTCAACTGCTCGTTATTGCAGAACAGGCCGGTCATGACGGTGCCGAGCGCGACGACGATGCCGCCGGTCAGGGTAGCAAGATCAATGATGGGCGATAGGCCCTCCCTGGTGGCATAGGAGAGCGCGTCGGCCAGGATCAGGCGGCCTTCGGCATCGGTGTTGACGATCTCGATGGTTTTGCCGTTCATGATGCGCAGAATATCGCCGGGATGGTAGGACGCGCCATCGGGCATATTCTCACAGGTAGGCACGAGGCCGGTGACGTTGATGTGCGGCTTGAGCAGCGCAATGGCACGCATGGCCCCGATGACGGCGGCAGCGCCCCCCATGTCACCTTTCATCTCGTCCATACCGGCGGCAGGCTTGATGGAGATGCCACCGCTATCGAAGGTGATGCCCTTGCCGACCAGCGCCATACCTTTGTTGCCCTGTTCCGGCGCGCCGCGATAGCGCAGGACGATAAAGCGTGGTGGCTCCGCGCTGCCGCGTGTGACGCCGAGCAGGCCGCCCATCTGTAGTTCTTCAATTTTGGCGCGGTCGAAGACCTCGCATTCCAGACCGACCTCGCGGGCCATTGCGCTGGCCCGGTTCGCCAGTTCGGTCGGCGTGAGGATGTTGGGCGGCTCATTGACCAGGTCACGCGCGAGATTAGTGGCTTCGGCCATAATGCGCCCGCGAGAGATCGCCTGCTCCACCTCGTCCTGGTTGAGACCATCGCTGAACAGTTGCAGGCGCGTAACGCCCTGAGCAGGTTCGTCGCGGTGCTGATAGTGGCGGAAGGTATAGAGGCCCAGTAAAGCCCCTTCTACCTGCGCTTGCATGCTCTGCAAAGCGCTAATCTCGCCACCGCTCCACTGCATTGCCAGCACGATATGCCTGGCACCGGTCGCTTGCAGGTGGCGCGCGGCAGTGGCGGCGCTCCGTTGCAGCGTCTGGATCGTGATTCGTTCCCTATCTCCCAGACCGACGACGACAACCCGTTTGGCCGGTATACGTCCCATTGGGTGCAACGTCAGCAGTTCGCCCACCGCGCCCTTAAATTCGCCATCGGCGACGAGTTCATCGAGCAAGCCATTCAGTACGTCATTAATGGCGATGGCCACCGATGAGAATTGCAGACCATGTCCTTTATCTTGTGCCGCGCTGACAATCAGAGCGTCGCACTGAATTTGCGGTGCAGCTTGCGTTGTAATTTGAATATCCATATCCTTCTCCCACTTCTCTAACATAGAGTAATAATAATCCCACAGGGACCTGGTTTACGCATCCACTGCGCGATTTATCGCCTGAACCACCGTATCTTCCATTCCCCATTGACCCATCATTGATCACATTCAAACCATTATGTGTTGGGTAGTAGCCGCTCTACAAGCTCAAGCAACTGGCGTGGCTTGAAGGGCTTGGTCAGGTATTCGGTGCAGCCAATGTTGCGTGCCGCCTCACCTTCGTCATTTAAGGCGAAGGCGGTCACGGCTACGATGGGCACATCGGCCATGCCGGGACGAGCGCGGATGAGCTGTGTGGTGCGATAGCCATCAAGGACAGGCATGGAGAGGTCGGTAAGGATCAAGTCAACGCGCTCGCGATCTAAGAGGTCAAGCGCCTCACGACCGTTGGAGGCGGAAAGACAGCGATAGCCGCGTGTAGAGAGGACACGCTCAATCAAAATACGGTTCGAGACTTCATTCTCAACAATGAGAATAGTTTTCTGCCTGGTGGTTGTGTTCATCCTTTTCCTCTTTCGAGTGCGATTGTACGCCTATGAGCATGGGTGCCAGCGCTACGGGCAAGGTAAAGGAGAAAGTTGAACCCTGACCCACAACGCTTTCCACAGCGACCTCACCGCCCTGTAGTTCAACCAGTTTTTTGGCAATCGTCAGGCCGAGGCCGGTGCCACCGAAGCGGCGTGTTGTGCTGCCGTCGGCCTGGCGGAACGCCTCAAAAATATAGTTCAGTGCTGCCGGTGAG
Organism: Ktedonobacteraceae bacterium; assembly: GCA_034436045.1. Taxonomy (GTDB): domain Bacteria; phylum Chloroflexota; class Ktedonobacteria; order Ktedonobacterales; family Ktedonobacteraceae; genus H111-94. The sequence continues at coordinate 11,021 of DAOTVZ010000003.1, read as the reverse complement.
ATGCCTATACCTGTATCACGAACGGCAATTCGCACAGTATCATCGCGGTGTAAGAGCGTAGCACTAATAGTCACGCCTCCCTGCTCGGTAAACTTGAGCGCGTTGGAGACCAGATTGAGCAAGATTTGTCGGCAGCGCTGACCGTCGGCCAACACTTTTGGCAGATTCTCTTCGATGTCGAGCATCAAGCACAGGTGCTTACTATCCGCAATGGGCTTGAGCTGGCTGACCACATCGCGCAGACTTTGCGTCAGGTCGATTGGCTCCAGTTTGATCTCGATGCGGTCGGCCTCGATCTTGGAGAGATCCAGCATATCGTTGACCAGGTGGGCCAGGTCTTCGGCGCTACGCACCATGAAGCGAATATTCTCTTCCTGTTCCGTCGTCAATTCGCCGTCCAGGTAGCCGTCGAGCATCAATTCGCCATAACTGATGATGCTGTGCAAGGGCGTGCGTAGCTCGTGCGTAACATTAGCCAGAAATTGTGATTTGAGCCGGTCAGCGCGTTCCAGCGCGGCGTTCTTATCTTTCACCTCTGCGAAGAGCAGGGCATTCTGAATCGCCATTGAAGCCTGAATGGCGGCGGTACTCAGCAGGAAAGTATCGCGGCTACTGTACAGACGCGGCTGGTCATCATAAAGGATAAATGCGCCGATAGCCTGATCTTGCAATAAAAGCGGCACAGCGATTACGGAGTGATAGCCCGCGTCCCGCGCCATGCACGCCCAGGTCTCCTTGCGCTCTTGATAGACATCTTCGATATTCTCGGCATAAGCGATTTTCTTGCGCTGGATGACCATGCGCGCCAGAATCATATCCAGGTCGCGCAGCGCGGGACGCGGGATGCGCGTCTGGGATCGATCCGGCAGTGGTGGTGTCGATTGCTTATTCGGCTTAAGCGCGCTGCCCTTACCGCTAGAACTTGAGAGACGTTGCGCAGGCACAGAGGCCAATTTAGTTGTGGGTGCCATCGTAATATCGTCTTTAAAGTCGGCATGTACGGTGACTGCGCCGAGCGTAGGGATGCCAGGATTTGTCGCAGGTGTCCTGGGTGTAGCCAGCGAGGGCAACGACGGGTTACTCTCACTCTGCGGCATTGTGGATGGCTGATCTGACCATTGCGCAACGGCCCAGGGGGACGACATTTCGCGTCCATAGAGCAGCAAAGAAACATGTCTGGCCTGCATAATATTGCCAAGCCGCGCGACAATCTCACCCAGCAGATGCTCCAGGTTAAGCGTTGAAACCAGCGCATCGCTGAGAACCAGCAGACTGCCCATCTGCTCGATCATGGCCTGATTCTCGTTCTCCAGCGATTCGGCAAGCAAGTTAAAGGAGCGCGAGAGCGTACTTAATTCATCGGGTGGGGATACGCCCGTCGTCTCGATACCGTTGCTGACAACCAGAGAGCGGACTTTTGCTTCCAATTGTCGTAAAGGACGAATAAAGAGCATTTGTGCGAAGAGTGAATAGAGCGAGATGCCCAGGCCGACAATGAAAAAGCCACTCCCCAGGATGATGAGCGCCAGGTGCAGACGAATGCTCTGGCTAAGACTGCTCTGCTCCATATCTACGATGACCAGAGAGGGCGTACTGGCTACCTGATGCGCCGCCTGTACACTCGCCGATGCGCGTGCATAGCGAATGGAAAGGTCTATCTCATCGTTGCTATTGGGCTGACAGATGTGCGCAATGGTGGCAGACGCCGCGCTCAAAATAGTTTGCTTGAGTGCGCTACCCGCGATCAGTTGATTGCCGACGCACAATAGCACGTTCTGATTGCTGTCATGTACCATGCTATCCGCAAAAATATCGTTGATCTGTTGCCCAACCAGCAGGACGCCGCCGGGCGTCGCAGAGGGAGTCGGCGAGGCGATAGGGACGGCGACCGCAAGCATCCATTGGTCACGGGGCGTGGACCGGCTATTGGCGACCGATACGCGGAGCAGAGATGAGACAGGCCCCTGCACCGCCTGAGCGATCAGCGCGTTCACGTTGGAAGCAGGTACCAGTTGTGCCGACGTACCGCTCTCAACGCTGGCAAGTAGCGTGTGGTCACTGGTGAAAATAGAGAGCGTCCAGAGGTTGGGATGCGCAAGCAGCAGCGAGGCCAGAGTCGCCTGCGGCGATGATGTTGGCGAGGAAGACAGCGACTCCGGTTGAGTCGCTGAAGAGGATAGCAGAGTGACGACACGCTCATCGGCAGCGATAGCCTTTGCCTGCTGAATGAGTTGTACGCTATCCGCCCGGTAGCTTTCTTTTAAGGACAGAAGATGCTGAGCAGCGTTGCTCTGCGCAACATGGGTTTCATAAAAGGCCAGGGCGGCCCAGGCAAGCGAGATTAACAGAAACATGCACACCAGGAACGTCAGAGCCGTAACGAAGATCAGTTTTCCTCCTAATGAACGGATTGTGAAGTGCATGTTGTCCTTCCACCGTGTAGGAGCATGATTGATCACGCCCCGGATTCATCACGCCCTATAATATATACCATCCTTATCATGAAAATATGGCTGTGCTGAATAATCCCCATAGAAAAAGTAAGGAGGGGACGGGGTGCCAGCTCGTCCCCCCCATACCACGCGCATACGTACTAAAAGCAGCATGCGCGAAACTCTGAATGGTGCGCGTGCTAACCCCATGGGGAAAAGGTTGCACGGGTAGTCCAGATGCACGCTACAAGCTGCTCGTCGAGGTGGTGTGCTTGCTCACGTACATCCCGCTCTCCATTACAGGCCTATGTATTATAACGCATAAGTGAGCAAAATGTCAGCACTTTCTGTAACAAATTTCTAACAATTTTAGAAATTCGTTGCGCATTGCGTTATGCAGCCGGTTATATTTTTCGTTGTCCGATATACTCGGCGTATCCAAGCTTCAAGAGACGAATCAGGCTGTGTGTAACCTCCAATTCGCTGCGGTGAAGCAGGCGCGCGATGTCAGGGATGGTGCGTTGACCGTTGAGCAGCATAAGGACAATGCGTTCACGCCGCTCAATACTGCGCAAGGTCTCTGGTGTGGTCGCTTTGCTGTGAATACAAAAGAGCGCCTTGCCGCCCAGGGGCGCTATCTCCTCCGTATGAAGATCACGTTGAGCGGGCGACGTAGCGGTGGATCGAATACTTGCGAAAGCTACCGGTGATGTTGCCATACACTTCCTCCTTTATGACACACATATACCCCACACAAGCAACGGCACCTCTCATGGATGCCTCTTCCACTATACCGGCCCGACATGAAAATGCCGTAAAAATACCGATGAGATGAGTGAAATTGTTGTGAAGATTGATAGATTTGCTGGATACGCGATAAGCAAGAAAGGCCAGCGTCAAAAAGCAACCGCACGAGTGCCTTTTGACGCCGACCTTTCTTGCTTATCACATATTCAATCGGAATAAGCTTAATCCAGGTATTTGTACGCCGGCAAGGTCAGGAACTCGGTGAACTCATCGTTGAGAATGATCTCGTCGAGGATTTTCACCGCAATATCAAACTTACGTCTGGCAAACTCCTCTTCACCGAGGGACTCTCTCAGCTTGCGTAGCTCATCGGCCTGCAAAGCCTTGTAGAGTTCGGGGGTGAATTTGCGACCGTCGTTCAGGATGCCCTTTGGATGATGGAGCCACTGCCAGAGCTGAGAGCGCGCGATCTCGACGGTGGCGGCATCTTCCATCAGATTAAAGATCGGTACGCAGCCGATGCCGCGCAGCCACGACTCCAGGTATTGCAAGCTCACGCTGATATTGTTGCGCACGCCGCCCTCGGTAATCGTGCCCTGCGGGACGGCTAGCAGGTCTGCCGCCGTCACCGACACGTCCTCGCGCTTGCGGTGAATCTGGTTCGGCGTCTTCATAACGGCATCGAACTCTTCCATTGCTACTGAAACCAGACCGGGATGAGCCACCCAGGTGCCATCGTGTCCGTCGGTAGCCTCACGCCGCTTATCTGCCCGCACGCGCTCCAGCGCCTCCTCATTGGCTTTGGGGTCATTCTTAATGGGAATCTGCGCCGCCATGCCGCCCATCGCGTGCGCGTTGCGGCGATGGCAGGTTTTAATCAGCAGCAGGGAGTACGAGCGCATGAAGTGCGTCGTCATCGTGACCTGCGCGCGGTCAGGATAGATGAACTCCGGCAGGTTGCGGAACTTCTTGATGGCGCTGAAGATATAGTCCCAGCGACCACAGTTCAGGCCGGCGGAGTGGTCGCGCAATTCGTAGAGGATTTCATCCATCTCGAAGGTGGCGAGAATGGTCTCGATCAGCACGGTAGCGCGGATGGTGCCGTTGGGGATACCCAGCTCTTGCTGCGCCATGACGAAGATGTCGTTCCAGAGACGCGCTTCCAGATGGCTCTCCATCTTGGGCAAATAGAAGTAAGGGCCGGAGCCTTTGGCGAGCAGGTTTTTGGCGTTATGGAAGAAGTAGAGCGCAAAGTCGAAGATGCCGCCGGAGACGGGCTTGCCATCAACCAGCACGTGCTTCTCATCCAGATGCCAGCCGCGCGGACGCACCAGCAAGGTGGCAATCTTCTCGTTCAGGCGATAGAGCCGACCGTCGGGATTAGTGAAGGTGATGGTGCCATTTACAGCGTCGCGCAGGTTGATCTGCCCCTGAATAGTGCCTTCCCAGGTAGGGGCATGAGAATCCTCAAAGTCAGCCATAAAGACCTTTGCGCCGGAATTGAGCGCGTTAATAATCATCTTACGATCAACCGGGCCGGTAATCTCCACACGGCGATCCAGCAGATCAGGCGGAATGGGGGCAACCGTCCACTCGCTCTCGCGGATATGTGCGGTTTCCGGCAAGAAATCGGGAAGCTTGCCCGCGTCGATCTCGGCCTGACGCTGTGCGCGGCGGGCCAGCAGTTCCTCGCGGCGGCCCTCGAAGGCGCGCGAGAGTTTGGCGACGAGGTTCATAGCCTCCGGCGTCAAAATCTCGGCGAACTCCGGTGTGATGGGGGCGTTAATCTCGATGCCCTCGGCGTAGTGCGTCTGTGCTTGCGTGGTCATGCTGCGTTCGTCCTTTCGATATTCCACAATGTAGAAAGGCAAATTCCAACCGTCATTATTATAGCATAAAAATGGAGATGAACGCATGGTTTTGTGTATGTTAGCCCGCTTAATGCTCATGCGAGCATAGTGAACGGAGTAAAGCCATATGATATACTAAATAGGACAAAACTGAAAGGATAATTTCATTCAGTATGGAACAAGGAACTCCGGCTCTTACAGGTGGTAAGGAACAGGGGAGCGATAGTATTTTGTGGGTGGAACATCTCGGCAAAACCTATCCCTTGCCCAACGGCAAATTGGAAATTCTGCGTGATGTCAATTTAGTGGTCAGGCGTGGCGAGTTTGTCGCCATCACCGGCCCATCAGGGACAGGCAAGACCACGCTACTGGCTCTGTTGGGCGCACTTGATGCACCTACAGAAGGTGAAATCTGGCTGGACGGAATAGCAGTGCATAAGCTGCGCGGCCCTGCGGCTGCCGATTTCCGGCGCGAAAAGATCGGCTTTATCTTCCAACTCTTCTACCTGTTGCCCAACCTGACGGCGCTGGAGAACGTGATGGCCCCCTTGCTACCCTATCGTCGCCAGCTCACGTTTGATCTCAAACAGCGCGCCAGCGAATTGCTACGGCGCGTTGGGCTGGGTGAGCGCCTGGGCCACGCGCCCGCGCGCCTCTCCGGCGGTGAGCAACAGCGCGTCGCCATTGCCCGTGCTCTCATCAATCGGCCCACTGTCGTGCTGGCTGACGAGCCGACCGGCAATTTGGACCTCGCAACTGGCACAGAAGTGTTGGTACTCTTGCGTGAGTTGCAGCAAAGCGGCGAACAGACGCTTATTATGGTCACACATGACCAGCAGATTGCCGCTAGCGCCGACCGCGTTATTCGCCTTGAGGCAATGAGTAAAACAGGCACGAAGCATGCTTGATAATCAAAGTGGCTCCTGCGGTCTTACGCGGGTAGTTTTTTGGGGAGCCATCGGGCGTTGGGGAACGCTGGGTAACTACAAGATTGGAGTTTAGACTAATTTTCCGTGAATCGGCCTGGGAAGCCACTGGAGCAATTTTCGCAAGAATGTGTCTCATCCCGCTCTACAGGCCGTTCTATGAGAAATTAGTCTAAACATCAATACAAGAGAACACCTCTACAATAAAAGCAGCTTCGCACTTTTTGTAGAGGCGTTCTCTTTATGGACACCCTGCTAGATCATGACCCGTGACACTATCATCTGCTCTATCATGACCTGTGCAGTTTTCTATCACTTGCAGGTTATTTCCTGGCTAATGCCTCGTGTGTAGGCAGGTGTGGCCTGTGATAAGATTGATACGATGAATGATCTACTGGCCGAACCTTGTAGCTCCACCGTGATAGCAGTTTGTGCATCAAGCGTGCCACTTGATGGTACAAGCTGTGCTGATGTAACATCATTGTTATTGTCTATATAATAGAGCCTGCTTGTCCATTTTAGGGTTTGCTGGCTAGAATTATTCAGGGTAAACGACTGGTGCAGATGGGAACAGTCGAGCGTGAGGCCTCCATCCGGCGTGACGGCAACAAACGCGGTAGCCTGTGCTGTCGGGCTGCTTGTCGGATGGGGCGTATTCGTCGCCGAAATCGTGGAAGGGGGGTTAGTGGCCCCGCTACATCCAGCAAGCAGGACGAGCAGAAGAATAAGCAACAGTGAAGGGATGGTTAGACGTTGCATAATGATGTTTCTCCTTTGAAGAACTGGTAAAACATTTCTCTAAAGTGAAAGAGGACAAGTTTCAGGGTTCGATGCTCAAGATGAGCGCAGTGCTGAAACGAGCGGTATCCGGCTAACCAGGTGGATGGCCGGAAGCGTTGCCCCCATCACTAAGAGGATGAGTAACAGCATAATAGCCAGCGCTGGTGCGAGCAACGCGAGGCTGAATGTCGCGTGGTAGAGGAACAGCAAGCTACACGCGACAAGAACGCCGGGGAATGCACTGACCAGCGTAAGCAAAATGCCTTCGCGCAGGAATTGCCGTTGTAGCAGGCTTACGCGCCAACCAACAGCCTGCATCAATGCCAGTTCGCATTGCCGTTCCCGTACCTGCAACAACAGCACGTCAGTGACGCAGGTGAAGGTCAAAGCTAGAGCGGTCGTACCACCTGCAAGCTGGAGCAGCCCGGTTTGGAGCAGGATATAATTACCTAACAGCGTCCCCTGCAACGATTGGTAGAAACTGAGCAGGCTGTAGGCCATTGTGGTCAGCAAGAGGGCGGAGCAGAAGAAACAAGCTAGTACTAATAGCATCCGAGCTTGGAAGTGAATGCCCCATCGGTAGAACATGCCTGATGTGGCTTGTCTCCTGTTACGTGGTAATGCCTGTCCTGAGCGCAACACTTCAGCGGGACGCAACCGGTAGAGTTGCCAGGTGGGATAGGCCACGCAGAGCAGTGTCAGGCAGAAAAGCATAGGGAATGTGAGCATGACAACAGGCCAGAAGGGCGTGGTGCCGGTCGCGTGAACGATCAGCAGCGCCAGCATGACGCCGGGGATGCCGCCCGCAATAGCCATCAGGATGGCATGCGCGAGAAAGAAGCCGAGCAGTTGTTGGGGTCTCCAGCCCAAAGCGCTCAAAATCGTGATATCGCGCTGCTGACTGGCAAACTGCGCGTTAAACATGACGCAGAAATAGCCCAGGCAAACTAGCAACACGCAGCCCAGCAGTATCCACTGGATAGTTGCCGAACGTTGTCCATAAACAAGACTGGCACCCACGTGAATCCAGCGTTCCTCGACCCAGCCGGAGACATTGGCTGCTTGCGTGGTGCCGACTGTTCCAGGCACATACACCAGCGTTGGCTGAGGCGAAGATCCCGCTGTGACAATCACCTGTAGACCCAAACGTTGTCGGATCTCTTGCGCTACTTGTGAAATGTGCAGCCAGCCCTGTTGATCGGCCCTGATGGAGCCGCTTAGCCGCACGCGGATCATGCTAATGCAGTTATTACCTTTCAACTGCTGGGCTACTGTGAGCGTCGTTAAAGCCAGCGGTGGTTGTAACAAGAAACCGGCGTCATTGGTAGTGGGCAGGAGTTGCACAGGCTTTACCGCCTGCCCGCTCGTATCATAGCGCAGAATAGTTGGCGCTGCGGCGTAGGTGCTATCCGGTAGCCAGTTCAGAGCATTGCTAAATTGTGTTGCCAGTTCCTCTCCATTATACGTGCCCACTGGTTGAATGAAATAATAGGGGGGAATACTCCCTTGCCCAATGCTGGCAAAGGGGTAGGGATGAATCGTGCGAAAGACTGGCTCGTTGCCTTGCGCAGCAACCGGGACAAGTGTATAGGCCGGTTCATTGGTGCCCGTGGGACTCCTCGTGGCTTGATACGTCAGGCCAGAGGGAGTATAGGTGAGCAATGAACCGGCATAGCCGGGTGGTGGACTGGCTGTGGCCTGCCAGGATGTGCCGTTCCAGTCCAACGCGTGGCCTGTGAAATTGTGCGGATCGTTCTGACTCACCGGGATGGTGCCATGAAAGATCGTCTGCTCTGGCATCCCTTTGAGATAGGCTACGCCTCCTTGCGCGGCAACATTGCTGTTCTGGGGCGTTTCAACGCGCGACAGGTGTGCCTGGAGCATGATTCGCCCTGGCAGGTGGCTATTAACGAGGATAGGGACATTGTACATCGGTTGATTCACGGAACTGCCTGCTCTGGCGCTTATTGATTGACCTGGTGCCAGCATGCCACCTTGCGTATAGTTCTTGAGGTGAACAAGCTGGTTTTCTTCTGTGGGGTCTATGGCGGCCAGCAAAAATGTTCCTGTATTAAGCAGATAAGGGCTGGCATATGTCTGAGATTGTTGAGAAGACATGGCCCCTTGAAAAACCGGCGAATTGCCACACAGAAGATTGATGGTTGCGCTATTCATGATGGTTGCGCCTGATGGGGCACATTCTGATGGAGTGACCTGGTGAAAAAAAACCTGTTGCTGCTGCTCGACGATGTTGTGCTGTCCATCGAAAGACGTAAGTGTCCAGTCTAGCTGATAGTAGCCTGGGGGAAGGGGATGGCCATCTGGTTGAAAGAAAATACTGGGTACCGGCAATTGCACATAACCCAGAAAAGCTACGGGGGCGGCAACGGCGATGCCAGATAATTTACGTAACTGCTGATATTGGCTAATACTGATGCCCCCGTTATACGCCTCGAATGTATCAGGAGCAATAACCAGGCCGGTACCGATTTTAGCCTGAGCGGGTAGCACCAGCAAATCATAAGCCGGTCGCCAGTTCTGATTGATCTCCTGCTGCACACGCACGCCGGTAGTCAGCGTCGTGGCGCTCAGAAGTATTAACGCGCAGGCGACCAGCAAGAATCCGCCACTAATCAATGCACTACGCACCTTTTGCCGTTTTGTCTGTGTAAAGAGATAAAACCACATTGATTTTCCTTCCCTTGCTTCCAGGCACCCTACCAGATGTTTGCGTCTATGAGACTGCTGTTTTGCTAAAGATCGCTCTCTTAGCAAAGAAACGTAATATTCGCAAGGCTGCCAAACAATATTATATGTCTGGCACTGGTTTATCACCAATGCCAGATCTCTCATCTCCTCAATTGGACGATAGAGTGAGAATCAATCTATCATGTACTTGTGTGCCTGGACAATCTTATTGTTAGAGATTGCCTGCTACTTTTAGCCACTCCAATCTCCACGGACTCCATGACTCCTGATAGCCGTAATCGGTCGTTACACAGTAATTACTGAGATAGGTATAATCGCCATAGGCGATCTGGCGTGTTACCCCATAGGTGACACCGATACTCTTGCCAGGAGGTATGTTGTACGTGACTGAATCAGTGTAGGTACCTGTGATACTGAATTGCACACCTGCATTGACCTGAGCTTTTACACCAGCCAATACAGCATTTAAATCACCGCTGGCTTGCCCTGTGGCACTGATTGTTACTGAGACGGAGATGGTTGATGTCCAGGTTTTTGTCACTGTCACCGATGTGTTATTGTTATAGTAAAACTCTGGACTCGTTTGAACACGATCAGTACCCCAGTTAGACACATTGGTGTAGGCATAGCCAGGTATGCATCCCTTTGGATATGGCCCCGGACCTGATGATGCGCTGGCGGCTGGCACAAACGCAAATAGGGTTGCCAGCAGCGTAAAGGCGAGAACCAGTGGTAGCAGCATAGCTTTCTTCATGAATACCTGTTTCCTTTCTTAAACTAAGGTATCGCATGTTTCTCAGATGCTACATATTCAAGGGAGAAATGTAACGCTGAGAGCTTACCAGCGCAAGAGAATATTATTAACGTACTTTCCCTCATCCATAGGGTGTTCTCTTGCTTCACTGCTCCTAGCATACCTGACCTTTTTAAGACTATCCCAAGAATTCTACAAGAATACCCCAAGAATGGGAAAGCGTGAAAAAATCATTCCTTCCCCTTCTCTTTCAGGACGTATCCGACTCCCCGCACAGTCTGGATGAGACGAGGCTCTCCATGCGCTTCTAATTTAGCTCTCAGATACCCAATGTAAACTTCTACCACAGCAGTAGTGCCAACAAAATCAGCCCCCCAAACACATTGCAGAATCATCTCATGCGTGAACACCTGATGAGGTCTACGGAGGAATAACACCAGAAGTTCGTATTCTGTAGGAGATAGTTCTATTTCGTGTGTTCCTCTACGCACAACCCGTGTTAAGGTATCTAGTTGAACATCACTATAACTCAATACTTCATGACATATATGTGTCGTTCTTCTCAAAAGGGCTTTTAAGCGGGCTACCAGTTCTTGAGAAGATAAAGGCATCACCAGATACTCATCAATCCCGCTCTCAAGGTACTTTACGATATCGGTAGAAGAAGTATGTTTCGTCAACACGACGACAGGCACTTGCTGGGCACTCACGCAAACCTGTTCTACAACTTGCAGGTGGGCAGGTGTGAGTGATGGGGTATAAAAGAGAATAAGATCAATGTCGCGTGGCAAAACGTTTTTGCGGACATCCATCTTTAGTGGGA
>DAOTVZ010000002.1:0-12075 GCA_034436045.1 Ktedonobacteraceae bacterium | reverse complement strand
AGAGCGAGCAGGCCCAGGTTGCCAGTCGAGGCGTGCTCAGGGCAAGAGCGAGCAGGCCCAGGTTGCCAGGCGAGGCGTACTCAGGGCAAGAGCGAGCAGGCCCAGGTTGCCAGTCGAGGCGTGCTCAGGGGGAGAGCGAGCAGGCCCAGGTTGCCAGGCGAGGCGTACTCAGGGCAAGAGCGAGCAGGCCCAGGTTGCCAGTCGAGGCGTGCTCAGGGCAAGAGCGAGCAGGCCCAGGTTGCCAGTCGAGGCGTGCTCAGGGCGTGATAAATCACGCCCCTACGGATTACGGTTGTTAGTCGTTGAGCAGCAGGGTGAGCGAGGGTTCTGGTACCTGGTGATCGTCGGAGATGCTGACGACGGCGGTGCCGACGGCGAAGAACTCGATAACGTGCGAACCCCAGCCATGGCTGCGCTCGATGATCTGCGCGCCTACGACGCCTTGCGCTGCCAGGCTGACCGCCTCTGCCTGCATGCGCTCCATTGCCAGTTCGCGCGCGTCATAGAGCGCCTGCGTGTAGTTGGTCATCTCGACGTTGCGCCCGACCTGATTGAACCACTGACCGAGGCCCTGGTGCGAGACATGGTAGACGCAGTTGCCCATTACCATGCCCACCGGGCGATAGCCTGCGCGCAGCAGTGTCCAGAAATCTTGACCGGAGAGGTCAGAGGTGAAGGGCATGCCGTGCTTGTTGCGGAAGTGTTGCCCGTTGCGCGAGCGAATGGCGGTGCCGATGGCCACAAATTCAGCCAGCGACTCACCCCACTCGTGGCGTGTGACCTCAAGGCGCACACCCACAATGCCGTCGGCACCGAGCGCGTTAGCCTCTTCTTCCATGCGTGTCATTGCCAATTCGCGTGCGTGATACATGGCCTGCGTCAGCACAGCCATTTCCTGGTTCTGGCTCCAGTTGGCGCGTTGATAGCCAATGTGATAGATAGAACTGCCGACGACCAGCCCTACGGGGTCGAAACCGGCCTCACGCACCAGCAGGAATTCGTTGATACTGAGATCGCTAGTGAAGAGGCCGCGATGTGTCTGGTCGCTGTGCATAGCGGTGAGGCGTTCGCGGGCATGGACAGGGAGATCACTGCCTTGTGGTGGCATCTGCTGTGACATTGCTAATTGCTCCTTATTATTCTATTTTTTATTTATTCTCTGAAAGTCAATTCGCTGCTCTGGCCATAGCGACCAGGCCGGAGATCGGTCATTGTAAGTGCGACTTTGGGTTTAGGAATAACATGATCTTTGCTGCGCGAGATGATGGCAGTGCCCATCGCAGCGAAGTGTATCGCCAGGTCCAGGTAGTAGTCGGTGGGGCCATGTTCGTAGCGTTCGCGCTCGTACTCGATGATTTCGCGCTGGTTCTCGATGTGCATGCCGACGATACCAACGGCCTGGAAGCGGCGGGCCAGGTCGCTGGCACGCTGCATGGCGATATGGCGCGCCTGTGAGACGCCCTGCGAGAAGGGCGTGATCTCCTGGTTGAATTGTCCGCCACCAAACCAGCTTTTCAACTGATTGGTGTAGTTGCTGCCCAGCGAGACGAAGTACGAGCAATAGCCGACGACGATACCGGCAGGATAATAGCCCGCTTGCAGCAGTGTCCAGAACTCCTGACCGGAGAGGTCGCTCAGAAAGGGATGCGAGCCGAGCGGGGCATTGGGGAGACGAATGGCGGTGCCGATAGCAGTGTATTCAATTAATCCCTGTCCCCAATCCTGATCGCGGCGCACGAAGCGCACGCCGATAACACCATGAGCGCGTAACAGGGCAGCTTCCTCTTCAAGACGGCTCAGCGCCAGTTGGGCGGCATGCTGGTGGGCCTGGGAGAGAACGTTCAATTCGGTCGCCTGCACGTTCCAGCCGTAACGGCGCGTGTATTGCCAACCAACGTGGTAGATGGAGCTGCCCATGACCTGGCTGAGCGGCTGATAACCCTGCTGGCGCGTCAACAGGAGTTCATTGGTGCTCAGGTCGCTGGTGAAAAGCGGGTGTCCGGCCTCCATCTCGGCTTGCAAGCGGCGTTTGGCTTGCAGCGGCAGGCCCCCGGCTTCCAGCGATTGCAGGCTGGCCGCCGCGTCGCGGGCCTCCTGCTCGCGCCGTTGCTGCTCCTCCGGCGAGGGCTTTTTCCAGAAAAACATCTGTCACCTCCTTTAAGGAGTAATGCTCAGGCGATAGCGAGCGTTACAGGAGAAATCGTTCAAGCGCCATCCGGGCCTGCGAACTGCGCGTAGCCTCCTGGGCCAGTAATTGTGCCAGTTCGTTAATCCACTGCTCGACGGAAATCTGCTCCGTTTTAATGACGATGCCCCGCACAACCTTCGCGCGCTGCGCAATAATCGGCCCGCCCTGGCGCTCGCGGCTCAGGCGATATTGAAAGTCACCAAAGGTGACGGCAATCTCTTTGACGGGATGCTCGCGCGAGAAGAGACTGCTGAAGCGTGTTACCGTCGTCTGCGTGGGCAACGCGCCCTCTAGCTTGCTCGCCAGCACCTCCATAAACGCTTTGAGATCGGTCATATCGGCCCGCAGAGAAGACGCGAAGAGGTCTACCTGTAGCGGTTCCTGTAACGGCTCCAGCTCCATGTTTTCGTCCATCATAGCCTCCACAGTTCTTTTTGAAATTCACCGAATCCTCTGCGTTTATGTTATCATAAGATTAAGTACGTAGCGATAGCCTTATCATAAAAAAATAGTGACCCAACCGAGGACGCGGATGCACGTAAACACTTCAGGACAGATACTTATAGGCGAACGCGCAGTGCTGCGTCCGACAAATGATGTCATAATTGAACGATCTCAGCAGGATATGCCTCGCGTATCCCTCTCTGAGAGGAGGAACAGAAGATGGGTTTTTTCTCTCGCCTGATGAATTTTCTCGGTATGAAGGCCAACGCCGCCCTCGACAAGGCCGAAGACCCCGGCCAGGTGCTAGACTATTCGTATCAGAAGCAACTTGAGCAGCTTCAACAGTTGAAACGCTCCATTACCGATGTTGTGACCAGCGAGAAGCGCCTGGAAATGCAGCAGCGGCAACTTCAGCAGCAGTTAAACAGGCTTGATCAGCAGGCTATGCAGGCGCTACAGGGCAACCGCGAAGACCTTGCGCGCATGGCTTTACAGCGCAAAGAGGTTATTGCCAGTCAGCTTTCTGCCTATGAGCAGCAGCTCGCGCAGTTGAGGGATCAAGAGCAACGCCTGGTGGCGATGGAGCATAACCTGGCGGCGAAGGTCGAAGCTTTCCGCACGCAGAAGGAGATGGTCAAGGCGCAGTACGGCGCGGCGCAGGCGCAGGTCAAGATCAACGAGTCGCTAACAGGGCTGTCAAAGGATATGAGCGAGATGAGCCTGGCCATGCAACGTGCCCAGGAGCGTGTGTTGAACATGCAATCGCGCGCCAATGCGATGGATGCGCTGATCGAATCGGGCACAATTGGCGATGAGATGCTGCTCGGCCCCGGCTCAAACGACCCGTTGGAGCGCGAGCTACAACAGATGTCCTCTCAGCAGAATATCGACGCACAGCTTGAGGCTATGAAGCAGCAGTTGCAACTGGGCGGCGGCAATCAGCAGCAGCGGCAGATCGAGGGGCCGGGGCATTAAGCGGCGGGTATGCGCAAACCGCCAGTGTGATCTTATGGGGGTCTGGTATACGAGCCTGACTCCCTTTTTTAATTAAATCAACTAATGGCTAGCAAGTGTAAATTGATACTCAGCATGTTATGAAGCCATTACTACCTTCCTATTCCTTTGACCGAAAGAGCATATAAGATTTTACATCATAACTTGGCGCAAGAAAGCAATAGAAGTAGCAAGTTCTCTTGACAAATCCATGTGCTATGCTGTATGCTTGTACTAACACCTGAGATAAGTATGAGACAAGCTTCTACTCAAGCATGGTTGTTCAGCGTACAGGGAAGAGTCTGCCAAATTTCTTGTACGGAGCTGAGCAGCTTCTACTCAAGCATGGTTGTTCAGCGTACAGGGAAGAGTCTGCTTTTTTTGCGAAGAAAGGAGGTAAATAAGGGTACAAAGCTTGTTTTCAGGTGGGCAGATCAAAGACAAAAAAGGTGTGATGTGCATTTAAGATTACTGGTGCTGAAAAGCACCGGTTGCTGATGGGGTGAGAAGTTTTAGCTCTGACTCTCAGGTGGTTTTCTCGAAACGAAAAGTAATGCTGAAACTAGCATAGAAAGGAACACTCATGTATCGGTGTTTTCACTGGAGTCTCATTCTCGGCGGTGTCTTTGCCATCCTGGTCCCCCTTTTTATAGGGACAGTGGGAGTCTCTGCTGCCAGTATTGGCATAGAGCCAACAGTGGTCATTGCGAAGGACTTTACCAGAAGTGGTTCTTGCACTCTCACCCTAGATATGGACATTGGTACGTCTCAACATAAGGCTATACGTATATTCTGCCCGACTGGAACTATCATTGGTTCTGCTCGTGTTTCGCGTAGTGAAGCAGTGGCGGAGCATGAGGCATATGTACAGCTCCCATCAGAGAATGCTCCACTATCCGTATGGCAGCAAACAATACAAGCTATCCATCAGTTGATGCAGAGCAAAGCTGCCATGCTGAGACCTGCAAGCAGCCCACTTCCACTAACAGCTTGTGGATCGACCAATAAATTTAGTGCGAACTGGTCTGCCAATGGAGATAATTTCTATAGTTCTATCAGTTTCTACAAAACTGCGAATTGCCAGAATGTGGTTTTGGAAACTGCTGTTGTACAGGGATTGACATCAGCAACCGCCATGTATTGGGATCATGTACAATATGCGAGTTTCAATCAAGGTGTTGGTTGCCCTTACATTGGAACGAACACGCTTTCTCAGACATTCAGTTCAACACAGCCTGCTGGTTATTACTTCGAACCGTGGGTTGCAAACAATCAATGCAACTACCTCACGGACACGGAATGGTATCATGATATTGGTCCAATAAACTAAATGAAGCGGCGCAATATCTGCGGCTAACTACTGTCTTGCACACAGTAGACACGGGAATGTACCACAAAGGTTACGCCGCTTGATAGAGCTTCATGGACGAATCTCTTGTCCTTCCGTTATGTGCTATCCTAAGTATACACTAGTTTGTACCCTTGAGTAGCCTGTACTTGGCAGAGAGTATAGTTGTTCTGTATTCTCTGCCTATCCCATATTTATTGCTAACTACGTCGCCTCTGTCTGTTTTTATTATAAGGGGCAGGATAAATACAGGCTTCACCGACGCAGGGGATTTTTGTTCCCCCATATGGTGTAAATCTGATAAAAATAAGTGGTGAGTTTCAAAAAATAGCAGATAGAAGAGCTGTAAAACGTTTTTTGAATGAATTGATGAGGAGAAAAGGAAATATGCGTTATAAGCTTCTTCAAGGTGCGGATCGCCTTTGTCTAGGGCTGGCGGGACAACTCCTATGCACCTATATTGTTGCTTGCGGCGTTACTATTTTTATGAGCAGAAGCTACCAGGTTTCGGGTGACGGTTTTATCCTGGGTAATCTGCCTTTGATAATCGGGAGCCTTACCGGTTTTCTCCTCACGTTCAATATCTTATATGGACTATATGTCGTAGCATGTGGGTTAGAACAGCTTAATCAGGGCCTGCCACTAACGCTACCACGCCGATATTGGCCTTTTACCTCACTGTTCACCTGGTTAGTAACGCTGGAACATTACATACAGATGCATACGCAAGAGCAGCGTATCGCTGGTTATCAGCAGCAACTGTTACAACAAATACATAAGATGGCCACCCAGGAAGAGCGCAACAGATTGGCACGAGATTTACATGACACTATTAAGCAGCAGTTATTCAGTATTACCATGAGCGCGGCTACGGCAAAAGCGCGCTGGGAACATGATCAGGAGGGGATGTTGCGGGCTATCGATGATATCATACAAGTATCTCATCAAGCTCAGATTGAAATGCAAGCATTGCTTCAACAATTGCGTCCGGCACCGTTGGAAAATGTGGGGTTGGTTGAGGCACTGCGTCTTCAGTGTGATGCGCTGCAGTATCGTGCAGGTGTACAGGTGCATTGTCAGATTGATCCGTTACCATCTGAACAGCTTTTTCCTCTTAATGCCCAGGAAGAAATTTTTCGTATAGTGCAAGAAGCATTCTCGAATGTAGCCCGCCATGCTCGTGCAATGAATGTATGGTTGACTATTTTGACACAAGACAAGGCGCTTTCAATAGAGATACGAGATGATGGGCAGGGCTTTCTTCCATTGGAAGGAGATGGTTCGCAAGCCAGCAGTGGTATGGGTTTGCGTAGTATGCGTGAAAGAGTTCAGACTTTACAGGGAACATGCATATTGGATAGTACACCGGGAAAAGGAACAAGTATTCACGTAAGTGTGCCGTTATATTGTGAGGAACAAGCATCGTTTTCTCGAAGAGAGGAAGCAAAGAAGTCTCAGGCTCTTTTGCAAGGAACACTATGGATACTGAAAATATGCAATGTCTACCTGAAAGTCGTAACAATAATTGCCCTCATTGTAATCTGGATTGATGCAAACCATATATATACACGTTTTTTTGTAATGTTAATGCCAGGAAACATCTTCGTTATCACGGCCTTATCTGCTATCGCAAGTTTTAGTGAAATACGGCTAAGGTTGATGCCATATATGACGGGTGATCTGTTATCTTCTCTTCAATATGAAGAGGCCAGGAATCTAGCGGGTACTGTGATTGCTATAGCCCTTTCTGCTCTAGCTTATTCATCTTATCAGTTTGGACTACCTATCTATATTAGTAATTTGTTTTTAAAAATACTGTGTATAATCTGTGCTGCTGTTGCTAGTATATCCTGGTTTTATGCATTGCGGAAAGGAATAAAACACTTTTCTTTCTGGATGCAGGAAGATAGGTATGTTTTGAAGCGAAAAAAACGATGGTGTATATTCTTGTCAGCTTTATGGGGAATAGCTACTCTGATAACTCTTAGCGTGAAGAGGATAGCTGTAGCTCCTGCGCTGTTCACGCTACAGCTACATACAACTGGACAAATGGTAAGTTCCGTAGCTTTTGTACTACTGAGCGTCTGGTTTATAGCTCTTGTCAGCGATACTCTGTATGTTTGGTATTTGTCGAAAGCGGCGTCTCTCTAAGCAAAGAAGGTGTATTTTATGGGTAATCCTGCCCGCGTGGCACTGATTGACGATCACCATATTGTGCGGCGTGGTTTACGCATGTTTTTAGAGTCCTATGCCGATCTGGTAGTGGTGGGGGAAGCGGCAAGCGGTGAAGAGGCGCTACAACAGATTGAGCGTTGGCTGCCGGATGTAGTTGTAGTAGATCTGTTGCTCCCTGGAGGGATGGATGGTATTGAAACCTTGCGGCGCATCCATCATCTTTATCCTGCTATACACATGGTTGCTCTGACCAGTTCTCCTGATGCTGAGAAGGTTCTGGCGGCATTGCATGCGGGTGCGCTTGGCTATGTACGTAAAGATGCACTACCGGAGACACTGCTGAACGCTATTCGGGCGGCGGCGCGTGGGCAATCAACGCTTGATGTATCTGTCACCGGGGCAGTGATTAAAGAATTGACCAGTTATGTACGTCCTGAAGACCCTCTTACCGAACGAGAGCGCGAGGTGCTACATTTGCTAGCGCAAGGGCGTACCAACCGAGAGATTGCTGAAAGTCTGGCTATCAGTAATGAAACTGTCAAAACTCATGTTACAAAGGTACTGGCAAAACTTCGCCTCTCGCATCGTCTGCAAGCTGTTGTCTATGCTCTCAAACATGGCTTGATCTCACTAGACGAAATCGACGTGTGAGGGTTGTTCTATCCCCCCTATGGGGGAACAAAAATCACCCCACTTTGTGATGTCTCCTGGTAAGCATGTTGTTTATACTTCTTTGCTAAGGCGGAGAGAATTGTAAGGACGATATCTTCTTCACTTGAAAGAGGTATAGCATGCGAAAAAGAAATATAATTCTGTTCTTCTTGTCGTTCCTGCTGGCTATAGGGCTGATGGGTTGCTCTTCATCTGGAAAACAGGGAACGCTAGCGCCAGCACTAACCCCTCCACCATTTCAGCCAGGTCCTGTGTTGTATGCTGTCTCGATGATATCGGCCACAGATGGCTGGGCGGTTGGAGGAACGTTCGCCGTCACAGGAACCAGCAAACAAGCGTTGCAAGTGCAGGCCAGTACCGGTAGTATTCTGCACTATGATGGGCATGCCTGGACTGATATTCCCGTGCAGGCTCCTTTATTCGGTGTGTCTCTATCTTCCGCCCATGATGGCTGGGCTGTTGGATATAACGGTTTGATGCTCCATTATGATGGTCATAGCTGGAGCAGTGGAATCAGCCCAACCAGTGCTACCTTGAGAAATGTCTTTATGCTATCAAACAGCAACGGATGGAGTGTTGGTAATGGCGGGGTTATTCTTCATTATACAGATGGCAAGTGGACAAGTTTTGCCAGCCCCACAAGTGTCAATCTGTACGGCATAGCGATGATCTCGGCTGATGATGGATGGGTTGTAGGCGATAGCGGCACTATCCTCCATTTTAATGGGAAGTCATGGGATGCTTTTGCCAGCCCCACGAACAACAAGCTCAATAGTATTGCTATGGTATCCGCAAGCGAGGGATGGGCTGTAGGCGATCAAGGAACTATTCTGCACTATCTAGGAGGTACCTGGAGTGTTGTTCATAGCCCTTATGCCGCCGGGTTATCCAGCGTGATGTTTCTTTCAAAAAATGAAGGATGGGCAACTGGTGGATACTCAGTTCTTCATTACACACAAGGTAGCTGGCTATTAAACTCGAATGATGACGATGGCGGGGCTGATTTATATAGTATTGCTTTTGTATCAGCGAGCGATGGCTGGGCCGTTGGTGAGCTAGATATGATACGGCATTATCAGAAGAATAAGTGGAGTACATTCAGTGTTTCACCGAAATTTCATCAAAATTAGATATTTTACTCAAATATCAAATGGGATAGGTTCATATGGAACAAGATAATAAGAAATTGCCTGATAAGTCGGGGGGATTTATCCTCTCGGCTACTCTGCCAGGTTGGTGGTTTTTACCACAGACTTGGCAATCCCTTGTTATGAGCTGTCTCGGTACTTTTGTAATGGTTATACTTGTGTGTTCAGCACCCCTATTTTCAGAGGTTGCGACAACAGTTGGGTTATATAATGTATTAAAAGGCTCACCTTCTATCGGTGTGCAAGTGCAGACGAATGTCCCTTCAGACTCTTTTGTTAGGAACCTCTCTTACAAGATAACTGATGTTGTTACTCACGACATAGGTGATTATATTGATCCAACAGCATTGTTTTTGTTACAAACTCCCCGGTTAAATATCTTAGCGAAAAAGAATAATGCTGCATCTGATAGGTTGAGTAATCTGGTTGCCACCTCTGACCAGATAGTTCTTGATAGCGGCCTTAGCAATCAAATAGCTCAGCAACTTGTTCTACAGCAAGGAAAGTTTCCACATGCATCATATACTAATCTAGAAATTATGGTAACAAGCAGTATGGCGAAGATGCTAGGCATACAGGTTGGTTCTCTCATTCCGGTTAGTTTACCCTCAAATGAAGGCACCATTATATGGTATCTGCGCGTTGTTGGGATTTTTGCTCCACGTATTCCTACCGATACCTATTGGCAAGGAATGACATTTCAACCGGAATTGCTACCCACATCTACTTTATATCGGGTCTTGACTACAAGCGATGCATTGTTATCGATGTTTACTCATAATAAGCTTAATATTGCACTACCATTTGTCATTACCCAGAATTATCTTTTTAGCAATTCCTATATTAACGTTGATGAGTTGTACAATCTAGCGAAAGATTTGCAGATATTTGAACAAGATGTACCAAATAGCATTGGTAGTTTGCCAGCAGTGCAGAACGCGGTAGTAGTAGGAACTATTATCTATACCTTGCCACAATACATCACGCAGTTTCAAGCTGCTAACATTCCTGTTTTACTCATCCTTACGATGATTATTGGTATCTCAATATTTTTTATTGCAGTTTTATCCGCTATGTCATTAGAAAGATGCAAGGCATTTATTGCTCTCCTCAACAGTCGAGGAGCTACTCCACTACAAATATTTGGAATATTCTTGCTTCAAGACATCCTTATAAGCTTTTTATCATGCCTTCTTTGTCCTCTGATTGCAATTTATGTAGTAAGGCTGGTTGTCACCTTGTTACTTCCAATTGCCTACTATAATGTTCTTAATAATATTTTTAGCAATTATTATCTTGTTATCTCACATATACTAGGATTTGCGCTATTATCTGCAGCCATGGCAATGGTGTCGATGGCTATAGCTTTGTGGAGAGCATTAAAAACCAACATCGTTACTATACGCCGTGATGCTGCTCGTGATACCCGCCCCCCAATATGGCTGCGCTTACATCTAGACATAATTGTTTCTATTCTGATTCTTGCCAGTTATGTGGAATATCTTTATGTGGCTTCATCCTTTATAGGTAAGTCACAAATATTGTTAGGGTTGTTCTCTCTCTTATTCCCTATCCTTATGCCTCTAGCTGGTTTACTGCTCTTCCAACGCTGTTTGCCTGTAATACTTAAATATGCTACTAGATTGGTGTTGCGAGCGCGGGGGATCATCGCTCCTTTCACACTTGTTCAAATGGAGCGTTCACCTCAAGCAGCTTCGCGTATGATTATGTTACTTGCGGTAACAACGATTTTTATGATTTTTGCGCAAGTTTTTGTTGCTACACAACAACAGCATATCAAAGATGTGGTTGATTATCAAGTGGGTGCTGACTTTAGTGGCACCTTCCTGCCTCTTCCTGGTCAGCAGAACTTGAGCGACTTGATAAATACTTATCTGCGGATTCCAGGGGTAGTTTCTGCTAGTGTAGGGTATCGTACCTCTACTGTTGGCACTGACGGAACTCCCATCCAGATTTTTGCTGTAGATCCACACTCATTTGCCAGAACACTGTTTTGGAGTAGCGAAGATGCTCAACAACCTCTCTCTTCTTTTATGTCACTGCTTGTGCAAAAGCGTTCTTCCGCTATAGCGAATAATGTTGTTTATGCAATAGTAGATGAAAGTCTTTGGAATACATTGCATCTCTCTGTAGGCGCACCTTTTACTTTACTCATACCTGGCTTTACTGAAACCCGTATGCATTATATCGCTATTGGGAAAGTTCAGCATATTCCAGGTGTTTATGACCAGCTTCCCGACGGCTCAGGTTTTATTGTGGATTATCAAAGTTATGCTGCTGTCTATAAGAGTGATACTGGTTTCAATGATATTGCCCCTAATTCTTTCTGGATACAAACGAGTAGGAAAACTTCCTCTTTACAAAATGTACGAAGATTACTACAATCCCCTACCTTACAGATTAGTGTATTACAAGATCGCCAAGCTATGTTGGAGGCAGCTCAAAGTGATCCTCTGCAAATTGATATTGCTAGTATATTAATCTTGGGGATAACCTTCGTAGGGGTTCAAGCTCTGATATGCATCTGTATTACAGGGTGGCACGGTATTAGTGAGCGTATTTTACACCTTACTATTCTAAGATCATTTGGTACGACTATACGGCAGATTACCGCTATTTTGCTATGTGAACAATTTGTCGTCTACTGTTGCGCACTTCTACTGGGCGTTATACTGGGTATGCTGCTTACAACGGTTGTTGTTCCCGTTATAGCGTTTACGAATGTCTCCGGGGGAGCTAATACTGTAGCAACGTTTAATGTACCCCCTCTACATGTCGTTATCCCTCTCTATTCTATCCTGCTCACCTTTGGTATTATGCTGCTTGTTTGCTGTATTGTGCTTTGGGTGAGTGCGATGATTTCAATCCGTATATCCGCAAGCTATATATTACGCTTAAATGAAGACTAATGTATCTGGGAATGATACAAGGTATGTACTATGTATCATTCCCAGTCTTGTTACTTCTCTAACGACGCCTTGATATTTCTCTCGCCGTCATAAGTCAGCAGGATGCGTTTGCCGTCGTAGACGGTTTCCAGGTGGACGGGGCGACCCCAGAGCAGGTAGACGTTTTGCAACGTCTTC
>DAOTVZ010000001.1:0-18947 GCA_034436045.1 Ktedonobacteraceae bacterium | reverse complement strand
GCACGCGAACTTACGCCGCTCGGCATCCGTGTCAACTGTGTAGCACCTTCAATGGTCGATACCGATATCACAGGCGGGCCAATGAGTGAGGAACGTAAAGCGCAACTGGCGGCTGGCACGCTAATGGGACGTATCGCTACCGTTGATGACGTCGTTAAAGGCATCCTGTTTCTGGCCTCAGACGAAAGCTCGTATATAACAGGCACCACGCTCGACATTAATGGTGGCCTGCATATGCACTAAACGAGATGAAACGAGGAGATCATGCCGTCACTGAGCGCATTAACAGCGCATCTGCCATCACCGCCCGACGAACATGTACTTTTGCCACGCATTCAGCAGGCCCTGGCAGAAAGCGAACGTCGGTTAGTAGTGATCGATGATGATCCAACCGGCACGCAGACCGTGCACAACGTCGAGCTGTTGCTAAGCTGGGACGAAACCGCGCTGGCAGAGGTGCTGGCGCGCGAACCGGTTTTCTATCTGCTCACCAACTCGCGCAGCATGCCGGAGTTAGAAGCGTTTACGCTCAATAAGCGCACAGCACAGCAACTGCTGGCGGCGGGGCAGCGCACGCAGACCGATTTCGTCATCGCCAGTCGCAGCGACTCCACACTGCGCGGTCACTATCCCGCCGAGATTGTGGCCCTGGAGCAAGGGTTAGGCCACGCCTGGGATGGACACCTCATCGTGCCCGCGTTCTTCGAGGGCGGACGCTATACCATCAACGACACCCACTATGTCGCCACACCTGACGCTACTTCCGATACATTAATACCAGCACACGAAACACCCTACGCGCGCGATAGCGCCTTTGGCTACAGCACGGCCTATCTTCCGGCCTGGATCGAGGAAAAAAGTAAGGGTCGCTGGCACGCGGAACAAGTCGTTAGCCTCGATCTGGCGCTGATTCGCAACGGCGGGCCGGAGGCAGTTGCCCAACGACTCAATACCATAACGGGCGGTGTACCAATTGTTGTGAACGCTGCAAGCTATGGCGACCTGGCCGTTGTTGTACTGGGCCTGCTCTCTGCCGAGGCAACAGGTAAACGGTTTGGCTATCGCACCGCCGCCAGTTTTGTGCGCCTGCGCGGCGGCATCATCCCTCGTCCGTTGCTCAGCCCGCAAGAAATCGTCGGGCCGCATCCAGTTGCTAGTGGCGGCCTCATCGTCGTTGGCTCCTTCGTGCCAGGAAGTACCCAACAACTGACGAACCTGCTCACATTGCCCAATGTTACCGGTATCGAGTTACCCGTCGCCGCTATCCTTCAGAGTGAAAGTACAGCTCATGCGCTCTGCACTGAGATCGGACAACGTGTTAGTGCCCTGCTTAAACAGGGACGCACAGGCGTAATCTTCACTAGCCGCACAGTAGTACCCGGTAGTGACAGCAACGACTTTCTTAACATCGGGCGGCGTATCTCTCAGGCACTCATTGACACATTACAAACCATTCACACAACGCCTCGCTTCGTCATTGCCAAAGGCGGCATTACCAGTCATGTCGTGGCGCAATACGGTCTGGGTGCAAACCGCGCACGGGTGCTGGGGCAGATTAGCGCAGGTGTGCCGGTCTGGCGGCTGGAACAGCAGACGCCAGCGCGCTTCGCTAATATTCCCTATATCGTATTCCCCGGTAATGTCGGCGGACCTGACAGTTTGAAAGAGGCAGTACAAATGCTGACCGGCGTATAGAAAGATAGAACAGATGTTAGCAAATACTATCGACCTCGTACAGCACGCGCATAAACACGGCTTCGCCGTTGCCGCTATCAACACCTACAACCTGGAATTGACGCACGCCATTCTTCGCACCGCCGAACGGCTCTCACAGCCGGTGATTATCCAACTAGGTGTGCCGGTAGTCAAAGCCTATGACGCTTCGCTCGTGCAGGCTGCCGTTGTCAGCGCACAACAGGCCCGCGTACCCGTTGCGCTGCACCTGGATCACTGCAAAGATCTGGCGTTGATCCAACAATGCCTCGCCTGGGGCTGTTCATCGGCGCTGGCCGACGGTTCACATCTCTCATTCGCAGAGAATAAGGCACTGACACAACAGGCTGTTGCTCTCGCCGCGCCTTATAACGCAGCTATCGAGGGCGAACTGGGCTACCTGGCTGGTACCGAGGATGGCGTGACAGTCGAGCAGGTTGCCGCTTCGTTGACCGATCCACAACAGGCTCGCGAGTTTGTCACGCAGACAGGACTGGCAATGCTGGCCGTTGCTATCGGCAATGTGCATGGCTACGTTCCCAACCCGCCACCACTGGACATGGTACGCTTACAGCAGATTGCCGCGCAGGTCGAGGTGCCGCTTGTGCTACACGGTGCCAGTGGCGTCAGCAAAGATGAGCTACAACACGCTATTAAGCTGGGAGTGGCGAAGGTCAATTTCAACACGGAAGTGCGCAGCGCCTTTCTCCAGGCTATCGCCTTCTGGGGTCAGCGCGTCGGCCCGCAGATTGATGTACGGCGCAAAGGGCATGATTTTCTTGACATGATGCAGGAGGCAATGGCTGCCGCCGAAGCAGTCATAACAGAGATTATCAAAACCTGCGCTATGATACCTCCGGTCTGATGCCCATGGCTTTCTGGCTTAACAGACAGGAGGTCACATAGCATTATTCTCTTTCCAGCAACCTCCGGCCATCCAGAATAGCGGTTTCAATACGTTGCAAGGCAATCGCTTCGATTTCTGTCGGAGAAAGCGCAAGGTTACTGCTCTTCCTCAGTTCCTGAGCTTCTTCGTTAAAACGCTGCCCATACGCCAACCATTGATCAGGTGACAGGAGAGGCACTTTCCATAGCTTGATTTGACTCGTCTCGTAAAACTCATGATCATCAAAGGAAAGAGCCAGGGTATTCGCGTAAGCTTCGATAAGCCGAAGCCGCTCAGAGGTAAAATAGTGGCGCACAACACTACATATGACCAGGCTACCAGCAACTTTGCTCGCACGCCGTATCGGATAGGCTACGATGCTCATTGCCCGCTTGTTAGGTGCAGGCCACAAAGGAAACACGCCACGTCCCTGCTCAATATCTTGTACAATCCCTGGTGCCCCCTGACTAACCGACCAGCCTGCCAGCGACTCCGCCCCAACCAGAACCAGGTGCACGTTGATTCCCGTGTCCCAAGGGGGCGTGCCCGTTTCCATACGTTTGCAGAGGCTGCGCACGACGCCCCCCTCTATCGGTGGGACACAATGCAGGAAAACAATACTGATGCCGCTCTCGTCGGGGTCAAGAACCTCTAAAGCCTGCGATAAAATCATATAGCGCAACATCCAGGGGCGCGACGGACCTGTCAACGTCGCATAGGCTCTCAATACTTCCAGTAAATATTCAGTAGGAATGGCAAAACGCTTTGCAAGCACGGTATCCGGCAGAGGTGGAGGAAACAGGTCGGCCTGCAAGAGTTCCTCAAACTGTTGTTCATAACCAGGAAAGAGCGAGGGAAGACGCTTCAGATAAGATGTGCGCGGTGTCGTCTCCCCATTCACCCAGCGTACAATTGTATATGGATTCACTCCCAGCTCTTGTGCGATCTGTTCTCTCTGCTGACGATTTCTCGTCAGACTTCCCAGCAATTCTCGCCACGTACTTGCAATGTTCGTATTATTGGCCACAGCACACTCCTTACTCCATACTCATCCATAAGTATAGCATACTTGCGTCTTATTTTTGCACTAAGAAACCGTGAAAAGTTACCTTTTGAAATAGAGATGTAATCACACCTTTTTTAAGGGAATATTTATCTTCAGTGCTGTGTTATGGCTATATGAAAGAGTCAAAGTACGAAGTTCCAATAGGGAAGAGTCTCGTTTTTGCGCCAGAATGAGCATTCCCCCCTAGCCAAATGGCACGGGACATGATATAATAGTCACAGAAATGAAGGAAACCTTTTAGAGAAAAGTGGGCACGCCCACTTTTCTGTTTGCCAGGGACTTTTTCTTTGCACTCGAAAAAATGATGAAGTTTTCACCAGGCGTCAGCGGGAGGAGCATGGCATATGAGAAGTGAGTTTCAGGCTGCAATCGCGCAGCTAATTGCCGAGAAGGGTCTACCCCGCGAAGTCGTAATGGAGACCGTAGCGAATGCCCTGTTAGCGGCGTACCGTAAAAGCTTCGGCGGCGGCGAAAATGTGCGCATCGAGGTCGATAAAAATGGCGAGGTACACGTGTGGGCATCCAAGCGGGTTGTTGCCCAGGTCGCAAATCCCAATGAGGAAATTTCCCTGGCAGAAGCACAACGGCTCTATCCTAGAGCGGCGCTTGGACAGTTTGTCGATGTGGATTCATCGTCTATCTTCGCACGTATCCCAACACAGAACGCGAAGCAGGTTATCCTGCAGAAGATCCGCGAGGCCGAACACGAGCATCTTTACGACCAGATCAAGAACTGGATCGGCGAAATCCGTCTCGGCACGCTGACCCGCAAAGACTCCGCACGTGGCTGGCTGATCGACTTCGATCTCGATAAAACCGATAAGATCGAAGGCTTGATGCCGCTGACCGAAGAAGTACCTACCGAGCGCTATCGGGTGGGGCAACGTCTGCGCGTCTACGTCTACGATGTGCGCCGTTCCCAGGGGCGTGTCCTCCAGATTCTCGTCTCGCGTACCCACCGCGATCTTGTACGTCGTCTTTTTGAGGCCGAGGTACCGGAGATCTACGAAGGTACCGTTGAGATCAAAGCCATCGCGCGCGAACCTGGCAGCCGCTCAAAGGTCGCGGTCGTGGCACGCCAGGAGGGCCTTGACCCTATCGGTTCCTGTGTCGGGGTACGCGGCTCACGCATTAACAATATCGTTCACGAATTGAACGACGAGAAGATTGACATTATCCAGTGGAGTCCTGATCCGGCTGTTTTTGTCGCCAACGCGCTCAGCCCCGTCAAGCCACTCAAAGTTGAACTGCGCGAGTCCGATCATACCGCCCTGGTCACGGTGGCAGAACGTCAACTCTCGCTGGCTATCGGCAAGGATGGACAAAATGCCCGCCTGGCCGCCAAACTCACAGGCTGGCGCGTCGATGTGGCCAAACCGACAGAAGGCGAAAGTTATGACGAGGTTGAGCACATACAGGAGCCGGTGATGACTTCCCACACGCGGCGCAGCGAACGCGGTGGACGCGGTGGGCGTCATAGCGGGCGACATCACTCGTCCGATTATTAGGAAGGTGGGCGATGATGGCCAGGACAGCAAGTAAGCAGGTGCGCAAGCCCAAACATGTACCATTGCGCACTTGCATCGCCTGTCACACAACCAAGCCGAAACGCGAGCTTTTGCGCGTGGTACGCACGCCTGATCAGCATGTACTCATCGATGCCACAGGCAAAAAATCCGGGCGCGGTGCATACCTGTGCGCGCGCTACTCTTGTTGGGATGTGGCCCTCAAGAAGCACCGACTCGAACAAGAATTTGAGATCACGCTTTCGGAGGAAGATCGCGCGGGATTGGAAGCATATCTTGCCACCCTTCCCAGAGATGAGCTTCCCGCACCGGCTACGGGAGCGCATTAAAGCAAGCTAGCGCTCCCCATAAGTGGTACCTCGATGCTTCCTTATTGCAAGGACAGGCTGAGTAGGTTATACTAGCATAACATTGTCAATCATTCCTATCCGCCCGTGATAGGAAAGCATTCATTATAGATTAGTTGTATGCGTCATTTTATCTCTACTTTGAATAGAGACACAGCCCCTCGTCAAAAGGGCAGTTGTAGCAAGCGAATGTTTGCGGAGCGACCGCTATGATTATGTGAACATAGCTATTACGCCAGAGAGCGCAGACTGAAACATGCCTGGCACTGCACCAGCGAGGGTCTGTCTCCCTCTTTACTGAAGAGGGGCGACAGACCTTTTTTGTGGCTGTGAAGAGTGATTTCCGTCGCCAAGTGTGGCGCATCGTTCGATAGAAGGGAGTCTTCTTCATGAAAGACACATCTGAATTTCCAGATGCCAGCGAGCAGACAACCGTAACCAGCACTAGACCGAAGACCACCGCTCGCTCCGGGCGGGCCGATGGTGCCACAACGGGCAGCCAGGAACATGACGTAAAAGCGCAGACGCGGCGTCGCCCTCAATCGTCCCCCGACCACAGCTCCCGTTCCGACCAGCAGCCCTCTACACCGCGCACATCAGCACAGGGCAGCCATCCTACACGGGTCGCAGGGCAGAGCGCCAATTCAACTCAACGCCCGGAGCGCAGTGAACGGCATCATGGGCAAAATGGGCGTAGTGGGCAAAATGGACAGAGTGCACAAAGCGGGCAGGGGAGTCAAACCGTGCGAGCCAGCAATAGTATTGCAACTCCGACCGCGCCGGGTACACGCCCGGCACCAGTTCACCGCTCAGGCGGGAATGGTTCACCATCCCCTCAGAGGCCCGGTAGCACCACCAGCTCTACCACCACAGCGCACCAACAGGGAGGACAGGGCGGACATACCTCAACCGCGCAGCGCTCAACCCGTTCCTCTCCATCCGGTAGCACAAATGGGGCGAGTCGTCCTGGCAGCAGTGGACGCGGTACAACCACGCGCCCGGTCACCAGAAATGGCACCGCCACCCGTACACAGGAGCGGCGTGCTACCGCTGTGAAAGAGAAGCCTACCGGCCCGGTGACTATTCCGCCACAAATCATTGTCAAAGACCTGGCCGATCTGCTACAGGCGACACCAAACGAAGTGATTAAAGCCCTGATCAAACATGGCACCTTCGCCAGCATCAACGAAGTCGTCGATTACGAGCAAGCCGCCGTGATTGCTCAGGAGATGGGCTTTGAACCATCGCCGGTTTCGGTACAGGCTACGCCCGCTGTGACACGTCTCTCCGCCAATGAAGAGATGATGGCATTGCGTGACAAGGATGATACCATCGTTATCCCGCCTGTAGTCACGATCATGGGACACGTCGATCACGGCAAGACCTCGCTGCTCGATACCATTCGTAAGACAAAGGTGGCCGCTGGTGAGGCCGGGGGCATCACTCAGCATATCGGAGCTTACCAGGTCGAGGTACACGGCAAGAAGATCACGTTTCTTGATACACCCGGTCACGAAGCATTTACAGCTATGCGAGCGCGTGGCGCGCAGGTCACACATATCGCTGTCATCGTGGTGGCCGCTGATGATGGCGTCATGCCACAAACGCGCGAGGCTATTGCCCATGCGCAGGCGGCGAAGGTACCTATTATTATCGCCATTAATAAAATCGATAAAGAAAATGCTAATCCTGATCTTGTGAAGCAGCAACTCGCCGAGATGGGTGTTCTGGTTGAAGAATATGGTGGAGATGTTGTCTGCGTGCCGGTATCAGCTCGTAAGAATATTGGTATCGATGAACTGCTAGAGATGATTCTGCTGGTCGCCGAAATGCAGGATATTCGCGCCAATCCTAATCGTCCCGCCATTGGCACGATCATTGAGGCCCGTCTTGAAAAGAGTACCGGCCCGATGGCAACGGTACTGGTGCAGCAAGGAACACTGAAGATGGGCGACAACATTGTGGTTGGCCCCCTGGCCGGTAAGGTGCGCGCGATGTTCAATGATCGTGGCAAACGCATTCAAAAAGCTCCGCCCAGCACACCGGTCAGCATCATGGGCCTACCCGAAGTGCCCCAGGCCGGTGATCGCCTGGAGGTGGTAGCGGACGAGCGCACAGCCAAGATGCTGGCTCAGCAGGAGGCCGAACGGCGTCGTAACGAGAATCTCACGCCGGGTCAGGTAAATCTGGATACCCTCTACTTGCAGATGCAAGAGGGCAAAGTCAAAGAACTTAACCTCGTTCTCAAGTGCGATGTCCAGGGTTCCGCAGAGGCGATCAAAAACGCGCTCTCGAAACTGAGTGAGGAAAACGAGAACATCAAGGTACGCCTGATCCACGAAGGTATCGGCAATATCAGCGAAACCGATGTCCACCTCGCAGCAGCTTCCGGGGCCATCATTGTCGGCTTCAATGTCAAGGCCGATGGCGCGGCACAACGCGAGGCACAGCGCGAGGGAGTTGATATTCGCTATTACAATATCATCTACCAACTCACAGATGATATTCAGGCCGCGCTTACCGGCATGCTCGAACCGACCTATCACGAGGTCATCGACGGTCACGCCGAGGTTCTCCAGACCTTCAAAGCCGGCAAGAATATCGTGATCGCAGGCAGTCGCGTCACCGATGGCAAAATTACGCGCTCCTCGCAGGTGCGTGTAATGCGCAAGAATACTAAAGTGTTCGATGGTAAAATCGCCTCGCTGCGGCGTGGTAAAGACGACGTGCGCGAGGTGCTAAGCGGTTACGAATGCGGCATTGTCCTTGATGGCTTCAACGAATTCGAGGTTGGAGATATCCTGGAGGCTTACTCCCAGGAGCGCGTCAAGGCCGGCGCATAACCAGCGCTCCATCAGCATACCTGGAAAGAGGAAGAGAAATGCCCAATCCGTACAGGCAGGAGAAACTAGGGGAGCAGATCGCGGTCGAACTCAGTGATCTACTGCGTCTGCGTGTCAAAGACCCTCGCATCGGCTTCGCCAGCATCAC
Organism: Ktedonobacteraceae bacterium; assembly: GCA_034436045.1. Lineage (GTDB taxonomy): Bacteria > Chloroflexota > Ktedonobacteria > Ktedonobacterales > Ktedonobacteraceae > H111-94. The sequence continues at coordinate 10,418 of DAOTVZ010000001.1, read as the reverse complement.
CCGCGTTGAGGTCAGCGGCGACTTGCGGCACGCGAAGGTCTATGTCAGCGTCATGGGAACCGCCGAAGAGCGGGCAAGCACCATGCAGGCATTAAAACATGCCAGTGGCTTCCTGCGGCACGAACTGGCGGAACGCCTCACGATCCGCTACATGCCCGAACTGGTCTTCAAACTGGATACCTCTATTGAGGAAGGTGCGCGCATTCTCGCCCTGATTCAACAAATTGAGGAAGAAGAGCGCAAAAATGCGCACACCTCAGAGGTCGAATAAAGCGTATGGCAGCAACTACTACAGCCCTGGATCAGCAGCTTGATCCATCACTCGTACAGCAAGCGCTGGCTCTGATTGAGCCAGCGCAGCGTATCGCCATTCTAGCGCATCAACATCCTGACGGCGATTGCCTCGGCTCTGCCGTTGGACTCATGCATATTCTGGAGCAGGTCGGCAAAACCTGCGTACCCGCCTGTGCCGACTCCGCACCCGCTGTCTTCTCCATCATCCCCGGTATCGAACGGCTTCAACAGACCCTCGGCAACCCAGGCAGCGAGCCATTTGATCTGGTCATCGCCGTTGATGCCGGAGAATTGAGCCGCTATGGCACGCTCTACGAACGGCATCACCGTTTCTTAGAGCAAGTACCCATTATCAATATCGACCACCACGTCAGCAGTGAAGGCTGTGGACGAGTCAATATTATCGACCCTACGGCGGCAGCAACCGGCGAACTGCTCGTTCTCTTCCAGCAACAGGCTCATTTACCGCTCGACCGCCCGGCTGCGCAGTGCCTGCTCACCGGCATCATCACCGACACTTCTTCTTTTCAGTTCACCAGCACCACGCCGCGCACAATGGAGGTCGGCGCAGTGCTATTACGCGCAGGCGCTGTAGCTGAGCCGATAGTCAAAGCTATCTATCGCTCGCGTCCCTGGCCACAGGTACGCTTGCAAGCGGCAGTCATCAATCAGGCACACATTGCCTGCGATGGACGCCTGATCTGGTCCTATGCAACCAACGAAACACTGCGCGCCGTCGGTGCCAGCGCGGATATGGATGATAATATGTCGGGCATTCTACGCGATGTCGAGGGCGTCCAGATTGCCGCCTTCTTCAAAACCTACGACGACCCCGGCGAAACTCGCCTGAGCCTGCGTACCGCCGAACCTTATCACGCCGCCAATATCTGCATGCGCTATGGCGGAGGTGGCCACGCCCGCGCAGCGGGTGCCACCATCAAGTTACCATTAGAGCAAGCAATAGCTCTGGTTGTAGCCGATTTGCAACACGAGATAGCCCTTCAAGATCAACAATCACAATGATGGACGGTATACTCATTATCAACAAAGCCATCGGCATGACCTCGCATGATGTAGTGGCCCGCGTGCGCACACTGCTCAAGCAGAAGCGCGTCGGACACGCGGGTACGCTTGATCCCGCCGCCAGTGGCGTTCTACCGATCTGCGTCGGTCAGGCCACGCGCATCGCCGAATATCTCAGTGAAAGCGGCAAAGCCTACGAGGCTGAGGTTACCTTCGGCGTCGTCACCGACACTTACGATGCCGAGGGCACCGTGCTACGTACTGCTGTTGTCAGTGACCTCTCTCGTGAGAAAATCGCGGCGGCTCTCCCACACTTTCTCGGCGAACAGATGCAATTGCCACCGCGCTATTCCGCCATCAAAATTCAGGGGCAACCGGCCTACAAAAGGGTGCGAGCAGGCGAAGAGATCACACTGGCAGCTCGTCCCGTCACCATCACCCGCTTAGACCTGCTGGACTGGCAATCTCCGCGTCTGAAACTGGCCATCGAATGTAGCAAAGGCACCTACATTCGCTCCCTGGCCCACGACCTGGGCGAGTTCCTGGGTTGCGGTGCGCATCTCTCCGCTCTCACCCGCACCCGCAGCGGCCCCTTTACGCTCGCCGAAAGCCTGACGCTGGAGCAACTGGCCGCTCTGCAAGAACAGGGGCAGATCGCACGTGCGCTTGTCCCGGCAGATCGTGCCCTCGCACACTATCCCGCCCTGATCCTCGACGCTGTGAACTCCGAACGTGTTCTGCATGGTAACCCTTTTCATTCTCCTATGCCACCCACAGAGCTTGCGCGCGTATATGACAATAAAGGAATATTCATCGCTATCGCAAGCTGGGATAGCGAACATGCACTCTGGCAACCGCGCAAGGTCTTTAACTCGCCGATGTAGATACCGCTTCACCACGCTCGTGCAGGGGCATCGAATGTGCAAGGGAAGATGGGTAACGGTGAACCGGTATCTACATCAATGGTGGAAAGCCCCCATAAGGCCATAGACCTGGACAATAAATACCTGTTATTGCTAGGGCAAAGTAGCTGTGGTACTATAACAAAGAAAAAACAGAAGGAACACGGTTTCAGTACATAGCACAGACTTATACATAACGTACTCATGTGTTATGGAACAACGTTATCAATACACCATGCAATACACGACGACACTGAAAGAGTTAGAACCCGTTGCCATCACGATTGGCAACTTCGACGGCATTCATCTCGGCCATCAGCGCCTGATGCATGAACTCAGCAACCTGGCGCAGAGCCTGCACTGTAAGGCGGCGGTGCTGACGTTCTCCCCGCACACACTGATGGTCGTGCGATCAAACATGCACATTTATTATCTAACCACCCTGGATGAGAAACTGGCTCTCATCAAGCAGTATGGCGGCATCAACGACTACATCGTCGTCAACTTTACACCAGAGGTCGCCGCGATGAGCGCGACTGAGTTCCTGGACACACTGCGTCAGCACTTCACGCTCAAAGGATTGCTGGTGGGAGAAAACTTCAGCCTCGGTCATCATCGCAAGGGCGATGTACCTTTCCTGGAAAACTACGGACGTGAGCATAATATCGTGGTGCGCGCCATCCCAGTGACAGAACATGGCGAAATACGCATCAGTAGCACGCGCGTCCGTTCATTAGTAAGTGAGGGGAATGTGGAAGAAGCGGCCCGATTGCTTGGGCATCCTCTCACCTTTCGCGGCACCGTGGTTCATGGCGATGAGCGTGGACGCCTGCTGGGCTTCCCGACGGCCAACCTGCGTCCCGACCCCCATCGCCTCTTGCCTGCAAATGGCGTGTATGCCGTGCGTGTATATCTTACTGAAGGCACAATGAGAGAAAGTGGGGAGAAGAGTGACACAAGCTCTACACCTATCGTCTATAATGGTGTAGTCAATGTCGGTGTACGCCCTACCTTCCAGGGAACTGAGCGTCTGGTCGAGGTACATCTGCTAGACACAACGCTCGATCTCTATGGGAAAGAACTCGTCGTTGATTTTATCGCCCATTTGCGTAGTGAGCAACGCTTCCCCAACATCGAAGCGTTGAAAACACAGATTGCCACCGATGTGCAGCAGGCCCGTCAGTTGTTGGCAAAGAGTAGCATAGCAGGAGCGTGAGCCATTGAAAGCTCGCCCGAATCCCGTTTCAAAAATCGAATCAATCATGCAGTTCCTCTTCGAGGACATCTGGGAGCGGCTCTTCCCATCACCACTCGAATCGGTCGAGCTGGGCAATAAGCTTGTGCGCTATATGGAGAGCCAGCGGCTCGTATTGAGCGATGGGCGCTATGCAGTTCCACACATCTATGACATCTACCTGAGTCCGAAGGATCATCAACGCATCGCACCCAACCAGAGTATCCTTGTGCCCGATTGGCAGAATCAATTAATTGATTACGCAAAACGCCATCATTATCTCCTGCGAGATATGCCCGTTTTGCGTCTCCACCCGGACAGCACTTTACGTGTCGGACAACCGCGTTTTGAGGTCGGTAACGCGGGCGAGATCGGCGATACCCAGCAGCTTGATCCAGCACAGGTGGCCGCGCTTATCGCACAGGCCCCACTGATTCAGCCCGGCCCGCCATTAGCTACCGGTACTCCCGCACCGGTAGCACCACCGTATCATACCAATCCTCATCCCCAGGTTGCGCCTATGCCTGCGGCGCGCCTGCTTATTAGCCTGCCACAGGGGGGACAACAGAGCTACCCGATCAGCAAACCAGAGGTACGCATCGGTCGCCAACTGGATAATGACATCATTGTTGAGGACAAGCGCGTCTCACGCTATCATGCCCAGATCAAATTCCAACCCAATGGCGAATTTGAACTCTATGATCTCGGCAGCACCAACGGCATCACAATTAATAATATTCCTAATAGACGACAACATACATTACACAATGGTGATCATTTCAAAATAGGTAGTTACGACTTCCAATTTCAACGACAATAAATAGCTGAGAGAAGGTGAGAAAGCTGCTCTATGCCACTGCAAATAGATGTGTTCTTATTAATCCTGCGGCTCTTATTCATTGTGTTACTTTACCTCTTTCTCATGCAGGTAGTCATCGCCATCACCCGCGATCTGCGCCGTAGCAAGGATAGCACACCTGTGCCCACAACGCTGGGCCATCTCGTTGTGATCCATAGTGGCCCCAGCGCCATTCCGCCCGGTACCAGCTACCCGCTGATGCCGCGCACCACTATTGGACGTGGCCCCACCAATACGATTCAGATTAAAGATCAGACGGTTTCGGCTGAACATACGCACCTGTGGTACCAGAACGGTACCTGGTATGTCCAGGATGCCGGTAGCGCCAATGGCACGTTTGTCAATGAGCAACCCGCCCGCGAGCCGCTGCCTGCAAAAGTGGGCGATGTGATTCGTGTCGGTTATATACGCTTTCAGATTAAGCCATAAGCAGGTTTTTTAGATAGAGATGAGAGGTTCACCTATGGCAAGTACGGCAAGTCGCACCAGCCAGAGCGGCCAGACCGCTCTCACCGGCCAGAAAACCAGTCATTATCGCTGGAAAGAACTGGGTCTGCTGATTATTCCTTTCATGATCTTGTTGCTGGAAATGTTCCAGCTCATCCTGGTCACGAACGCAGACCCACAATCCACCTTGACAGCAAAGAACCTGCCGACCATTCAGAGCCTCATTCCCGCCCTCGGTCTGATTGCCGCGCTGCTCGGCACCAATATCTTTCTCAGCGTCTTCTACCGCAAAGCTGATCAGATGCTGCTGCCACTCGTCGGCCTGCTTAGTGGCCTCAGTGTCCTCATGTCAACCCGCCTGGGGCCTGACCTCAACCCACCAGACCCTGCATTAGGATCACGCCAGTTACTCTGGGTGCTACTCGGCCTTGTGATCTGTATGATAACTATTGTCGCCTTGCGCAACATGGCATGGCTGGAGCGCTATAAATACAGCATCGCGCTCCTCGGTGTCGTGCTGGTCGGCATCACGCTCGTTCATAGCTTGCATGCTAACCTGAATAGTCCGACGCATGATCAGTTGAACATCGGCCCACTCAACTTTCAACCCTCGGAACTACTGAAAATCTGCATTGTAATCTTCTTTGCCGCCTACCTGAGCGAGAATCTGAACATGGTTGCCAGAGGCAACCTGCAACTGGGCAACCTGCGCCTGCCACCGCTCCGCCAGCTCATCCCATTACTGCTCATGTTGATGCTGGCCCTGATCATCTTCCTGGGTGTTCGTGAACTCGGTCTGGCGCTACTCATCTATGGCATCTACGTTTGCATGCTTTATCTCGGCAGTGGCAGGATCACCTACGTGCTGGGTAGCCTGATCCTGTTTATCGCCTTTGGCTTCATTGGCTACTTGCTCTTCGGCTACGTGCGCGCGCGTTTCGCCGTCGTGACGACTAATGTTGTCAACTGGAACGCGCAGAGTCAGGCACTCTACGACGCCCCCGGCGGCTCGTACCAGGTGGTACAGGGTCTGATCGCTCTTGCCAGCGGCGGTATCCTGGGAGCAGGCTTCGGCCTGGGTCATCCAGCAGGCCAATTTTTCGTACCGGTGGTACAATCCGATATGATCTTTACCGCTCTGGGTGAAGAATTCGGCCTGGTCGGCCTCTTCGCCATTATCGGCATCTACCTGTTCATCATCTATCGCGGCTATCGCATTGCAATGGACGCCACCACACACTTCAATCAATTGTTAGCCGCCGGTCTGACCTCCATTTTCGCTCTGCAAACCCTGATTATCGCCGCCGGTAACATGAATTTCCTGCCCTTGACCGGTATCCCACTGCCCTTCTTGAGCTATGGGGGTAGCTCGATGATTGGCAACTATATTATCATCGGCATCCTGCTGCGCATCTCCTACAACACCGCTAGAGAACGCGAAGGACTGGTGTAAAGCGAATCTGCGCTACCATAACCCGGCATGCACCTGGTACCAGACGATATAGCCACCCGCTACCATCAAGAGCAGCGCCGCCACTGGCTGTACCCAACGCAGGAGTGGCAGAATGGTCGAGCGAAGAACATCTCCCAACATGGTAGCGGCTAAGGCCACGATGAACAAAACCAGGGCCATCCCTACCGCGTAGCTCGCCAGAACCAGTATCCCATCAGTTACTCCGCCACTGGTAATCGTTGTCCCGACTACCAGCAGGAAAACGGGGAGCGTACAGCCTAGCGAAGAGAGTCCATAGCCCAGCCCGAAGAGCCAGGCGGCACGCAACATATGGGGCGAAGTTTGTGCTTGTCCATCATTCGTTGATGCATGCCATTTTGCTGCTAACGCCCCAAGCCCTGGCACCTCCAATGCCCGACCAGTAAACAGCATCCAGCCTCCCAGTAGTACCAATCCCGCGCCCACCAGTATGGCCAGCCAGGGAAACACATAGACGAGCAAGCGCCCTCCGAGCGCCAGGACACCTCCTGCTGCCAGGAAAATTAGCAGGAAGCCTGCCGTCAGTGGAAGACCCAGGAGTCCGCCGCTCAGCAAGTGCTGCCAGCCAGATACTGGCTTCTCAGAAGAAGCCGACACGTGTTGTTTGACCGTGTAGGAGACAAAGGCAGGCAGGAGTGCGAAGCCACATGGGTTGAGCGTAGATAGCACACCCGCCCCAAATGCCAGGGAAAGAGACACTCCCGTGGCTCCGACCACGCTTGAAGTCACATAGTCGGTCAACAGGCTCAGGACAATACAACTCACGTCGGCTTCCTCACGATCTGTAGCAAAACTGCCATAACCTTTACGCCGCACTCTTGAGTAGAGCAACCAGTTGCGCTGGTGGGAAAGGACTACTATTGCTGGCAATAATCTGCCCTTGCGCATTAATAACCACCATAGTCTCCAGAGTCTGGACTTGATAAGCGGTTGCAATGGCGTCATTGGTATCGATCCCCCACTGCAAGGTCGTCGCTGCCGGTTCTCCAACGGACCTCACAAAGTTCTGCAAATCAGCGGGACGATCACCGGGGTTGACATCAATAGCGAGGGCAATAGCTCCCTGCTCATGGGCCGTCTGCATCACCTGGGCCAATTGTTGACTTCCTTGCGCGCAGGTCGCACACGTCGTCGCCATAAAATAGAGGACAACGGGATGCCCATGTGCCTGAGCCAGATGGAACGTTTTTCCATTTAGCAAAGACAAGCTAAAATCCGGGGCCGAAGATGCCTGGACGCCTGATGACTGCGCCGCACCGCTCGTTTGTGGGCTGGCACTACTGGTGGAAGTAGCACTTGAGCCGATACCCAGACAACACACAACCAGCGCCAGTACAGCAATAATACCAACCAGCAATGGGATACCCCAATTCAGCGCAACAGATCCTGCGGAGGAGCGTCTTTTGTGAGGAACGGTTTTTTGTTGCCACGCTCGCTCCTGGTTTCTTTCTCTCTGCAACGAGGGATTACGCAGAGATCGTGATGGACGAGCCATACTGATAGTCCTTTCTTTCTGACTGAAACTCTTCATTCCTCCGGCTAGCTAGCGCAGCAACTCAGCCGGTTAATATCCTTTGTAAAGGAGATAGCGACAAGCTTGAGTGCCTCTGCCATTGTCGGGTATACATGGATCAGATCGATAAAGTCATCCGTCGTCGCTCCAAAGCGCAAAGCCATCGCCGCCTCGTGGATCACTTCTCCCGCGTTGGTGCCCAACATCGACACTCCCACCACTCGGCGCGTCGTATTGTCCAGCACCATTTTGATTACGCCCCGTGTATCACGGGTAGCTCCTGCTCGCGGTACCGCACTTAAGGGTATCGTGTTACAATTGCAAGCAATTCCGGCAGCCACTGCTTCTTCATCGGTCAGGCCCACTACCGCCACCTGGGGATCGGTAAAGATCACACGCGGGATAACCGTATGATCGACTTCACGTAACGGCTCGCCGGAGAAAGCGTTATGCGCGACTATTTTGCCATCGTGCGCTCCCACAGGCGTCGCCATCTGGCTCTCCGTTTCCCGCCCGATCACATCACCTGCTGCCCAGATATGGGGCACACTCGTCCGCAAGGTGCGATCTACGCGCACCGCTCCTGTCCGGTCAAGTGCTACTCCTGCTTCAACAAGACCCAGCCCTTCTGTGTTTGGCACACGTCCGGTAGCCACCAGGAGTTTTTCGGCACTAAATCTCTGCTCACTACCATGCCGATAGAGCGAGAGCGTTACTCCCTCTCCATCGCATTCCACCCCACGCACTTGCGCCCCGGTCACAATGCGTATCCCTTCTTCCTGTAAGAGTTCTGTCAGCGTCTCGGCAATTTCCGGCTCGTAACCGGAAAGAATGCGCTGGCCCCGCGTAATGAGCGTGACACGTGTGCCAAAGCGGGCAAACATCTGGCCTAGCTCCAACGCAATGTATCCCCCGCCCAGGATGAGCAACGAGCGTGGCTGCTCACGCAACTCCGTCTCCCACGGATCATCAGGACTACTGAGCAGATCACTGGTCAGATAGGGAACCGTCTCCAGACCCGGCACAACAGGCAAGGCGGGGTGTGATCCCGTTGCGATCAGGATGTGTTCGCCGAACAGATGATGCACTCCATCAGCGCTCTCTACTTCAACTTCGTGAGCAGACAGCAAGCGCGCCTGACCGGGCAAGATGCGAATCTGCTCAGGATGATCGAGGAGACTCTCGTATTTGTGAGCGCGATAGTCCTGGATAATCTCATCTTTCTGAGCGATGAGTTCAGCCCAATGCACCGGCATCTGCACTGGCGACAGGCCCGGATAGCGTGGGTGTGCAGCCTCATAGACCAGCCTGGCGGCCTCAATCAGATTCTTAGAGGGCAGGCAGCCCCGATTAGCACAGGTTCCTCCGACCGTGCGATATTCGGTCATAATGACGGTTTTGCCGAGTTCAGCGGCATGGAGTGCTGCCGCAAAGGCGGTCGAGCCACTGCCTAAGATCACAAGATCAACATGATCCTGATTTGACATTAGTATTATCTCCTTCCAACAGGTCGGTCATCCTGCAATGCTGATGGTATTTGCGCCTTCTGTATAACATGCACCGGCTCACAGGTAGAACAGGCAGGCTCTTTCTCAGCCTGTGGACGGTCCGGGCTAAGCAAGAACCGCATGCCCAGGATGAGGGCCACTGCAAAGTAGAGCGCGGCTCCGCCATACACCAGAGCGACATTGTGTGCAAGAAAACTGCCTACAGCAGTCCCTGCAAAGAGGGCCAGTAATAGAGGCAACGTAATAACGAGATGACAGGGGCAAGCGAGTATACCCGTGACGGTCAAGAGTATGCCACCTATTTTTCGGCGCATGAGATACCTTCCTTTCATGTCCCTGGGCAGATTGAACGAACAGGGAGAAGTTGTTATCTATGTAACGTTTGCTCAACACGTTGACGGTGCCTCTGGTGAAGATGTATAATCATCAATCCTCCTCCCTCTCTCCTTGGAGACAAAACTTGTCAGACCAGCATGCCCCCGGCTCTAACGAATCACTCCACAAGAAGCAATCCCCGCCGCATGATCTCGCATGACGGCTCCGCCCAGGCTCAAAATCTCACGCACACGGGGATCAGCAATACGATAGTAGACATACTTCCCCTGCCGGTAGGGCTGTACCAGACCACACCAGCGTAAGCATCCCAGATGCGTCGAGACGCGCCCTTGCGGCGCACCAATGGCCGCGACCAGTTCACTGACCGTACATCCAGTGTCGGGAGCCTCAAGGAGCAGATGTAACAAGCGCACCCGTGTTGGGTCACTTAGCACGCGGAAAAAACGGGCATAAAGATCGGCATCGCTGACTACCAATGGCGATGGGCTTCCCTCCCGCACACGAGAGGTATCCGGCTGCTGTAGGAGAGAGTCTGCAAAATGATCAGAGGCTGAGCGCGTTTCCATCGGGTTGTTTCTTACCTTTCATAAAATCATATACGTATATCCTGATATGAAGATCATAGCAGAGGAAATATTGTCTGTCAAGAGCAACCATATCGGGTTTTCGTCGGATTTTTGCATCGCGCGTGGCAAGCAAAGCAACCACCAGGATCGCCCCTATATGATACAATGTCGCTCCACCCGTTTTTCGTAGAGGGGCCTCTTTACGGTCGCTCTGCTATTTTCCCTATACACTATGGTGGTGGAT